>JAZRFR010000135.1:0-2444 GCA_045643785.1 Eubacteriales bacterium | reverse complement strand
CACCACCATGAAGGCAGGCGATATCGTCATCGCCCTGGCCTCCACCGGTGTACACTCCAACGGCTTCTCCCTCTGCCGTAAGGTGTTCGACATCGACAACAATCCTCCCTCCCTGTACACCCCCTGCGACGAGCTGGGCGGTAAGTCCATCGGTGAGACCCTGCTGACCCCCACCAAGATCTACGTCAAGTCGGTTCTGGCTCTGCTGGAGAAGGTGACGGTTAAGGGCATCTCCCACATCACCGGCGGCGGCTTCTACGAGAACATCCCGAGAAGCATTCCCGACGGCCTGGGCGCCCGCGTCCGCCGCGCCGACGTCAAGGTTCTGCCTATCTTCGACCTGATCGCCAAGACCGGCAACATCCCCGAGCGCGATATGTTCAACACCTACAACATGGGCGTTGGTATGAGCATCGTGGTGTCTCCCGAGGACGTGGAGACCGCTCTGGAGATCCTCCGCGCCAATGGCGAGGACGCTTACCTCATCGGTGAGATCGTCACCGCCGAGGAGCTGGGCGGCTCTCAGATCGAGATCGTCTGATCCGAGGGACGACCTATGGCACAGCAAAAAAAGATTGCCGTCCTCGTATCGGGCGGCGGCACCAACCTTCAGGCCTTGATCGATGCCGAAAAGCGGGGCGATCTGGGAGCAGGGAAGATCACCCTCGTCATCGCCTCCAAGCCCGGTGTGTATGCTCTTGAGAGAGCCGCCAATGCGGGCATCGAGGGCCGCGTGCTGGCGCGCAAGGACTACGACAGCATCGCCGCCTACTCCAAGGCTCTGGCGGATGAAATGACCGCCGAGGGCATCGACCTCGTGGTGCTGGCGGGCTTCCTCACTATCATCGACGAGCAGGTCTACGAGGCCTTCCCCAATAAGATCCTCAACGTCCACCCCGCCCTCATTCCTTCCTTCTGCGGCAAGGGATTTTACGGACTCCACGTCCACGAGGCGGCTCTGGCCAAGGGCGTGAAGGTGTCGGGCGCCACCGTCCACATCGTCACCCCCGAGTGCGACGCAGGACCCATCGTCCTGCAGAAGGCCGTAGAGGTCAAGCAGGATGACACCCCCGAGGTTCTGCAGCGCCGCATCATGGAGGAGGCCGAGTGGAAGATCCTTCCCGAGGCCGTGAAGCTGTTCTGCGAGGACAGAATTACGGTGGAGAATAATCGGGTTCTGGTCAAAGATTAACCGATGTCCGTAGGGGACGGCCCCCGGACGTCCCGCAAAAAAGAAGCACATGATACAAACGGGGCGTCGAAGGCGCCGCCCCCTACCCATAACATTTGAAAAAAGGAGCATAAACATGAAGGTCAATACCATTGTCAATGAGCTGAACTCCCTGGCCTACCACGGCCGCGGCATCATTATCGGTAAGTCTCCCGACGGTAAGAAGGCCGTCACCGCCTACTTCATCATGGGTCGCAGCGTCAACAGCCGCAACCGCGTGTTCGTGGCCGAGGGCGACGCCATGCGCACCAAGGCTTTCGACGAGTCCAAGATGGTGGACCCCCACCTCATTATCTACTACCCCGTCCGCGTGCTGGGCAACAAGACCATCGTCACCCACGGTGATCAGACCGACACCATCTACAATCTCATGGACAAGCAGATGACCTTCGAGCAGGCTCTCCGCACCCGTGAGTTCGAGGATGACAAGCCCAACTTCACCCCCCGCATCTCGGGTATCATCCACCGCGAGAACGGTGAGATGAACTTCGCCATGTCCATCCTCAAGAGCGCCGAGGGCGACGACAGCTCTTGCGAGCGCTTTACCTACGCTTACTCCAATCCTCTGTGCGGCCGCGCCAAGTTCATTCACACCTACAACTGCGACGGCAACCCCCTGCCTTCCTTCGAGGGCGAGCCCAAGACTCTGGAGCTGCCCGATATGGACATCGACGCCCTGACCGACCTGATCTGGACGAACCTCAACGAGGACAACAAGGTGTCCCTGTTCGCCCGCTACATTGATCTGGAGAGCGGCGAGACCGAGACCAGAATCGTCAACAAGAATGCATAATTGAAGGAGATAACCGATATGAAAGAATTCGAGCTGAAATATGGCTGTAACCCCAACCAGAAGCCTTCCCGCATTTTCATGAAGGACGGCAGTGAGCTGCCCATCACGGTGCTCAACGGCCGCCCCGGCTACATCAATTTCCTGGACGCCTTCAACGCATGGCAGCTGGTCAAGGAGCTGAAGGAAGCTCTGGGTCTGCCCGCCGCTACCTCCTTCAAGCACGTGTCCCCCACCTCCGCCGCCGTGGGTCTGCCCCTGGATGCGGCTCTGAAAAAGGCTTGCTTCGTCGAGGATATTGAGGGCATCGACGAGTCTCCTCTGGCTTGCGCCTACGTCCGTGCCCGCGGCACCGACCGTCTCTGCTCCTTCGGCGACTGGGTGGCTCTGTCTGACGTGTGTGACGTGGTCACCGCCAAGCTC
>JAZRFR010000134.1:0-20342 GCA_045643785.1 Eubacteriales bacterium | reverse complement strand
GGGGGGGGGGGGGGGGACCTTCTTCCAAGAAGTCCCCCCCATATGCGCACTCTCACTCCCCCAGCATAATGCGAATGATTTCTCTGTCGGTCTCGCTCATGCCGTCTCTGGCCAGGCGGCCGATGTTGCGGATGGTGTTCTCCACGCCCTTGGTGACAATGCCGTCACCGCCGTAGAACTGGCGACCCGAGCGCATCATGTCGTAGCCCATGATGCCTGCCTCCACCGCCATGGCGATCTTGGCGGCGCAGGAGGCCTTGGCTCCGTCGCAGATGGTGCCCGACAGGATGGCCACGGCGTTGACCAGAGTATGGGCAATCTCACGGTAGCGACCGCCGGCTAAGTAGCAGATGCCGCACCCGCACCCACAGCCTGCGCTGATGGCGCCGCAGTAGGCCGAGAGACAACCGATGCCGGTCTTTTGATGGACGGTAATGAGGTTGGACACCAGCAGGGCGCGGAGCAGGGTCTCCTCGTCGGTATGCCAGGCGCGGGCGTAGACCACTACGGGAACCGAGGCCGTCATGCCCTGGTTGCCGCTGCCCGAAATGATGCAGACGGGAAGCTCACAGCCGTTCATGCGGGCGTCGGAGCCTGCGGCGGCGTAGGCGCGGGCCTTGGTGCGGAGGTCGCAGTGGCCGCCGTTGTACAGGAGCCGTCCGATGGAGGCGCCGTACTCGCTGCGGAGTCCCTCCTCGGCGATGGCCATGTTCATGGCAATCTGGCGTTCCAGGAGAGGTCTGACCTCGTCCAGATCCACCTCCTCGGCGTATGTAATGATGTCCTGCACGTTGAGGAGGGTTCGATCCGCGGGCTCTGTGTGAACCAGGGTCTCCCCGTAGAGGTAGCGGTCGGTGAGATTTTCTCCGTTTCGCTCCACCGCTACCACGTTGGTGTGGCGGTCCATGAGATGAACACGAACCGTAACGGCCTGCTCAATCACGGTGGCCTCCCCCGTCATGACCAGCTCGAAGGGGTGATTGGTCGGGAGCTCGCGGACGACAGGGGTGGTGACCGCGAGAAAACCGCGGATACGATCGGTGTCGGCGGGCTTCAGGGCGCAGAGCACCTCCAGCTTGCGGTCGGGACAGCCTGCCACGACGCCCGCGGCCACGGCGGCTTCGATGCCGTGCATGCCGTCGGTAGCGGGGACGATGACAGACTTGACGTTCTTAATGATGTTGCCGCTCAGCTCCACCCGCAGTGCGGTGGGGTCTGTCCCCAGCGCATGTCGGAGAATGGCGGCGGCGTAGGCAATGGCGATGGGCTCGGTACAGCCCATGGCGGGCACCAGCTCCTCGCGGAGGATGGTTGTGTAGGTTTGGGTAATGTGAGTGGGGAGAGACATATGGACTCCTTCTTTTGAGTGGTATGAAAGATGGGGAGTTGGCAGAAAGCAACGAAGATACGGCTGTAGGGACAGGCCTCCCGGACTGTCCGTGTTTCATCCCGAAAATCGTTACAGGATATGGCGTATTGCGGACAGTCGAGGACGCC
This sequence comes from Eubacteriales bacterium, assembly GCA_045643785.1. Taxonomy (GTDB): domain Bacteria; phylum Bacillota; class Clostridia; order Oscillospirales; family CAG-272; genus CAMEON01. Next base: position 18,845 of record JAZRFR010000134.1, on the reverse strand, counting down.
TGTCCCTACAATGGGTTATTTCAATTTGCGGGATGCTGATACAGCTTTGCAAGTCCGCCTTCGGAGGTCTCGCGGTAGAGGTGGGAGAGGTCGATGCCCGTGTGGTACATGGTCTCCACCACCAGGTCGAAGGAGATCTTACGGCTGCCCGAGAGGAAGTTGGCCAGGGACAGGGCGTTGATGGCGCGCATGGCGGCCACGGCGTTGCGCTCGATGCAGGGGATCTGCACCAGTCCACAAACGGGGTCGCAGGTCAGTCCCAGGTGATGCTCCAGGGACATCTCGGCGGCGTACTCGATCTGGTCGATGCCCATTTCGAACAGCTCGCAGAGGGCGGCGGCGGCCATGGAGCAGGCGGGGCCCACCTCGGCCTGACAGCCGCACTCGGCTCCGCTGACGGATGCGTTGGTGGCCACGAGGTCACCGATCAGACCCGCCACGGCCAGAGCGCGAACCACGTCGCGGTCGGTAAAGCCGTTCTTGTCCTGCATGTATTTGAGGACGGCGGGAAGCACGCCGCAGGAGCCGCAGGTGGGGGCGGTGACGATAACGCCGTTGTCGGCGTTCTGCTCGCTGACGGCGAAGGCGTAGGCGCAGACCAAACGGTTCTCGCGGGTCTGGGGGGACTCATCGATGTGGCGCTGGTTGTAGAGCTTTTGTGCCTTGCGCTCCACCTCCAGACCGCCGGGGAGAGTGCCCCCGTGGGTCAGGCCCTCGCGGATGGCGGCGGTCATGGTGTGCCAGACGTCCAATAGGAAGGCGGGGAAATCCTCGTCCTCGTGCTCGAAAACGTAGTCGGACAGGCGGATGCCGCGGGATTTGCAAATCTCGGCAATTTCGGTGAAGCTCTCCTCTTTGTAGAGGTCGGGAGGCAGGGCGAAGCGGCTTTCCTCGCCGTCCATACGGACTTCTCCGCCGCCAACCGACAGAAAGCGCATCCGTCCGATCTCAATCTCCCCCGCGTAGCCGATAAAATCCAGGGTGTTGGGGTGAGGAAGGGCGGCGGCTACTTCGTCGTTGGTATTGAAGATGATCTCGGCGGGGATGGGGAATAGGGTTTCGGTGATGGCGCGGTCGGTGCCGTGACCCTTGCCCGTCTTGGCCAGGGAGCCGTAAAGGATGACCTCGAAGCGATCGGCCTCGGGGTGGGTGTCCTTGAAGGTTTTGGCGGCAAAGGCGGGACCCATGGTGTGGGAGGACGAGGGACCCATGCCGATCTTGTATATGGTGCGGACGGATTTCATGGAATGAAACCTTCCTTTCGGTGTGAATTTTGGTTTACATTTCAGTATAACACAAAATGCGGGAAAAATCAAGATGGACGGCGGAGATTTGTGATAAATCGAAGTAAATGCGGACATTTAAAAACACCGTATCTCCCTTTTTCGGGGTAATACGGTGTTCTCGATATGATCCTTCAGCGCCGTGTAGCGGAAAGCTTGCGCCCCCGTTTGGCAAAAAGCGCGGGCAATCCCGTGACAATCAGCATCCCGCCGAAGAGCTTACGGATGACGGAGGCGTCCAGCACGCGGACGAGGTAACTGCCCGCCAGGGCGCCGGGGACGGCGCAGACGACGAGAAACCCCACGACTCGCCACGGGATTCTGCGCTCCCGAATGTGCAAAAGCAGGGCGGCCCCCGCTGACAGCAGAAAGAAAAGCAGGTTCAAAGCCTGGGCCTCGGGCTGGGAATAGCCTGCGACGAGGGTCAGGTAGAGGACGAACAGCCCGGCGCTGCCCACGCCCAGCCCCGACAGGATGGCGGCCAGGAAGGCGGCGATGACGGTTACGAGTAGGGAAGGGGACATGGGGAAACTCCTTTTTGCGGGGTCAGAACAGCATGCGAAGCCCGGCAATGACCACCACGGCGGCAAAGATTTTTTTGAGCAGGTCATTGGGGATTCTTGCCAACAGCTTTGCGCCCAAGAGGCCGCCCGCCGCGGCGGGTAGGATCAGGGAAAGCAAGATCGTCGGGGAGGGGCGGATGCCGCCCAGCCAGTAGAACATCCCCGAAACCGCCGACACGGGGAGCATGACCGCCAGGGCGGTGGCCAGAATGTCACGGCGCTCGTGGAAGTCGCTCAGCGGCCGCGCGGGCGGATAGAGCATGGCGGGGGGTGTTATGCGGGGAAGGAGCGCCACCAGCAGGATGCCGCCCGCCGCCCCCAAAAGGCCGTTGAGAAGCCCGGCGCCCAGCCCTGTCAGAGCGCAAAGAATCCACGGGAGCGAGGGGGCTGGATGGGAAGGGCGGGTGTCTCTCATAAAAGGCTCCTTTGGCATGCTTTTTGTGCGATATCACAAAAAAATCGTAGAAACTTACAAAACGGACTTGCTTTTCACCGCGATTTGTGATATAATATAATGAATTATTATATCTGCGACCGTATAGCGAAGGGCTGTAAAGCAGGCTTTACCATAGTGTTCGTTGCTTCCTTCGATCTATGCGTCGCGGTGTTCGGATAAAAATGTCAAAACAAAGGAGGTCACACATGGCCGAAACAAATGCCTCGAAAAAAACTTCGACGGAAAAGACCGCGGCATCCCGCAAGACGTCCCCCAAGACTACCCAAACGACGAAAAAGGGAACGTCTTCTAAGACGCAGACGAGCAAGAAAGAGGGCGCGTCCTCCCGTACGGTAACCGCCACCGCCGCCTCTACCAAGCCCGGCACGCGTACACCCGCGAAGACCGATACGGCGGCCGCTAAAAAGCCTACGAAGAAAAAGCAGAATAACAAAGCCGTCGAGCAGGAGGATCCCCAGCTGGAGGCCAAGATCCGTCGTAAGAATACGTTTACACAGCAATTCCTGCCGTACATACTGGTGGCGATTGCTTTGTTCCTGGCCGTGGGCTTCATCCTGGACGCCATTGGAGACGCGGATACCCCCGACGAGCATCTGATGGGCTTTATCGGCTACTATATGTGCCAGGCGCTGTTCGGTTGCTTGGGTTGGGCGGCGTATCTCATCCCCCTGCTGATGATCAATCTGGTCATTTTCTGGAAGCGTTGCTACCAGGAAGGCCTTCTGTTCATTAAGGTGCTCTTGTCGGTGGTCATGATGCTGTTCATTTCGGCAGTCATCCACGTGTTTGCTTGCTACGATTCGTCCCTGGCAGACGTCGTTTCTCCCATCGAGCTGTATAAAGCCGGCGCGGAGTTTGACGGCGGCGGTATTCTTGGCGGTCTCCTGGGCTACGTGATGAACCTGGGTCTGAAGCTGGCCGGAACCATCGTGCTGGCTGTTCTGGTTCTGCCCCTCCTGCTCATGTGCCTGATCGGCGTGACCCCGGGTTACGTGTTCGGCAAGCTGGGTCGTCTGATCAAGACGCAGTGGCAGAAAGCGGCCGATGAGCGCGCCATGAGAGAGGAGGAGGACGAGGAGGAGGAAGAAGAAGCCCCCAAGGAGTCCTACCGCGCCCGCCGCGCCCGCGAGGAGCGTGAACAGTTGGAGAAGCAGGAAAAGCAGGAAAAGGAACAAAAGAAGGAAAAGAAGAGCAAGTCGGCCAAAAAGGGCGCCGACGCGGCCGAGGCGTCTGTTGACGAAGATGACGCGGAGGAAGATTTTGCCGAGGATAGCGCGGCGGATGTCGCAGGCGCCGAGGACGGCGAGAATCTCGTGGTGGATCCCCGCACCCGTGAGGTGATCGGTACCGACGGCGGAAAGGGCAAGAAAGCCCGCCGTAATAAAGCTGCCGAGGATTCCGACGAGGACGATGAACCCATGGGTCTGCCCTTCTACGAGTCGGCTACTGCCGGCGAGGAGATGGACGCCGAGCCCGAGGACGTTCCCGTGATGCGGGAGCAAAAGCCCTCCAAAAAAGCGAAAGCCGCAAATGCCAAGCCGTTCCGGCACTCCGGCCGTGGGGCTGATGCAGATGAGGACGACGAGTTCGCTGAATTCGCCGACGATATGGATCCTGATGCAGACAGCATGGAGATCGACTACGACGATGAGATCGACACCGGTAAACCCCATGTCCGTTACGAGGTCGTGACAGCGGCCGAGAACGAGCCTCAAAAAGCATCTGCACGCAAGAACGATCCCTACGCTACCGTCCGTATCCTCAAGAGCGAAACGGCGGCGGTTGCCGAGGCGGGACTGTCCGAGGAGGAAGTGGTCATTTCCTCGGCTCATACCGACGTTGAGCCCGTGGAGGAGACCGAAGAAACCCCCGTTCGCGAATATCTCTTCCCTCCCGTGGATCTCTTGACCAAGGGAAGCAGCCGCTACGAGGCCAACGAGGAGGAGATCGCCGAGAATACCCAGGTGCTCCGCGACGTACTGGAAAGCTTCCACATCCGCGTCCGCGAGATCTCCTGCTCTTGCGGTCCTACCATCACCCGCTTTGAGGTCAAGCCTGATTCGGGTGTGCGCGTGCGCTCCATTGCCAACCTGGTGGACGATATCGCCATGGGTCTGGCCAAGGCAGGCGTGCGTATCGAAGCCCCCATTCCCGGTAAGGCCGCCGTGGGTATCGAGGTGCCCAACGCCGAGCCCTCCACCGTATATTTCCGTAACATTCTGGAGACCCCCGAGTTCCGCAATCACAAGAGCCGCATTGCCGCTTGTCTGGGCGCCGACGTGTCGGGCCGTCCCGTGATTCTGGATATCAACAAGATGCCCCACTTGCTGGTGGCCGGTACCACCGGTTCGGGTAAGTCGGTGTGTATCAACTCCATCATCATGAGTATCCTCTACAAGGCCAAGCCCGACGAGGTCAAGCTCATCCTGATCGACCCCAAGAAGGTGGAGTTCGCGGTCTACCGCGATCTGCCTCACCTGTACTGCCCGCTGATCAGCGATCCCAAGAAGGCCGCGGGCGCCCTGAACTCGGCGGTCAACGAAATGGAACGCCGATTCGAGCTCATCGAGGAGGTGGGTGTGCGTAACCTCGCGGGCTACAACGAGATCACCGCAGGCGATCCTGCCCGTCCTCCCATGCCCCAGATGATCATCATCATCGACGAGTTGGCTGACTTGATGATGACCGCTTCCAACGAAGTGGAAACCGCCATCTGCCGTCTGGCGCAGAAGGCGAGAGCCGCCGGTATCCATCTGATCCTGGGTACCCAGCGTCCCTCCACCGACGTCATTACGGGTCTGATCAAGGCCAATATCCCCTCCCGTATCGCGTTTACCGTTACGCAGGCCATCGACTCCCGTATCATCATTGACTCCACGGGCGCAGAAAAGCTCATCGGTCGAGGTGATATGCTGTATTCTCCCGTGGGTACCACCAAGCCTCTGCGCGTACAGGGTACCTTCATCAGCGACAGCGAGGTGGAGCGCGTCATCACCTTCATCCGTGAGAACAACGAGAAGGGCGAGTTCGACGAGTCCTTCACCCGTCAGATCGAGGTCGAGGCCGCCAAGTGTGCCGCGGGCAAGAAGAAGGGTGAGCAGATGTCCATCGAGGACTTTGACGGCCTGGGCGGCGGTCAGAAGGATTCCGAGGATCCCAAGTTCTGGGAGGCCTTGGAGGTGGCCGCAGGGAAGGATAAGATCGGTACCTCGGCCCTTCAGCGCGCCCTGAACCTGGGCTACGGCCGCGCGGCGAAGATCATCGACCGCATGGAGGAGCTGGGATTCGTCGGTCCTGATCCCGGCACCAAGCAGGGCCGTAAGGTCCTCATCACCAAGCAGCAGTATATGGAGTACCGCGCCAACGGCCTCCCCGGAAGCGGCGGTGACGAAGGTGATTTTGACGATTTGTAATCCCTTTGAACGTTAACAAAAAATTCATGAATTATCTGTGACCATTTCAAGAGCGTATGCTATACTGATATTCGATCAGTAAGCGGAGACGCAAAACTGAACAATAATACAGCTCACAATGCGAAAGGAGACACTTTATGAAACGCTTTTTGGTATGTCTTTTGACGGTTGCACTCCTCATGTCCCTGGCTGTTACCGGCACGTCGGCAATTTCGGCCAACGTGGACAACAACTCCTGGATGGAAGCCGAGCTCAAGCCTCTGGTCATTCAGGCAGACAGCAACATCTACTCCGAGCATAATGAAGATTACTATGAGTTTTGGTGGGAGGAAGAAGTGCCTGAGGCGGACGATAACTGGCTGCTGGCAAGCACCGTGAATATGCGCGGTTTCGGTATGTCTCCCGATGGTCGCTACATGTACATGGGTACCTTGAATGGCGGTTCCGGTGTGCGCGGTGTTGTGGTGTACGATACCCAGAAGTGCATGGTGACCGACCTGTACTACCACTACGACGGTGAATTCGGTGACTCCGGTGTCCCCTTCTCCTACGCCAAGGGTATTTCCGCTGACGATCGCGGTTACGTATACGTTGGCTTTGCCTTCTCCAAGAACTATAACGTCGTCAACTTGGGTATTGCTCAGCAGAAGGATGACGGTACGCTGGAGGAGGTTGCCTTTGAGGCGGCTTACGAGTTCGGTGAGGCCGGTGACGCGAACGGTATCCACGTGGGTGTCAACGGTGTTGATGTAGCCAAGGTCGGCGACAAGTACTACTGCTACGTCATGGTCAACTACGACTTCGACGGACTGTACTGCTTCGATGTGACCGATCCTGCCAAACCTACGCTGAACAAGGATTTCGGAAACAACGGCCTGATTGAGTTCTCCGCCGCTTCCAACACCGTGGCCGGTGAGGGCTTTACCCTGAAGGAAGGCCAGTATATGGACGTGGATGATGACGGCGCTATCTGGCTGGTTGTCAACGCCAACGAGGGCAAGGACGGCATCATGAAGATCGCCGCTGACGGCTCTGCCTGTGTGGGCGTCGTTGAGATGGCGGGCATCTACTCGGTTGAGCACGAAGGTGCATATCTGCTGTGCGGTATGAAGGACGGCTCCTCCGTGGTCGTTCTGGACGATACCTCCTACGAGACTATTGCAACCATTGAAGTTCCCGCCGATTACGGCGATCGCGTTACCCGTACGCTGGTCATCAATGATGTTCTCTTCGTTTGCGATGCCGGTAGCGACAGCAACAACACGAACGCCGTTCACGCCGCCGCGTTGTCGGCCGAGGGTCAGATTTTCCTGGAGCAGTTGATCGCCAACCAGGCAAATCCTGCCGGTGGGGAGACCACCGAAGCTCCTGCCGATACCCAGGCTCCTGTTGACACGGAGGCTCCTGTTGATACCCAAGCTCCCGCTGACACCCAGGCTCCTGCCGACACCCCGGCTCCCACCGATACCGAGGCTCCCGCCGCTACAACGCCTGTAGCCGAGGAGGGGTGCGCTTCCACCGTCGGTATGGCCGCCGTCGCGGTTCTGATGGCCGCTGCCGCCTTCGTGGCTCGCAAGAAGGATTGATCGCTTGAATCATAACAAATTTCCGAGGGAATCGTAGGATTCCCTCGGACTTTTTTCAAAATATTTAACACGCGTTCATAATCATACTGTATAATAGATGTCAGATCGGGACGGTTGTGCCCGCTCGTTGAAAGTCGAAAAAGGAGGATACCCCATGTATCCCTATGAAATCATATTCGGCATGGATCTTTACTCCATCCTCATGTCGGTAGGCGTGATCGTCTGCATGATCTTCATCCGCCTGCAGGCGGATTGGCGAGGACTCAAGGCCAAGCTCCAGAATCTGATTCTGTTCAATACCATCGCCGCCGTGGTGCTGGGCTACGGCTTTGCCGTTCTCTTCCAGGCCTTCTATAACTATCTGGCGAAGGGCACGTTCGAGATCGTCCAAAATACGGGCGCTACCTTCTACGGCGGGCTCATCGGCGGTACCGCCATGTTCATCATCATCTACTTTGTGGCAGGACATTTCCTGTACCGCGACGGCTACCACACCCGTCACTTCCGTACCGTCTCGGACCTCGCTCCCGCCGCCATTACCGTGGCCCACGGATTTGGACGCTTGGGATGCCTCATGGCGGGCTGCTGCTACGGCGCGAAATGCGACGCCTGGTATTGCGTCGAAATGGTGCAGCTGGGCTACAAGGTCGTCCCCGTTCAGCTCTTTGAGGCGCTGTTTCTCTTCGCCCTGTCTGCTCTGCTTCTGATCCTGTTCAAGAAAGGGAAGAAGTATCAAATGCCCATCTACATGATCGCCTACGCTTGCTGGCGTTTTTTGGCCGAGCTCATGCGAAACGACTACCGCGGCGCGACGGTGGTGGATTTCCTCACCCCCTCCCAGTTCATTTCGGTGCTTCTGCTGGCAGGCGGTTTGATCCTTCTGGGCATTGAACTGTACGTTGACGGCAAGAAACCCGCCGGAACCGAGGTGGAGGTTGGCGAAGGCGCCCCGATCGATACCGATCCGATCGAAACCGATCCGGCCGAAACCGATCCGGCCGAAGGAGAGAGCCATGACTGATACGCCGACACCCCGCCGTCCCTTGCTCCGCAGTTACCTGCCCCGCAAGGCCTGCCTGGCCATCATTGGTATCGCTCTTCCCATTTTGCTGTATCTGGAAATCGCCAAGCCCCAGCTTTCGGAGGATCCCGTGCTGGCGCCCCTCATCAGCATGACCCTGACCCGAAGTATCGGCGCGGTCGTATTCCTGGTTTTACTGCTTCACGAGGGCTATCGGGTACTGAACCCCTTGCAAAAGCCCTTTTGGAAATCTCTCCTGTTCACTCTGCCGCCGTTCCTTGTGGTGGTGAACAATATGCCCATTCTCTCCATGATTTGGGGGGATGCCTACGTCGTCCATACTGCCCCCGCATACTGGGTCTGGTTTTCCCTGGAATGCCTGGCCATCGGTCTCTTTGAGGAGCTGGCCTTCCGTGGGGTGATCTTCCTCATGCTGGCAGAGAAACGCCACGCTACCCGCAAGGGGCTGTTCTGGAGCCTGATTTTGTCTTCGGCGGTCTTCGGTGGGGTTCACCTGATCAACGCCTTCATGGGCGCGGGCATCGGCGTGATCCTGCAGATCGGCTACTCCTTCCTCATCGGCGCCATGTGCTCGGTGGTTCTTCTGAAGACCCGAAACATCTGGCTTTGCGTCCTGCTCCACGCCGTTTACGACTTCAGCGGCACGCTGATGCCGACCTTGGGCACGGGAACCTGGTGGGACACCCCCACTGTGATCTTCACCGCCGTGCTGGCCGTGGCCACAACGGCGTATCTGGTGTGGCAGTTCTTTGTGCTGGATCTTAAGCGTGTGGAGGAGATCTATCACGAAAACGAAACCGAATAGCAAACAAAAGGCGCATCCCGTTCGGGATGCGCCTTTCATGCGTTGCGGTTATTCCTCGGTGTTTACACCGATCTGCCCCTTGAACTTCTTGATCTGCTCGCAAAGGAGGTCGTAGTAGAAGGTGCCGTGTACCTGAGAGGGCTCCAGATCCTTGGAAACCTCCACCGAGGGCTGCTCGCCCGTGGTCCACTCGTTCCAGGAGATCAGAATGACCATGCCTGCGCCCAAATCGTTGGCTCTTTGGAACTGCTTTTTGAGGGTCATGCCGTTCTCGCGGCCGTAGGCGGGGATGTAGCCGGGCTCTCCCTCCTTGCTCTGGGCACGGCTGGAGGCGGTGCAGGTGATGCATTCGACTCGTCTGTCCTTGGTGACCGTAAAGGTTTGCGCGCCGCGCTCCTCCCAACTCCAGAAGCCGTTGGACTTGAGAGTTTTCGCGTCGAACAGACCGCCCTGCTGGCCGACGTAGCCCGTGGCCCAACGGATGGTGAAGCGGTCGTCTGTCCATCTGGGGCGCGCGCCGTACTGGTTGGGGGTGGCGCCGTAGCACATGAGCAGGGGCTTACCCTCGTACCTGAAGTACAGATCGGGGTACTTTTCCACGTAGTCGCGCCAGATCTGATCTACCTTTTTCTGGTGGTTGCCGTTGTTCACGCTGCCGATGCCGTTGTGACCCGGGCCTGCAAAAATGCAGATCTTGGGCGCACCCTCGATGGTAGACCACACCTCGAACAGAGCGTCGGTGGCCTCCTCGATCATGCGGAAGTCAGAGCGCGTATCCCGCATGGTTTCGGGGTCGTAGTCGGTGTTGTTGGTCCAATCCACGAATACAAAGTCGATACCGGCGTCGCGGAGCAGAATACCGTGCTTGTAGATCACATCACGGTCGTCGGAGGAGTAGGGGCCATCCATGGGAAGATCCCAGGTGCCGGAGCCCCACTTGGTGAAGGTGGGGGAATGCCAGGTGGTGTAGGCGATGCCCACCAAACGGTCCTCATAGGGGGTCTTCTCGTACAGACCCACGCCGGTCTGATCGGCCTCCACGTCATCGTAGTTGTAGATGATGTCCTGATACATTTGATAGCGGTCGCTCATGTCCTGTACCTTCTCTTTCGTAAGTTTGGATTCGCTCGTAGCGATGTAGATGGAATTTCCTTCGGTCTTGACGGTATAGCCCATCCAGCGGGCCACGTAGTCGGCGGCAATGAGAATGGTGCCACCTCGCTTGACCACCGTGGGGAAGGGATGAGATGTTCCGTTGAGATCCACCGAGGTCTGCCCAACCGTAAAGGTCAGAGTTGATTCGCCCAGGGCGAGGGTCGCGGCGGTTTCGGTTTCGGCGTAGGTGAAGTCAAAGAGCTTGGCAACGGCCTTGGCGTCCATGAGCACCACGCCGTCCTTGCAGACGATGGGGTAGTCGCACTTGATCTGGGTCTTCTCGGAGAGCAGGTAGGTAAGCCCATCCCGCAGCTCGGTTACATTGTCGGCAGGCTCGTAGGGAAGAACCTCCCCCGTAGTGAGGCTCATTTCGGCCACCGAGGAGGGGGCGAAGTGCTGCATGGCGCGCACGTAGCCCAAACTGTCACCGTGAGCAATTTTGTCGGCCTTGGCGCTCTTCAATTCGGTTCCGGCGGGGTCGCAGACCGTGACCGAGTTGGCGGCGCTGTCCACGGTGACGGTGGCCAGGTGCTGACCCGCCACAAAGACCTTGATGTTGGTACCGTCATCCTCAAATTTGACCTGTACGCCCTCTTTGGCGTTAAAGCCCGAATTGGCTCCCAGGTTTACGGTGAGCACCTGGTGAACGGTGAGGTGGGCGTTGCCGTTGTTGACGGTAACCCACAGGCCGCTGTCGATGAACAGATGCGCCGGGGTTTTGACGCGGGTACCGAACATGACCGAGCTGGTCGCGCTGGTGGAGTCCCCGTGGTTGTACAGGAGCGCTTCGGCGGTGTAGGCATCCGTGAGGTGCTTGGTAAAGCCCACGGCGTTCCAGACGTCTCCTGTGGCAGTAATACCGTGTTCGTCCTTGGTGATGGTTCCGTTGGTGGTGAACTGAAGGGTGTTGTCGGTCTTGATCTGGGTCAGGGATTCAGCCATGCCCGAGAACCGATAATCGTAGGATATGCGGTTGTCGGTGCCGGGCAGTTGAGCCGTAAGCCCGATATCCTCGTAAGCGGGTGCTTGGATCTCAATGGGCGGTTCGGTCTCGGGCTCGGTCTCTGCTTCCGTGGGAGCTTCGGTGTCCGCTTCGGTGTCCGAGGCGGTGGTTTCTCCCTTGGTTTCGGGAGTCGTTACGGTGAGGTCGGCGGTTGTTTCGGTTTCATCTCCGCCGCCCGTACAGGCTACGGAGGACAGGAGCATGAGAGCGGCCAGGATGCCGCAGAGGTGTTTTTTATACATCAAAATCAGTCTCCTTGTGGAATTGTGGATTTCTCTGTGGAAAACTCACAAATATATCATACCATATGCGGTGGATTTTGTCAATAGATGGAGGCTACGTTGCGAAAAAAAGCCCCGAGTCGGATCATCCGGCTCGGGGAAGGGGGATTCTCAAGCATCCCTCGACTCGATGACATACACTCCGCCCTTTTTGACCGCGATAAACGCCACGTTCCCGGTGATCTCGTTGGAGACGGCGAACTGGGTACGGCGGCGGAGGGTGGCGCGCTTCAAGGGGTACTTACAGCCCTCGATATCCACGCCCTTGACCACCTCGTCAGCGGCGAGGAGGGACAGGTACTTGTACCCACTGCGGGCAATGAGGGTGGAGGAGGATTTCAGGTAGTGGGCGCGGCTCTGACCGTCGGTGATGTAGCCGTGGAGACCGCGGGCGCTGATGTCCTCCAGAATGGCCAGGGTGGAGAGGGTGTGATCCAAGCGCCCCGTCAGGCCGCCCACGATGATGAGCTCCTCGGCGCCGCGGTCAATGGCGATCTCCACCGCCAACTGGGTGTCGGTGTAGTCCTTCTCGGCGGGCACCTGTTGAATCTCGAATTTGCCGTCCCGCGGGATGGAGCCGATGGAGTCAAAATCCCCCAACAAAAGGTCGATGCGCTCTCCCAGCGCCACGGCGGTATGGTAGCCCGAATCGGCGGCGATGCAGAGATCGTCGGCCTTGGGATGCTCGGTGATGAATTCGGTGCGGACGGCGCCGCCGGTGTAAATGAATGCGCGCATGAGGGCCTCCTTGGGGTGGTGATGGGTATATTATAGCGGATTTCGGGGGATTTGTCAATAAGAACTTCTGTAAAAACAAAATCCCCAAGTCTTTCGACTTGGGGGTATTTGGCGGAGCGGCGCAGAGCAAGCTCTGCCGGGATTCGAACCCTCGTGGGGTATTATGGGATGGAAAAGAAGTCTCACTTGGAGGCTTCTCACCCTCCCTCTCCAAAGGGGTCAAAATCCCATAAAAAGCAAAATCCCCAAGTCTTTCGACTTGGGGGTATTTGGCGGAGAGGGAGGGATTCGAACCCTCGTTGGGGTATTAGCCCAAACACGATTTCCAGTCGTGCGCCTTAGACCAGCTCAGCCACCTCTCCATAGCGCCGTCTTTTGACGACTCCAATATAATACCACAAAACTTTTGTTTTGTCAAGGGGTTTTTGAAAAAAACTTTGAAATATTTTTGGATTTTGGGGAAGTAATGGAAACAGCCGCCGAGCATACGCTCGACGGCTGTTTTGTATCAAGTTACAATAGGCGGGGCAAATCAGCTCAGCTTGGACTGGTTGATCTTGATGCCGGGGCCCATGGTGGATGCGATTACGCAGGACTTGATATACTGACCCTTGGCAGCAGCGGGCTTAGCCTTGATAACGGCACCAACCAGGGTGTCGAAGTTAGCCTGCAGCTTCTCGGCACCGAAGGATGCCTTGCCGATGGGGCAGTGGATGATGTTGGTCTTATCGAGACGGTACTCGATCTTACCGGCCTTAGCCTCGCGGACAGCCTTAGCAACGTCGGGGGTGACAGTGCCGGCCTTGGGAGAGGGCATCAGACCCTTAGGACCGAGGATCTTACCCAGACGACCGATGGTACCCATCATGTCGGGGGAAGCGATAACCACGTCGAAGTCGAACCAGTTTTCCTTCTGGATCTTCTCAGCCAGCTCAACGCCGCCAACGTAGTCAGCACCGGCTTCCTGAGCCTTAGCGATGTTGTCGCCCTTAGCGAAAACCAGGACGCGAGCGGTCTTACCGGTACCGTTGGGGAGGACGACGGCACCGCGGACCTGCTGGTCAGCGTGACGGGAGTCAACACCCAGGCGGATGTGGATCTCGATGGTCTCATCGAACTTTGCCTTGGAAGTCTGGCATACCAGAGCCAGAGCCTCGGCGGGTTCGTACATCTTGCTCTTATCGATCAGCTTAACGCTGTCGGAGTACTTCTTTCCAACTTTAGCCATTTCCGTATACCTCCTTCAATTAGTCTTCAACGGTGATACCCATGGAACGGGCAGTACCTGCGATCATGCTCATGGCAGCCTCGAGGGAACCTGCGTTCAGGTCGGGCATCTTGGTCTCGGCGATCTTCTGAACCTGCTCCTTGGTGAGCTTTGCAACCTTGTCCTTGTTGGGCTTAGCGGAAGCAGTCTCGATACCGGCAGCCTTCTTGATCAGAACGGGAGCGGGAGGAGTCTTGGTGATGAAGGTGAAGGAACGGTCAGCGTACACGGTGATGACAACGGGGATGATCAGACCGATGTCATTCTTGGTGCGCTCGTTGAATTCCTTGGTGAACACGGGGATAGCCACACCGTACTGACCCAGAGCGGGACCAACGGGGGGCTGGGGGGTAGCCTTACCAGCAGGAAGCTGGAGCTTGATATAACCCATTACTTTCTTAGCCATTTTAAATTTTCCTCCTTAAGTGGTACGATACGGGAGATTGTAGAATTTTCTCCCTCCCACAATTTTGCGCCTTCGGATCAGGCGTCAATGCGCTCAAGCTGAGCGGCTTCAACTTCTACAGGCATCACGCGGCGGCCGTTCTTCACCAGTACGGTGACGAGCTGCTTGTCCTCGGAAATGCTCTGTACGGTGCCCGTATAGCCCTCGAAAAGGCCGGCGGTAACCTTGACCTCGTCCTCCACCTCGAAGGAAAGGACGATTTTCTTTTCCGTCTGCACGTCGTCGGTGTTCTCAAGACCGAGAGCACGAACCTCTGCGTCGGAGATCGGTGTGGGGCGGGATCCGGGGCCCACGAAGCCGGTGACGCCCTGGATGTTGCGAACTGCGTGCCAGGTTTCGTCGTTCATTATCATCTTGATGTAGACGTAGCAGGGGAAAAGCTTGTGCTCAACCTCTTTTTCCACGTCACCCTTTTTCTCGATGACAACTTCAACCGGGATCTGGATACCGAAGAACTGGTCGCCAAGACCCTTGTTCTCGATCACCTTTTCCAGGCTGTTTTTGATTTTGTTTTCGTAACCGGAGTAGGTGTGCGCCACATACCATCTCGGGCCAACGTTCATCTCGTTGAAATTGCTCATATTACTTCATTTCTGTCAGAACACGCTGCAGCTGGAAGAATACGAAGTCCAAAAGTCCCACCACAGCAGCGATGGCAACCACGGCAACCAGAACGAATACCGTGCAGCGGACAACGTTTTCCCAGGAGAACCAGGTGATCTTCTTCATTTCGCTTCTGTAAGCGCGCAGGGCTTCCACCAGCTTCTTGCGCTTGACGATGCAAAGCACAGCGATGAGGATCAGCAGTGCTGCGGCGATTGCCAGCGAAATGAATTCGCCAAGCGTAAAGCCAAGCAGGAACGTATCCTCGGTAGCGGCGGTATCCTCAGCGGCAACAGCCAAGCTCAGAACAGAGAAGGAAAGGCAAATCGCGAGAAACAGGACCAAACATTTTTTTACGTTCATTGTTCTGCGTTCTCCTTTACCAAATCACTTGGATTCTCTGTGAAGAGTGTGCTTTTTGCAGAAGCGGCAGTACTTGTTCATCTCAAGTCTGTCAGGGTCGTTCTTCTTGTTCTTCTTTGTGTCGTAATTTCTTTGCTTGCACTCAGTGCAGACAAGAGTAACCTTGACTCGTGCGTCATTAGCCATTTTTTTCGGCACCTCCCATTTTAATTATTTGGTTGCAAGGCAACCTTTGTGTACCTCCC
Source organism: Eubacteriales bacterium (assembly GCA_045643785.1). Classification (GTDB taxonomy): domain Bacteria; phylum Bacillota; class Clostridia; order Oscillospirales; family CAG-272; genus CAMEON01. The sequence goes on along the minus strand of JAZRFR010000134.1, from coordinate 3,575 downwards.
TCCCCGGCAGCATGTCCCATCCCTTTCGGGCTTGGCGCTGGGGCATAACAAAAAAACCTGCCACAGAGGTAATTAGCATTATATCACAATTGCCCTGTTATGTCAATAGGGTTTTTGAATTTTTTTGCAGATGGCTTTCTATATAAAATGAAAGAAAAAAGGGACGCGCCGCAGCGCGTCCCTTTTTTCTTACTTGACCAGATGTCTTTTGATCTTCTTCGAGGTGGTCTTTTCAAACTCCTCGTCGCGCAGCTCCAGCGCCATGATCTTCTTGAAGGAAGCCACACGCTTGTTCTGCTCGGTGATCTTGTCGTAGATGACCTTGTACATGGTATCCTTGTCGGTGCCCTCCGGGAAGGCGTCCTTGTTCGGGAACACCACGGCGGTCAGCAGCACGGTGTCGCTGTCCGCCTGCTTGCGACCTACGACAACGCTTTCCGCGATCTCCTCAATATCCTCAAGATATTCCTCAATCTCCTCGGGGAAGACGTTCTTGCCGCTTTCCAGCACGATTACCGACTTGAGGCGTCCCGTGATATGGATATAGCCTCTCTTGTCGATATAACCCACGTCGCCCGTGCGATACCAGCCGTCCTCGGTGAAGGCGCCGGCGTTTGCTTCGTCGTTGTTGTAATAGCCGATCATCACGTTGTCGCCTTTAGCCTGAATTTCGCCCTCGTCAAAGCCGAGGTCGTTCTTGCCCGTGACGGCAATGCGCGCCTGGCAGCAGGCCACGGCGGGACCGACGCAGCCGGGGACGTTCGCGTAATAGGGGTTCACGGCGATCAGGGGCGAGCACTCGGTGATGCCGTAGCCCTCGCAGATCTGGATGCCGAACGCATCGAAGGTGCGCACCAGCTCGGGGTTGAGCGCAGCGCCGCCGCAGATGATCTTTTCAAGGCGTCCGCCGAAGGTTTCGTGAATGGCACCGAACAGCTTGCGGCGCATCTTGCGCGGCAGGTGGGCGGCGATGGGGATCATCTTCTTGATCAGACCGTCCTTGCCCTGCTTTTTCGCCTTGTCCATAATGCGTTTGTAGATCGTGCTGACGAACAGCGGTACCAGAACAAGACCCGTAGGCTTGATCTCGGCAATGTTGCGCATCAGGTGACGCAGCGAGTCGTTGATGCCGATCATAATGCCGACGCTGATGGCAGCCAGCATAATGGCAAGCTCGTAGGTGTGGTGGATGGGCAGCACGGAAAGGATCACGTCGCTATCCGAGAAGTTCACAGACTCGCACGCGGCGTTCACGCAGGCGCAGGTGTTCTTTTCGGAAAGCACCACGCATTTGCTGGTGCCCGTGGTGCCCGAGGTGAACAGCATCGTGGCGGGTGCGTTATGGTCGCGCTCGGGAAGCGTATAGCCCGCTTGCAGCGCGTCGTCACCCTTGGAAAGCAGGTCAGCGAAGGGCAGGATCTTTTCCCCTGCCTCACCGGTGAGCGGAATGAAGGCGGTGAGAGAGGGGTGATTTTCTCTGGTGCTTGCCAGCTTCTCGTGGAAGGTGGCGGAATAGATGATCGCCTCGGCGTCAACGCTTGAAAGGAAGCCCTCGATCGCCTCGATGGCAAGCTCCTTGTCCATCGGGATGGCAATGCCGCCGCTTGCTACGATGGCAAGATAGGACGCCACCCATTCGGGCGAGGTCTCGCCGATCAGCGCCACGCGCTTGCCGCCAAGTCCCACGGCGGAAAGTCCCGCCGCCACACGGCGTACCATCAAGGCAAAGTCGGCACTGGAAAGGGTGGCGAAATCCTTCCCTTGCGGATATTTGAACAAAACGCGCTCGCCGCGCGCTTCCAGTGCGGGAATTAGATCGGCAAAGCCCTCCATCTTCGTGTAGATCCGGGGCGTTTTCTTAACGGAATATTTCATAAGTGTACCTCACTTTCGTGCAGTCCTTTTTTGTTGTACATATCATACATTACATATTATACCCCTAATTCGCGCAGGTTGTCAAGTGATGTGTGACGGATGTGCGCACTTTGTTACAAGTGTAACGCGGGGAGGGTCTTAAAAACTCCTCCCCGCGTTATGCTCTGTTTAAAACGAATAGCCCTCTACGCTGTAATACGCCATATTGGTCTGGCGGACGTCCAGGCGGCCGAAGCACGCGCAAACGCCGATGGAGCTCTTCACCCAGACGGTGTATTGCACCGCCTCGCCAAGCATCACCTTCTCCTCGCCAAGGGGCTGATCCAGACGGATGCACATAGTGCGCATGCCGCTTAGGGTGTAGCGGATGCCCTCAATGGGATCTCTGTCCTCAAAGACGAAGGTCAGCTCGATCTCGGCATCCTCCTTGTTGAGGTTGGTGATCATCAGTGCCTCGTGACCCTCAAAGTCGGGGTTGTCGCCGTGGGGCGGCAAGTATCCATCGCAAAAGACCCAATTCTTTTTTCCGATTTCCATAGTATTGATCCTTTCTTGTTTTATAGAAAGCTATCTACCATCGCAAGCACGACGGGGATCAGCTTGATCAGGACGATGCCAAGCACCACCGCAAGCGCGCTGGTGATCGCAAGGCCCATAATGCCGTTGCCCTTCTCTTCAAAGCGGACCTCGGCGCGGAACTTCTTGTCCTCGGGAATATAAAAGCGCGTTTTGGCGTCCATATTCTCCTCGTCATTCTCTGCATCGGATACCGCGCAGACGATGTGGCGCAGCGACACGCCGCGCAAAAGCTCCCACAAGGCAAAGGGGTGATCCAGAAGTCCCAGCTCCTCGGCGGAAAGGGCACTTTCGGGAGAGAGTGCACCGCGGGAAAGCAGCAGACGTACCACGCCGCCCGGCACGCGCCGTATATAGAAGTTATACAGCGCGGCAAGGATCACGCCCGCACAGATCGCAATGATGATGGTGGTCAGCGTTCTGGCGGTGGCGTAGCTGAGCGTGAAATGCTCGTAGGCCTTGGCGGGAATAGAGAAAAATCCGGCGAGAGGCATACTCATTTGACGGCGGGGATCACGTCGCAGCCCATGTAGGGGCGAAGTGCCTCGGGCACGGTGATGGAGCCGTCCTCGTTCTGATAGTTCTCGAGGATTGCGGCGACGGTGCGGCCAACGGCAACGCCGGAACCGTTCAGGGTGTGCACAAGACGGGGCTTGGCGCCGGGTGCCTCGCGGAAGCGGATGCTTGCGCGACGCGCCTGGTAGTCCTCAAAGTCAGAGCAGGAGGAGATCTCTACGTAGCGGTTGTAGGAGGGCATCCAGACCTCGATGTCGTAGGTCATGGCGCTGGAGAAGCCAAGGTCACCGGTGGAAAGGCGTACCACGCGGTAAGGAAGGCCCAGACCCTGCAGAACTCTCTCTGCATCGTTGGTCAGCTTTTCAAGCTCCTCATAAGAGGTTTCGGGGCTGGTAAATTTTACCAATTCTACCTTATTGAACTGGTGCTGACGGATCAGACCGCGGGTATCGCGGCCGGCGCTGCCAGCCTCGGCGCGGAAGCAGGCGGAGTAAGCGCAGTGACGGATGGGCAGCTGAGCGGCATCCAGGATCATGTCGCGGTACAGGTTGGTCACGGGCACTTCAGCGGTGGGGATGAGGAAGGTATCCTGATCCACCTTGTAGGCG
>JAZRFR010000133.1:0-4760 GCA_045643785.1 Eubacteriales bacterium | reverse complement strand
ACCCTTCAAGAACTTTCAAAAAAGATTATTTATGAATGCTTTATAAAAGTTTTTGGGAGTCCAGAACCCTTTTTTCAAAAAGGGTTCTGGTGGGGTCCAGGGGTGAAACCCCTGGCCGATAAACTACAATCTACCTTTTCGGCCTCTCTGCCTTGCCTCTGGCCGTCAACTTGATGATCAACATAAGATCATCGGGCTGCACCTTGGCCTCGTGGGCGGCGCGGCAACGTCGGATCTCGCCGCATTTTTGGCACTTGGAGATGATGATATAGCCCTTCTTGGGGTCGGGCTCGGCGGAAATGGGCTCCAGATCGCCGCCGCAGGGATTGGCGCGGTCACCAGGGTTGATGTCCACGTGCCGCGACCAAAGGCAGAAGGGACAGTGGTTGCGGGAGGAGTAGCCCAGAGGCTTGACCTCCTTGCCGCAATGAACACAGATAAAGCCGTCGTCCAGCTTGGAAAAGCGTTTCTGTTCCATGTACGTTCCTTTCAAATTCGGGTTTGTCGCTGAGCTAAGCTCAGCGGGCAGGGGTTTCACCCCTGCACCCCACCAAAGGGACTTTTGAAAAAGTCCCTTTGGAATCTTCAAAACTTTCAAAAAAGAATTGTCAAATCACCTTTTATGAGAGTTTTAGGGGTCAAGCCCCTTTTTCAAAAGGGGCTTGTGGGGGGGCGGGGGCAAAGCCTCCGATAAACTGCACTTCATCATTTATTCTTATAGTACGCCGCCAGTACGTCGCCCGCCGACATAGCGGAGTAGGAACCGCCGCCTGCCCGCTCGATGACCGACACCACCACGATCTCGGGGTTACGGGAAGGAGCGCAGCAGACGAAAAGTCCGTTTTCGGTGGACTTGGAGCCGGTCTGGGCAGTACCCGTTTTGCCGGCCACCCGAACGGGAACGCCTCGCATGTAGTAGTTGACCTCGCTTGACGTCGAAACCATTTGCTCCATGGCCTCGATGACCGTCAGACGGTGCTGTTCGGGCAGATCAAAGGAGCTCAGCACGCGGGGTAACGTAACCACCACGTCCTCGCGGGTGGAAAAGTCCCGCACCTTGTAGAGCAGGTGGGCGGCGTAGCGATCCCCACCGTTGACCAGGGTAGAGGTGTACACACCCAGCTGCAGGGGGGTAAAGGCGTTGTCCGACTGACCGATGGCCGCGGCAATGGTGTCGGTGGCCTGCCACTCCAAACCGTGGAGATCCTCGCGGTGATCAGGCCCTGCCAGCGAGCCTCTCTGCTCGCCCAACTCAATGCCCGTGGATTCCCCCAGACCGAACATACGGCAGTAGAGATTCATGTTGTTGATACCCAGCAGGCGTCCCGTTTCGTAGAAGAAGCAGTTGCAGGACACGCGGATGGCCTCGATGGCGTTGATCCAGCCGTGCTGTTTGACCGAGCCGTTGGCATTATGAATCCAGCAATCGGGCTGGTAGCTCTGGTAGTAGGTATACGTACCCGCGCACTCCAGCTTGGTGGAGGCCGTGATGGTTCCCTCGGTCAAGGCCGCCGCCACCACTCCGGGCTTGAAGGTAGAACCGGGGGCGTACAGGCCGCCGAGGGCGCGGTTCAGCAGGGGCTGGGCCTCGTTGGCCGCCAGCTCGTTGTAGTCACGGTTGAAGGTGGTCAGATCGTAGGTGGGATAGGAGGCAATAGCCAGCACCGCGCCGTCCCTCGGATCCATGGCCACGATGGCGCCCTTTTCGCAGTCCTTGCGGTTGTAGGTCTTGCGAATGTAGGCGATATTCTCGGCCAGGGCTTCCTCGGCGGCGATCTGCAGCTCAATATCAATGGTCAGATACACGTCCTGCCCTGCCACGGCTTCGGTCTTCATGTACTCGCGGACGATGTTCCCGTCGGCGTCCTCCACGATGACCTTGATGCCGTCCTGCCCGTGGAGGTATTCCTCAAAGGCGGCCTCGCATCCCGATTTGCCCACGGTGGCGTTCATGGAGTAGCCGAGCTCTTTGTAGTAATCCCATTCCTCGGCGTAGATGGGGCCGGTCTGCCCCAGAATATGGGACGCCACGCCGGGGTAGCAGTACACGCGGGCGACGTCGGTGGAAAAGCCGATGCCCGCGATGCCCAACTCTTTTTCGTGGGTGACAGTCTCCATGCTCACGTCCTCGGCCATGACGTAATCGTTGGCGCGGGAGAAGCCTACGGCCTCCATGCCCCACAGCACGCGGATCAAGCGGTCGATATCGGCGTTGGAATAGAGTCGATTCCCGTTTTCATCGGTGGCATCCAGCTCGTATTCCTCCACGAAGTACTCCACCAACCGCTTCGCGGGGATACACTCCGAGGGGGAAGCCTCGTAGTAGGCCGTCGCTTGGGCGGTGTTCATATACTGCTCGCTTTTGATGCGCAGGATCGCCTCGCGGCGCAGACCGTTCACCTCCACGACCTCCAGGAAGGTGTCGTAGGTGTTCGTGACGGGATCCGCCACCACGGATTTATAGGTCAGCTCGGGATAATACCCGTCAAAGGGGAAATCGTAGGTACGGAACTTCCCTACTTCCCCGCATTCCTCCAGCATATGCAGAGCTTGGAGGATGGCTTGGTTGCGGCTCGCCATGTCGGTGGGAAGCACCGAGTAGTCCATGGTCAGGTTGTAGGTGTACTCGTTGGTCACCAGCGCGACTCCGTTGCGGTCGTAGATCTGCCCGCGGACGGCCTGTACCACCACGGTACGCTCGGTGGTGCCGTCCTGCTTGTGGCCGCCGATGTTCTCGGAGTTCAGCTCCAACACGGCCAGATGGATCACGTAGTAGAAGCAGACCAGCAAAAAAACAACGCCCAGCCCCCACAGGCGGGATATGCGCTGATTGCGGATGGGGGTAGCCATGGGCGTTCTCCTTTCATGATGTGTTCAAATTTGGGTTTAGTGGTGGGTTGGCGGCGACCATCGTAAGCCTTCCCCAGCGGGGAAGGGGGACCGCGAAGCGGTGGATGAGGAGAGCGCTTGTAGATCGGCGTTCCGGGCGAAAAGCTAACCTTCCTACCATTTTTCGGTTTACAGAAACGAAAAAGATAACCGAATCAACCTTTTGTCGCTTCTGCCCGCATGGTTGTAGGAACGCAACTGTACCTCCAGTAGGTTGGTTAACAAATGCTCTCCTCATCCACCGCTTCGCGGTCCCCCTTCTCCGCTGGAGAAGGCAAAGGATGCGGTTACCTCCCCGCCAAACTGCAATTTACAAACGATTCCTATGCCCGCACGGGAATCAGGCTCACGGCCAGCATGAGGCACATCATCACCAGACAGGCGACCATACCCACGTTGAGAAGCGTCAGGGAGGGGCCGTTCTCCCGATAGAGGGGCGTACCTCCCGCGGAAAGCTTGCGGCGATTCCACAGAGCGCAGACAAGCACGATAGCGGCGATGATCAGGCCGTACTGCCAGACAATCATGAACAGAGTCACCAGAATCTGCAGGGGCGACGTAAAGGAAACGCCGTCTTCGGGCATAAGCTCGACCAGCTTGGGGATGACAATGCTCCCCAGGAAATTGACGACAGAGTGCATGGCCACGCACCACCACAGGTTCCCCGAGCGGGTATAGATGTAGGCCAGGAGCATGCCCAGAAGGAAGGCGTAGAAGAACTGGAACAGGTTGCCGTGGAAGAGAGCAAAGAGCAAACCCGAGAGCAGAATGGCCGTCAGGTCGCCGTAGCCGCGGGTACGGTCGATGAGCAGCTTGCGGAACAGGAATTCTTCCCCAAGAGGAGCGCAGATGCAGGTGCCGATGAAGGTCATCCACATGGGGGACTCGCCGACGATGGCGTTCAGACCGTTGGCGTAGTCGTAGTCCATGATGGCCGACAGGATCATCATGATGATATTGCTCACCAAACCTCCTGCGTACATACAGCCCAGACCAATGACCAAAAGCACCGTCCAATGACCGAAGGTAAACTGAGGCTTGTCGGAAGTGACGCGGTAGCTGTTGGTGTAATCGGGGTTATGGGGAGAGGTAGGCACGCGGCGCAAAATCAGCCACAAGAGGGGCAGACCAACGCCGTACAGGGGCACCAGGGACAGAAGCCAGTTCATCCACCAGGCCGACAGCGCATCCCGCCACAAAAACAGGAAGGCGAACTGAATGGCGTAGGAGGCAAGAAGAAGCCCCACCATCAACAGCAGATACCCCAGGCCGATCAGGGAAAAGTGTCGGCGGGTGGCTACAGGGTCGATCATGTTCTGCGGAAGCAGATTCGGCTCATTGGGATCTTGAGGCGTGGTGTAAAAGGTTTGATTCATGGCGTCCTCCTTTCACTGTGGAAATCACTTCAGACGGTACTCCAGGGGTGTTCCCCAGAGGTTGGGTTGCTTCAGGATGCGACCGAGGCCGTCGATCACCGCGTCGCGGGGGCGCTCCGCCACCGTGACCCGCAATCCGGTCTCACGGGCAAGGGCATCCGCCATGCCGGGCATGAGGGCGCAACCGCCCGTGAGCATCATGCCATAATCGTACACATCGGCGGCGATCTCGGGAGGGACGTCCTCCAAAAGGCTCATGGCGTTGCGGGCGATGGCCAGCAGGGCGGGGGTAATGGCCTCGCAGATTTCCGAGGAGAAGACCTCCTGGCGGGAAGCCAGACCCGTGCGGGCGTTGCGCCCGTAGACCGTCATATTCCCTCGGTCGATGCGGCTGTCGCAGACGCCGATGCGGACGCGGAGCGCCTCGGCGGGGGTGGCGCCCACCACCAGGTTGCGCTTTTGCTTTAAGTAGTTCATGATGGCGGCGTCGAAGCG
>JAZRFR010000132.1:0-2175 GCA_045643785.1 Eubacteriales bacterium | reverse complement strand
CCGTCGATCTTACTGCCCATGGGCAGGTGGAAGTCCATGTAGATCATGAGGCGGCGGGAGGCGCAGTAGTCTCTTGCGTTGACCTTCAGCGGGGAGACGCTGGCCCCCGACATGGGCACCTTGGCCGAGGCCTTGAAGTTGATCTGAGAGACCGAGTCGCCGAAGCGGTAGTCGCGGATGCCCGCCAGGGAGAAGGGATCCTGGAACAGGGGGCGGTTGGAGACGAAGTCGCCCTGCATGCGCCCCACGGCGATGACGGGAAGATTCAGGGGGATGGCCTTGGGGTAGACGTACAGCTCGGTGGGGGCTTCCATGGGGATGGGGCCCTTCTTGGCGTAGATGGTGGCGATCTGAAGCTTGTAGTGGCCTCGTTGCTTGGCTGTGATACGGTGGTGGCGCTTGATTTGCATGTAGGGCCAGAGGTTGAAGCGGGAGATGCAGTACTGCATGGTGCTTTTTCCGTCGGACTCGTACTCCTCCAGCTCCAGCTCGTTGAAGAAGTAGGACTCCACGTCCACACCCAGAAGCGGGAAAAAGCCGGGGTTGCGGATGATCTCCACCAGCTCTACTTCTTCCCCCTCGTACACGCCTTCCTCGGAGAAATGCCGCTCGTAGACGATGCGGGAGAGGCGGGCAGCGCGCATGGAGCCGTAGATCCGCAGAAGGATCCACAGAACCAGGAGCAACACGAGTATGGCGATGATGACGTAGAACACGGGGGAGGTGACAAAATCCAGGATCCCGTTGATCACGGCCTCTGCCGGCGTACCGACCACCGATCCGCCCGAGAAGAGGGCAAGGATGGAATGGTAGATCATAGGCATAATCAGCTCCGTTCAGCCGCGCAGCGGCGGCAGTTTTTTCCTTGGAAATTCGCCTGGGTCGCTTGCGACAAGCCCTTGTTCCAAGGGCGTAGGGCGAATTTAAGCGTGAAACAGCAACTTTCGGTTTCAGTTCTCATAATTTTCACGCGATTATCGCTCCTCGAATACGGCTTCGGTGGGCACGGTGACCATGCCGAGGATGTCCTCGATGATCTCAAAGGCGGCGTTCTTCTTGATGCGGGCGGCGTTCTCCAGGGTGAGACGGTGATCCAGCACGGGGTGAGCGGCGCGCTTGACGTCGTCGGGGGTGACGTAGTTGCGGCCTGCGATGGCGGCATAGCCCTTGGCGGCCTTCATGAGGGAGAGGGCGCCACGGGGAGATACGCCCAGAAGCACCTTGGGATATGTACGGGTCTTTTCCACGATGGAGGTGATGTAGCCCATCATCTCGCGGCAGATGTAGACCTTGGGCAGCTCAGCGATGGCCAGGGCCAGCTCCTCGGCGGTGACCACGGGCTGGAGGGTCTCCAGGGGGGAGGCCTTGTCAAAGCGGGCCAGGATGTCCACACCCTCGGCGTGGTTGGGGTAGTCCATCTTACCCTTCATGAGGAAGCGGCCCAGCTGGGCCTCAGGCAGGGGGAAGGTACCCATGGACTCCACGGGGTTCTGGGTTGCAATGACCATGAAGGGCTGAGCCAGCTTGAAGGTCTTGCCGTCGATGGTGGCCTGGATCTCCTCCATGCACTCCAAAAGACCGGACTGGGTCTTGGGGGTGGCGCGGTTGATCTCGTCGGCCAGGACGATGTTGGCGAAGATGGGGCCGGGAACGAACTCGAACTCAGACTTCTTCATGTTGAAGAAGTTGACGCCGGTGATATCGGAGGGGAGCAGGTCGGGGGTGAACTGGATACGGCTGTACTTGCAGGAGACGGAGGCAGCCATGGACTTGATCAGCACGGTCTTACCGGTGCCGGGCACGTCCTCCAGCAGCACGTGGCCGCCGCAAAGCATGGAAACGATCAGCATGTCGATGGTATCGGATTTACCGACAATGACCTTGCCGACGTTGTCCTTGATCTTCTGATACACTTCGGTGATGTGGGCGGAAATTTGAGTGGACATGATGCAACTCCTCGTTTCGTTAAAATTTATACCTCTTTATTATACAATTTATTCGCTTTTTTTTCAACAGAATTTTGTAAACATTTTCTTTGGGGGAGGGCGCGTAAAATTTTTTTAAAAGTGGGGTTTACAAATCTTAATTTGTATGGTATAATTTATTAAACTCCCAAGGGAAAATAAAAAAAACGAAAAAAAAGGAGAAAAAAATGGCAAAAAAATATCCCGGTTT
>JAZRFR010000131.1:0-6166 GCA_045643785.1 Eubacteriales bacterium | reverse complement strand
CGAAACCGTCGGTTTTCTATATCGTTCAAAATGTTTTTTTAAAGTTCTTGAAGGGGGTCTGGGGGAAACTTCTTTCAAGAAGTTTCCCCCAGTCGCACCCCCGGTCGCTACCCAGTCGCTACCCGGTCGCTCCCTCGTTCCCTTACCGCTCCTCGCGGTAGTAGTTGAGTCCCAGGCCTGCGGGGGGCTGGTTCTCACGCTTGTTGCGGATGGAGGTGATGATGAGCACCAGGATGGTGACCACGTAGGGGAGCATTTTGAGCAGCTCCTTTTGCGCGAAGGTCACACCGCCAATATAGTTGTAGGCAATGTAGAGACCGCCAAAGAGGAAGGAGCCGATGATGCTCATGTGAGGCTTCCACACCGTGAAGATAACCAGGGCGATGGACAGCCAGCCCATGGCGTCGATGCAGTACTCCCAGTTACCACCCAGGTAGTCCATGACGAAGAACAAGCCGCCAAGACCTGCGATAGCGCTGCCGATGCAGGTGGCGCCGTAGCGGTAAGCCGTAACGTTGATACCCATGGCATCGGCGGTAGCGGGATTCTCACCCACAGCGCGGAGGTGGAGGCCCACACGGGTCTTGGACAAAACCAGAGAGGCAACCACGGCAATGACAATACCGAGGTATACAAGGAAGCCGTAAGACAGGAAAATCTGTCCGAACCAACCGAGCTTGGAGGCAAAGGGCAGAGACGCGGTGAAAAAGCGGCTACCGCGCTGGAAGGTCACAAAGTCGATCTGGGAGATAATATAGTTGGTTACGCCCACACCGAAGGTGGTCAGCGCCAGACCCGTCACGTTCTGGTTAGCGCGGAGAGTAACCGTCAAAAAGCTGTAAATGAGACCCATGATCGCCGCACCCAAAAGCGAACAGAAGACGGGGATCAGAACCGACAGAATGGGATTCATGTCGTCATAGCTGTCCAGATTGCGGGTGTACAGAGACTCGCCCAGACAGCCGCAAGCAGCGCCCACGCACATGATACCGGGAATACCCAGATTCAAGTGACCGGATTTTTCGGTGATGATCTCACCCGTAGAACCCAAGAGGAAGGTGATTCCCAGGCGGATCGCACTGGTGATGAAGGTTAAAATCAAAGTCATCTCACTTCACCTCCTTGTTTCTGCGGCGGAATACGATCTTGTAATTGAGGAAGAACTCACAACCGATGATGAAGAACAGGATGATACCCGTAATGATGTCGGAGATCGCGTCGTTGAGTCGGAACTGGGTAACGATGTTGATGGAACCGCGCTTTAGGAATGCCACCAGACCGGCGGTCAGCACCATGTAAAGGGGATTGAACTTAGCCAGCCAAGAGACCATAATAGCGGTAAAGCCGCGGCCACCTGCCGTTTCGGTGCTGATGGTATAGTTGGTACCGCCCACCAGCAAAAGTCCGGCCAGACCGCAGAGCAAGCCCGAGATGAACAGAGTACGGATGATAACCTTGGGCACGCTGATACCAATGTAACGAGCCGTATTCTGGCTTTGGCCAACCACCGAGATCTCGTAGCCCTGCTTACTGTAGCGAAGGTAGATATACATCAGAACCGTCAGCACAGCCACAATGAGAATGTTGAGGAAGTAGGCAGAGGGACCGATGACGGGAAGACCGAAATCCTTCATGGGACGGAGAATACCCGAACCGTCCCGCACCCACGTACAAATGCAGAACAGAACGATTTGGGTGGCAATGTAGTTCATCATAAGGGTGAACAGGGTCTCGTTGGTGTTCCATTTTGCCTTGAACAGTGCGGGAATGAGAGCCCACACGGCACCCGTGATCATACTGGCCAGCACCATAATGATCAGAAGCACAGGATACGGAACCTTACCGCCAAGATGGAGCATCACGGCAGCGGTAGCCAAACCGCCCATAAGCACCTGACCCTCGGCACCGATGTTCCAGAACTGCATTTTAAAGGCAGGGGTGACGGCCAAGGATACGCAGAGCAGAATTGCCAGCTCCTGGAAGAACATCCAAATGCGGCGCTCGGTTGCGAAGTTACCGTCGATCATGGCCTTATAGACCTCAAGAGGGTTCTTATGACTCAAAAGCGTGATTAGGACACCGCAGACCACCAGCGCGGCCAGCACGGCAATGGCGCGGATCATCCAAGCCTTATACCACACGATGGCATCCCGCTTGACCAGATGGAAAAGGGGCTCGCGCGTTTTCGTGACAGTCTTTTCTTTAGCCATTTGCGTTACCCTCCTTTTCTGTAGCTTGGACAGCCGAAATATTTCCGGTCATGAGCAGACCGATCTCCTGCTTATCAGCGGATGCGCCGTCCACGATACCCGTGATACGGCCGGAATTGATGACCATAATGCGGTCGCAAAGTGCCATCAGCACGTCGAGATCTTCTCCCACGAAGATAACGGCCGTTCCCGCCTTTTTCTGGGCGTTGAGCAGGTTATAGATCGCATAGGAGGAGTTGATGTCCAGACCGCGGACGGGATAGGCGGCCATCAGAACGGTGGGCGCCGAGGCAATCTCGCGACCAAGCAACACCTTCTGCACGTTACCGCCCGATAGACGGCGGATGGGCGTGGTGGGGCCGGGGGTGACGATCTCCAGGCTCTTGATGATATCGTCGGCCAAGTCACGGGGCTTCTTGCGATCCAGGAACATGGAATGCCCGCGGCGGTAGCTGCGGAGCATCATATTGTCGATGATGTCCATATCGCCTACGAGTCCCATGCCCAAACGATCCTCGGGCACGAAGGAGAGGCGTACACCCAGATCGCGGATCTGGATGGGGGACTTATCCCGCAGATTGACGGTTTCCCCGGTTTTGGGATTGAGATAGTTGATCTCACCGCTATCCAGATGCTGAAGACCCGCGATGGATTCCAGCAGCTCACGCTGACCCGAGCCCGCGATACCCGCGATGCCCAGGATCTCACCCGAACGGGCGGTGAAGGAAATATTGTCCAACAGCTTGATCCCTTCCCTGTCAGTACAGGTGATATTCGAGACCGTAAGACGGTCCACGGGATCAACAGGCTGTGTTCTTTCAATGTTCAGCTCGATCTTCTTGCCCACCATCATTTCGGTCAGCTCCGACTCACTGGTTTCGGCTGTATTGACCGTACCGATGTGCTCGCCGCGGCGGAGGACCGTAACGCGGTCGGTCAGAGCCAGCACCTCGTGGAGCTTGTGGGTGATGATAATGATGGATTTGCCGTCGTCTCTCATTCTGCGGAGTACGGCAAAGAGTTTTTCCGTCTCCTGAGGCGTCAGAACGGCGGTAGGCTCGTCGAGAATGAGAATGTCGGCGTTGCGGTAGAGTACCTTGATGATCTCCACCGTCTGCTTTTCGGATACCGACATCTCGTGGATGTTCTTTTTGAAGTCCAGGTGGAAGCCGTAGCGATTCGTAAGCTCCTCCACCCGCTTGCGCGCTTCGGACATGGAGGACGGTGCGCCGTCCGTTATGCCGAGTACGATGTTTTCTGTGGCGTTGAACACGTCCACCAGCTTGAAGTGCTGATGCACCATACCGATGCGGTGCTTATAAGCATCCTTCGGAGAACGGATAACGACTTCTTCCCCGTCCACGAAGATCTGTCCCTCGTCGGGATAGTAGATTCCCGCGATCATGTTCATCAGGGTGGTCTTTCCGCAGCCGTTCTCGCCGAGTATGGCCAGGATCTCGCCCCGATATACCGTCAGATCCACGTTCTTGTTGGCCACCACCTTGGCGCCGAAGGTCTTGGTGATGCCACGCATTTCAACGGCGATCTGCTTCTGATTTTCTGTTACCGCAATCGACATGAATACCTCCAATGGATATTTTTCAAGTATGCTGTGAGAGATGCTGTGATAGATAAAATCCGCAAATAGCCTGAGTGGAGTCACTCAGGCTATTTGCATAGTGTAGAGGCGGAATCAGTACTTCTCGTTGATGAGAGTGATACCGTCGATACGGATATCGAAATAAGGAGCAGAACGGAACTTAGACTCGAAGAACACACCGTTCTCAATAACCTCGGTGTCAGGAGTGAAAGCATCGTCGGTGTCCACGTCAGCCTTGTAGGAGGTCAGAGCATTGCCGCCTACGGTGAAGGTGGCAGTGTCAAAGACGTGCAGAGTGCCGGCCTTCAGCTTAGCCATAACGTCATCAATGGCAGCCTTGGTGCCCTCGGCAGCAACATCCTCGTTGATCGCGGTCAGCAGCACGGATTCGGTAGCCAGAGTACCGGTCCAGTCATCGGCGATCTCCTCGCCCTTGATGACCTGGTTGATCATGTACTCGTAGTAGGGAGCCCAGTTGATGCGGGAGGAAACGATGAAGGTGTTGGGGCAAGCTTCCTGAGTGGAGCCGTTGTAGGAAACGTTGGGGATACCTGCCTCCTCACAAGCGGAGGGAGCGCCCATGGAGTCAGCGTGCTGGCTGATGAGCTTGCAGTTACGGGCGATGAGAGCCTTAGCGGCCTCGTTCTCGGCGGTCACGTCGTACCAGCTACCGGTGAACTGAACGTCCATGGTAACGGTGGGGCAAACGGACTTAGCGCCCAGATAGAAGGAAGTGTAACCGGAGATAACCTCGGCGTAGGTGAATGCGCCGACGTAACCGATCTTAGCCTCTTCAGCGGTGAACTGACCGGCCTCGATCATCTCGTTGAGCTTCAGGCCTGCGGCCACACCGGCCAGGAAACGACCCTCGTAGATGGAAGCGAAGGCGTTGTGCAGGTTGTTCAGCTCGGAGGTGTGAGCGGTGGTACCGGTAGCATGGCAGAACTGAACCTCGGGATGCTCCTTGGCAGCGTTAGCCAGGAAAGCCTCGTGACCGAAGCTGTTGGCGAAGATGACGTCACAACCCTGGTCAACCAGGTCAAGAGCGGCCTCGGTGCACTCGGCGCCCTCGGGGATGTTGGTCATCATGATGATCTGGTCGTCGCGCAGACCCAGCTTAGCCTGGACCTCCTCAACACCCATCATAAAGTTCTTGTCGTAGGTGGACTTTTCGTCGTGCAGGAAGATGAAACCGACCTTGATCTCATCCTTGGCAACAGGGACCAGTGCCTGTTCGCCGTCGGGGGTGCCATTACCCTTGTCGCAGGCAGCAAACACAGCCAGGCAAGCAAGGATCATGAGCAGAGACAGTGCGATGGATACGAGCTTCTTCATTTCTTTCTCCTTTTGGATTAAAATTTATGTACAGCCCGCAGGCCGAACATCAAAGAATGTGCTATAATTGTATCACAAATACAGTAGGTTTACAAGTGTCAAATATGACAATATGTTCTTACACCCGACAAAGCAATTTACCGTGTTGCATAAGGTGTCAAACTCACTCGCAGAACTCGATTCCGTTCTCCACGCTCA
Source organism: Eubacteriales bacterium (assembly GCA_045643785.1). Lineage (GTDB taxonomy): Bacteria > Bacillota > Clostridia > Oscillospirales > CAG-272 > CAMEON01. The sequence goes on along the minus strand of JAZRFR010000131.1, from coordinate 823 downwards.
TGGATTTGATCATCGCCAGGGACTCCACGCGGACACCGCGCCCACGGATCTCCTCGCCGCCCTTCTGATACGTTTTTTCAACGAAAACGCCCGCGCCGATGATGGTAGCCCCAGCCTGCTCGCAAAGGTCGATCAGACCGTGGAGGGCTTGTCCGCGAGCCAGGAAATCATCGATGAGCAGAACGCGATCCTCGGGACCCAGCATGGTCTTGGGGATCACCGCAGTATGGTCTGTACCGTGGGTGAAGGAATGAACGCTGGAGGCGTACACATCCCCCGCCATGTTATTGCTCTTGGATTTCTTCGCAAATACAACGGGAACGTCAAAGGGTACGGCGCACAGGCAAGCCAGTCCGATACCCGAGGCTTCGATCGTCAGGATCTTATTGACCCCCGCATCCTTGTACAAACGGTAGAACTCCTTGGCAAGTTCGCTGATGAAGCATACGTCGATCTGCTGGTTGAGGAACATACCGACCTTGAGCACGTCTCCATCCTCAATAATACCGTCCTTGCGAATTCGGTCTTCCATCAGTTTCATGGTCGTTCCCACCCTTTCCGTTTTCAAAAACGTCACATTATGAAGTATTCGAAATATAATAAGACTATTATACACGATTTCGACGAAAATTGCAATAGGTTTCGCGAAATTTTTATTTGACAGTTTTATTTTCCATCTTTATTATATATAAATTTTCTGCAGGAATAATTTTCCCGATTTTCCGCAAATAAAAACCGTTTCCTTCCCTGCAGTTGCTCGGTTGGTCTTTTTTTACAAAAATCAGGTCTTTCCATGCAACGGATTGGTGAAATATACAAAAAT
>JAZRFR010000130.1:0-4008 GCA_045643785.1 Eubacteriales bacterium | reverse complement strand
AAACACCACGGATTTTCTTCCGTGGTGTTTTGCCGTAAGGGCTGCTTATTCGGTTGTTATTATTTTACCGCTAATTTTGCACGCCTTCGCCGCAGTTCTTTTTTTATCCGAGACCGAAAATTCTGCGAACCTCTTGATTTTTCAACGGAAATATGGTACACTATTCTTAGCATCCCATTACTACGAAAGGTAACGGATTTCCATGAAACTCAATTACAAGCGCACCCTTCTGGTGGGTATGGCCTTTTTCCTCATATCCGCTTTCTGGCAAGCCTACGACGCCATCATTCCCCTGATCCTGACCAACCACTTCGGCCTCCCCCAGACCGCATCGGGCGCGGTCATGTCCATCGACAACGTTCTGGCCGTGTTCATGCTCCCCATTTTCGGCGCGATCTCGGATAAGGTCAGCTCCAAAATGGGTAAGCGCACCCCCTTCATTCTGGTGGGTACGCTGGTGGCCGTGGTCACCTTCGTTGCGCTGACCTTCATTGATAACGCCCAGCTTGCCCGCGTGATCGCCGAGGGCATCCCCGCCATGGAGCAGGGAACGCTGGCCGACGACGAGTTCAAGAAGCTGGTAGCCGAAAAGGCGCTGGAGCTGACGATCGCCAATCCCCTGCCTCTCGTGGGCTTTATCGTGACCCTGCTGGTCATGCTGGTTGCCATGGCTACCTTCCGCTCCCCCGCCGTGGCGCTGATGCCCGACGTTACCGTCAAGCCTCTGCGCTCCAAGGCCAACGCCATCATCAACCTCACGGGTACCGCAGGCGGTATTCTCGTGCTGGTGCTGGGTATGGTCTTCGCCACCTCCAAGAACCTCTATATGTCCTACGTTGGCTACGTGCTGGCGGTGATCGCCATCATGCTCATCGGCCTCGTCATTTTCCTGTTCACGGTCAAGGAGAACAAGTGGGCCGCCGAAATGGAGTCCGAGACGAAGCGCCTTGGCTTGGAGGAGGCTCCGACCGAGGAGACTAAAAACGTCGCCAAGCGCAAGCTGTCGAAGCCCGAGCTGACCTCCCTGTTGCTCATTCTGGCGTCCGTCGCTCTGTGGTATATCGGCTACAACTCCATCACCAGTAAGTACTCGGTCTACGCCACCAATATTCTGGGCTTCGACTATAACCTGACCCTCATCATCGCCCAGGCCGCCGCCATCGTGTCCTACATTCCCGTGGGCATCATCTCCTCCAAGCTGGGTCGCCGCAAGACCATCCTGGCGGGTGTGGTGATCCTGGCGACCGCCTTCTTCTGCGGAAACTTCATCACCCCCAACGTTCCTTCGGCCATCATGTACCCCATCTTCATCCTGGCGGGTATCGGCTGGGCTTCCATCAACGTCAACTCTTTCCCCATGGTGGTAGAGCTGTCGAGAGGCGGTGACGTGGGCAAGTATACCGGCTACTACTACACCGCCTCCATGGCCGCCCAGATCGTGGCGCCCATTCTCTCGGGCGTGTTCTACGACAACGTGGGTATGCGGGAAACCTTCTTCGCCTTCGGTACGGTGTTCGTAGCCCTGTCCTTCATCACCATGTTCTTCGTCAAGCACGGAGACGCCAAGGTTATCGAGAACAAGAGCGCGCTGGAGCGCCTGGACGTGGGAGAAGATTGATATGCATCCTGCGCTGATCATTTTGCTTGCCGTTACGGGGGGGATTCTCCTTGCGGGGCTGATCTACCTTCTGGTTTTGGTGCGTCCCCGTAGCAAAGCCCCGAAGAATCCCGCCCTCCTGTGTGACTACGCCCACCGCGGTCTCCACAGCGACGGCATCCCCGAGAACTCCCTGGCCGCCTTTGAAAAGGCCTGTGAGGCAGGCTTTGGCATTGAGCTGGACGTCCAGCTTTCTCGCGACGGTACGGTCATGGTTTTTCACGACTATACCCTCGTTCGTATGACGGGAAGGGAAGGAAAGCTCCGTGATCTGACCGCCGCCGAGCTGAAGACCCTCTCTCTGAACGGCACCGCCGAGACCATTCCCACCTTCGCCGAGGTGCTGGCTCTGGTGGACGGCCGCGTGCCCCTGCTCGTGGAGCTGAAGGGGGAGGATCTCAACACCGTCCTCTGCGGGAAGGTGGCCGCTCTGCTGACGGACTACAAGGGAGCGTACTGCCTGGAGTCCTTCAATCCCCTGCTCATCGGAAAAATGAGGAAGTACCTTCCCGAAGCCTACCGCGGTCTTCTCTACACCAACGTCTGCCGCGACAAGAAAAAGTATACGCCCTTGAATCTGGTGATTTCGGCCATGCTGCTCAACGGAGTGGCCAAGCCCCACTTCATTGCCTGCAACTACAAGGACAGAGGATCGCTACCCGTGTGCCTCACCACAAAACTGTATTCCGCGCCCCGCTTCGTCTGGACGGTGCGGGATAAGGAGGAATTCTCCCTGGCTCATGAGCTGGGGGAATACGCCATTTTTGAAAATCTGATCCATACCGATCCGAAGGAGAACACCTGATATGACCAACCGCTTCCTCACCTACGTTTCCTACCCCACCATGTCGGACGAAACCTCCGAGACGGTGCCCAGCACCGCAAAACAGCTGACCTTCAGCCGTTATCTGGCCGACGAGTTGACCGCCCTGGGACTCTCCGACGTGGAGCTGGACGACAAGGGCTACCTCTACGCCACCCTCCCCGCCAACGCCCCCTCGGAGATCACCTTGGGTCTGATCGCCCACGTGGACACCTCGGACGCCGTGGCGGATGCCCCCATCCGCACCTCCATCGTGCCGTACGAGGGGAAGGATATCTGCCTGAACGAGGATAAGCAGATCTACCTGAAGGCCTCCGAGTATCCCTCACTGGCCAATTACGTGGGACAGCACCTCATCGTCACCGACGGCACCACCCTGCTGGGGGCAGACGATAAGGCAGGTGTTTGCGCCATCGTGACCGCCGCCGAGCGGGTACTGAAAAGCAACGCTCCCCACGGCCGCATCCGCATCTGCTTCACCCCCGACGAGGAGATCGGACGGGGCGCGGATCACTTCGACGTGGAAAAGTTTGGCGCGGACTACGCCTACACCGTGGACGGCGGGGCTTTGGGCGAGCTGGAATACGAGAATTTCAACGCCGCCTCTGCCCGCGTGGAATTCCGCGGCGTGTCCATCCATCCCGGCTCGGCCAAGGATAAGATGAAGAACGCCCAGCTCATGGCCATGGAATTCAACGCCATGCTCCCGCCCGAGGAGACCCCCGCCCATACCGAGGGCTACGAGGGCTTCTACCACCTCATCGAATCCCGCGGCGACTGTGAGTACGCCGAGCTGATCTACATCATCCGCGACCACGACAGAGCCAAGTTTGAGGAAAAGAAAGCCAACCTGACCGCCTGCGCCGCCGCCATCGAGGCCCGCTACGGCGAGGGAACCTGCACTGCTACCGTCAAGGACTCCTACTACAACATGAAGGAGATCATCGATCAGCACCTCTACACCGTAGAGCGCGCCAAGGAAGCTATGGCCGAGGTCGGCGTGACTCCCCTGGTGGTGCCCATCCGCGGCGGCACCGACGGAGCCCGCCTGTCCTTCATGGGGCTGCCCTGCCCCAACATCTGCACCGGCGGCGAGAACTTCCACTCCCGCTTTGAGTATCTCCCCGTGGAGTCCCTGCAAAAGGTCACCGACATCGTGGAGCGGCTGATCCTGAATACCGCCAAGCTCTGACAACACTTGACAGATTTCCCCAATATGCTATAATAGCCTCAATCAAATAACTGCCACCGGGTAGGAATGGAAAGCATTCGTCCGCGTATCGTTAGGTCCTTGAAGATACGCGGAGGGATGCTTTTTTGAAGAAATGAACTTTAAATTGCAGTTTATGGGGGAGCGAAGTCGGAGGCCAAGCGGTCTTAGGAAGACAAAGTTGGTCTGCAACTCCTTGGCTCACAGAACGACATGGCTACGATCCGACTTCGTCCGCGTATCGTTAGGTCCTTGAAGATACGCGGAGGGATGCTTTTTTGAAGAAATGAACTTTAAATTGCAGTTTATGGGGGAGCG
>JAZRFR010000129.1:0-13531 GCA_045643785.1 Eubacteriales bacterium | reverse complement strand
AGAATCCCAAGAACTTTCAAAAAAGATTATTTGACAATGTTTTTGAAAGTTTTGGGGGTCAAGCCCCTTTTTCAAAAGGGGCTTGCGGGGGGTGGGGGCAGAGCCCCCACAAACTGCAATTTACATTTCTGCCAGATACTCCACGGGCTCATACCCCAGCGTTGCGATGACGGCATCCCAGCGGTCCCGCTGATCGCTGTCGGGGTCACTCAAGAGGACGGGACGGAAGCCCGCGTCGAGGTAGGTCTTGATGGCGGGGAGACGGAAATCGTCGGTGGTGAGGATGGAGTAAGCACAGCTCCGCGCCTCCAACTTTTCCAGGGCGACGGCCAGCATGGCGTGTCCGATGCCCTTGCCGCGGGAGTCGGGATGGGCGGCGACCATGTGGATGTAGCCTTGATCCTCCCCGTGCTTGACGGCGCAAATGGAAGCGACGGGAGTCCCCGCGGGATCCAGGATAAAAATAATGTCCTCGGTGGGGTTCAGATCGGCATAATCCAACACCGTGACCTTGAACCAGTCCCGATAGTTGCCGCTCTCGGGAGGGTTCTCGGGGAGAAGCTGACCCTTAAAGCACATATCCAGCCAAGCGGTAAGCTCTTCCTCAGTACCGCGGTACATGGATACCGTATAGCCCGCAGGCAAAGCACGGGGCGTTACCGCCGCAGAAGGGCGGAGCATTTTCAGTTGCCTCATATAGAATATACCTCATTTCGATTTTGGGTTTATCGAGGGATCTTTACCCCCTGTACGACAAATCGCAATTGACAGGAGATCTCTAAAAAACTCTCGCACAGCGAATCGACGGAATCTTTTCTTTGATATTTCACAAAATCCCTTCGCGTAGGATGAACTGCGGCGTACGGAATTTTGTTGCATCTGACGAAAAATCTTCTCGTCGCTCGCTGCACCATAAGTTTTTAGAGATACCCTACAATTTTATTCCCTTCTCCTCCAAGGCCATCCCTTTACGGAACCTGGGCATTTCCATGGTACGGCCGTTATTGACCACCGACAGCTCGGACAAAAGTCCCACGGCGGTCCACTCGCAGGCGGTGTAGACGTCCACGATGGGATCCTCTCCCGTGCGGATGGCGTTGATGAAATCCTCCACCAGGAAGAAGTCACCGCCGCCGTGACCTGCGCCTACCTGCTCGGCGGTGGCAACACGGTAGCGCTCGGGGAGGTATTCGTTGTAGTCGGAGAGTGCCTGCCAGGCCATATTACTGTCGGGATTGGTGTCACTGACGAAGGAGATCTTGTCCTGATCCCCAAAGCCCTGGGCGGACTGGTATGCACCCTGCGTACCCTGCAAGAAGTAGTGGGTCATGTTGTGGGGGCGGGGAGAGACGCAATCCACGCGGATCTGCGCCAGCTTGCCGCTCTCCAGCCGACACATGGTGGTAGTGCCGCTGTCCTGACAGAGGCCGTAGGGGTTGTAGACACCGGGGGAGAAGGTGGAGATCTCGGCAATATGATCTCCCGGGAACCACTGCATAACGGGTCCCAAGGAGTGGGTAGGATAGAACGCGCCCCGCTTGCCGCATTGCCAGAAGGAGCGCCAGGAGGTTTTTCCGTTGGGATATACGAACAGACCGTTGATGTTGTGGAGGTAGGCGCCCTCTGCGTAGTAGCACTCACCGAACATGCCCTTTCTGACTAGCTCGCGGACGAGCTGAACCTGGGGCGTATACATATAGTTCTCGGCCATCATGTAGGTCTTTTTATACTTCTCCACCGTCTCGCAGAGCCAGAACAGCTCGTCCATAGTAACACCCGCCGTCACTTCGGATAGTACATGCTTCCCTGCCTCCAGAGCGGCGATGGCCTGGGGCACGTGGCACTGCATGGGAGTAGCGATGACCACCGCGTCGATGTCCGATTCCATCATATCGTCGAAGATGCGGTAGCGGTGCTGCTTGGCGATATTCAGGTGATCGCCCGAGTGGTCAAGGACATTCTCGTCCAGATCGCACAGGGCGGTGATCTCCACCTCGGGCAGAGCGTTCAGTCCCATAACGGTGGACAAGCCGCGGACACCCGCAATGCCGATTTTGAGTTTTTTCATAGTGATGGCTCCTTTTTATTTTCTGATTGGGGTTTGTCTGCAGAATCTCTGTCCCCGCACGTCTATTACAGAAGGGGCGCGAACAGCCGCAGAAGTCCCAGATAGAGATCGTAGAGCATATCGAAACGGCGTTTCTTGACGCTGACAAGCTCGCAACGGGGGAAGGCTTCCTCGAAATCCGCCTTGACCGAGGGGATAACGGGGTGATCCACGAACATACAGGCGTTCTCGAAGTGCAGAACCAGGGAGCGGTAGTCCAGATTGATGGAGCCCACCACCGCCTGGCGGTCGTCAGCCACGAAGACCTTGGAGTGAACGAATCCGGGGGTGAATTTATAGACCTTCACTCCGTTCTCTATGAGTTCGGGGAAATAGGACTTGGTCAGGGCGTACACGATCTTCTTATCGGGGACGGCAGGGACGACCAGCCGCACGTCCACGCCGCGGCGGGCAGCCAAGGACAAGGCGCGGCTCATTTCGTAGTCGATGACCACGTAGGGAGAATAAATATAAACGTAATCCGTGGCTTGATTGATGATATTCAGGTACACGTTCTCGGCCAAAATCTCGCTGTCTACGGGAGAATCACCGTAGGGCTGAACCAATCCGCCGCAGCGGATGGATTCCACACGGGTGGGATCGGGCATATAGGCGGCCACACCCTCCCGACTATCCGTGAGTCGGTTGGCATTCCACATCTCCAGAAACAAGAGGGTCATGCTCCGCACGCCCTCGCCCTCCAGGCGCAGGAAATTGTCCTTCCATTCTCCGAAGCGCTCATCCTCGCCAATGTATTCGTCGGCAAAGTTGGCGCCCCCCGTGTAACCGATGTGGCCGTCAATGACCATGATCTTGCGGTGGTCGCGGTGGTTCATGATCACCGCGTAAATGGGTCGGTAGCGGTTGAAGGAAATGCAACGGATCCCGCAGGCCTCCAGTTGCTTTCGATAATCGCGGGGCACGTAGGAAATGCTTCCCACGTCGTCGTATATGAGGCGAACCTCTACGCCTTCAGCGGCCTTTTTCTTGAGGATCTCCAGCACGGGATCCCACATTTTACCGGGGCGGATGATGAAATATTCCATAAATATGAAACGCTCGGCGGCTTCCAAATCGCGTAGGATCTTCTGCCACCCCTCGCGGCAGTCGGCAAAGTAGGTGGCCTCGGTATCGCGGTACACGGGGAATCCGTTTTTGTCCAGATAATGGCATTGACCCAGCAGGTATTTGTCCTCCCGACGGACGGGCACATTGGCGGGATTGGAAATATCCAGATTCATGTTTCCCTGTCGATATGGTTCCATCATCTCCTCGCTTCTGTCCAACGCGCGACGGAGCTTACGCTTGGGTCTCTTACCGCCCGAGATGAGAAAGATGATCCCACCGAACAGGGGAAACACCAGAATGGGCACGATCCACGCCATTTTGATCTGGGGGTTTCCGGGACGGTTGATGATGAAGATCACCGCCGCCAGACTCAGAAGATTGAGAGCAAAGGCGATGGGCAGGTAATATGCGGATAGATAAAAAACGATGAAAAACAGCCATGCAAGCTGGATAGCGATACCCAGGCTGACCAGAACGACACGGGAAAAGAGCTGTCGAAGCAGCTTCATGTGCGTCCCCCCTTTCGGAAAAACTTGGCGTCTATTCTATTATTATATCCTTATTTCGTGAATAGAGTATGAACAACGGGAAATTTTCCTCTTTTTTCGAATGTTTCCCTGCACCGCGCCCTGCGGTATAGCGTCGATTCAAAAAAAGAGTACCGTGTGCATTAACATGCACACGGTACTCCGTAGGTTTACGGTTCGGGAGAATTTTCCTTTGTGGGTTCTGTAAGCCCCAGATCAAGATTTCCTTTCGCATCAGGCTTAAATTTTTCAATTACAAACCGTCTCCCTAGACACAAATACAGTATTGCGCCCAATGGAACAACCAATTTGGTCACTACCGAAACAATACCCGGATCAACTGCTATCGTGGAACGGTTCCAAAACAGACCAAGCTCGAAAGATAAATTAGAAGTTTCTCCTGTCGTGATGGTCACGGCAATACCGAAGAAAATGAGGATCATCCAGAGCGCCTTGTACTTCATCTTGCGTCGAGCACAATCAACTAGCATTCCAATAGAAAAGGCAATAGATAGCCCCGAAAACACTAACAGAATAATATCTACTGTGGGCACATAGGCATCAGTCTCACGGAGGAAATCGGTGATATCCGAAAAATGGATTCCCGCAATTCCCTCAATATGGTCGCGGGTCACCACCCGAAGAAGGACCGTATGGCCGTTATCGGGGTAAACCTGATAGGCGGTAGTGCGGTCGGTCAGACCGTTGGTCGTATTAATTCGCCATCCGATTTGCTCCATCTCGTAGGATGTAGCGCCTTCCACGGCGGCTTGAATGCTGATCCAGTATTCACGAAAATCTGCGTCCGAGACGGTAGCCTGCACCATGCCGTAGGCGGCGTCATAGTTATCCGCCAAAACATGATCCATAAACTGACGGCTCAATTCGGTGTTCTGCCCCACGTCTACATCGGTACAGGCGCAGAGGGACAGAATAGCGGCAAGGCAAAGAATGAGTAGCTCTAAACGGAACCACCTGCGTTTTCGTTTCATGGAATACCTCCTTGATGGATGTTCAAATTTGGGTTTGACGGACAGGAGTTTCACCCCTGCACCCCACCAAAGGGACATTTGAAAAAGTCCCTTTGGAATTCAAAAAAGCATTCATAAATCATCTTTTTTGAAAGTTCTTGAAAAGGGGTCCGGGGAAAAACTTCTTTCAAGAAGTTTTTCCTCGGCGCTCTCTCGCTCCCCTACAAACTGCAATTAATCAACTCAAAGCTCTATGCAACAGACCCAGGTCGTTTTCACTGGTGATGGCGGTATCCGCGATGATCACCAGGCCGTCGGGGGTGACGGTGATGACCTTCCCTGCGTTCTTCACGAGTTCGGTGGCCTTCACGTAGGTAATGCCGTAGTGGTTGTAGGTGGTCTCGCCTGCCGCGTCGATGCTCAGCGCGGATTTCAGGAACTCCACGGGGAGCCAGATATCGTTGCCCGATGCCAGCAGCACGCCGTTGGTGTTGTCATCCACCAGACGAACCTGCTTGCCGCCTACGAAAGCGTTGTAGGAGCGGGACTTCAGAACGATCATGCTATTGAGGTCGCCCTCCAGCTCGGTGGGGTACTTGACCGCCTGCTCGGTAAGAGTGTAGCGGTAGGTGTAGCGGCCGTTGGGGGCGGCGTCACCCTGATCCAAAAACTCCATGATCTGACCTGTGGGGGTGGAATTGTCCGCCCACTTGAAGTCAATCGTATCGGTAAAGTGAATCATTCCCTTGGGGATCTTGACCTGCATGACGTTGCCCACGCGGGTGTAAGCAACCGAACCTACGGTCTCAAACTCCCAGGTGTCCACGCCTACGAATTTCTCCACGAGGAGAGCGTCGTCGGTGCGGTTGCGGTTGATGATGTAGTCGAAGCCGTACCAGCCCGTAGCGTCGTTGCAGTCGGCGTTGATGAAAAGATTCATCCAGTTGGATCCCTCGGGAGCCGTGATCTCATCGGCACACTCCACGTAGAAGTAGAGGTACTGACTGTCATTGGATACTTTGGCGGTGACAATGTCGTTGCGACCACTCTGGTTCATGTAGAAGCCGTACTCCTTACCGCCCACGTGACCGGGGGAGAGGCGGTGGGTCACGTCGCCCTCGTAGTCGCGGTACTCGGGACCTACAGCGTACCACTGGCCTACGGAGCCCTTGATATCCATAGCCCACTGGCCAAAGGCTGTTTCTACGGCACGGCTACCCTTGTACTCACGGACGCGCTCGGCCATCTGGTAGAGGTAATTATCCCCGAAGCCGCCCTTCATGGGCTCGATATCGCGGGAATACTCGGGGTTGAAGGAGTCAACGAAATAGGTGGATTCCTTGGCATTGGGGTCGGCGGATACGGTGTACTGGCCTGCGATGACCTGACCGCCAGCGCCGGCACCGGCGCCTGCGTTGTTCCAGCGACCCGTGATCCACTCGTTCCAGCCCGTGATCATGATGAGGGGAGGATCGCGATCGATGGCCCTATCGAAGTGCTGACCGAACATCAGACCCTTGGAGGTATATTCCTCCATGAGCGGGAAGCCGAAATCCCAAGGCATTCCCTTTTCAATGCGGGGCATGCGGTTGTTATAGAGGCTACGTCCAACGGTCGCACCGGATCCGCACATGACGACGGTCTGCTCCAGATCCTCGCGGCTATCGCCGTAACCGGGCACCTGAGGCCAGGATGCATTCCAAGGCCAGCACTTGATTCCCTTGCGGTCACCGTACCAGTTGGTCACGCCCACCGCCCAGGAGTAGCGAAGGGTGAAGAAATCTCTGGCCTCATCGGACATGGGGAAATCACCCGTGACCAGCACCAGAGGCTTACCATCCCAGTAGTACCAGAGGTCTTCGTACATCCCTTTCTTGTAGACGGTGTTGTACAGCTCGGCAAATTCTGCCTCGTAGCTGCCCACCATGAAGCAGATCTTGGGTACCTCGTATCCCTCCTGTCTCACTTCCTCCCAGACCTTGAGAAGAGCCTGATGGGAAATGGTGTGGAGATTGTTGTTGGTGGTGTCAAAGAAGACGAAGTCCACGCCGGCCTCGGCCAGCATGTAGGCGTGCTTACGCAGTACCCACTCGTCGTTGGAGGAGTAGTAGCCGAAGTAGGGCTCGGCCCAGTAGTGGGGGTGACCCTCACCACCCTCCATCATGCAGTCCCAGAGAGCTTCCTCGCCGCCCTCGAGCCATGCGGCGTAGTGATCGGAGGGAGAGATCTCGGAGATGCTGTCCTGCTCGCGGTCACGCCAGAGGAAGTAGAAAATACCGACCTGACGGTTGGTAGGAGCGCGGGTGGCAGAGGCATCGGGCATGGGGCGGTCTGCGCCATCAGTGCCCGTCCAGGTGTCGGCCAGCACATCGCGGGTAGCGGGAAGAATGCCGTTGTTGTCGAGGCTGTCCACGGCGTAGGTATACGCGGGGAGAACGAGGTCGGAGGTGGTGATATAGTCGCCCTCCTTGGGAATATCTTGGGGATTGTTCACCGAGGGTGTCCCGTTGGTGGTTCCCGCCTCGGTGTCGGCGGTGGTATCACCTGCGGTGGTATCGTTACTACCGCCGTCTCCACCGCCGTTGCAGGCGGTGAAGGCGGAGGACATCATGAGAAGAGCCAGGATCAGAACGCCGAAGCGACGGATGCTGTTTTGATATTTCATATACAGTTCCTTCCTTTCATAGGGGTGCCGCTTACAGGCGGGGCTCCCGCTTGCGGAGTGCCACGAAGGTACCTGCAAGGAGGAGAGGCAGAAGGGTCACGGCAAGAACGGAGCCACAGCCCTTCCCTTCTGCGGGGGTGGTATCGGCAGAGGTATCGACGGGGACGTTCGTCTCGGGTTCATCGATGCCGGTATCATCCTCCGAAGGAAGCGGAGGCACGTCGGGGATATCCGATTCGGTCGTGGGGGTATAGACCGCATTGACGGTGATATCCGAGGTGCCGAGGGTGTAGGACTCCCACACACCGACCATACCGGGCAAAATGGGCACGACGGGCTCCTCCAGAGATGCGTCTCCCTCACGGAATTGCACCTTGTACAGTTCGATCCCGTTGACCACAAAGGTGATCGTATGGAGCGCTCGCTCCTCGGGGAGGGCGTGGGGGTACACGGTGGCCTCGTCCACGGTGTTGAAGAAGCCGATGTACTCCACCTCCAGGTATGCGCCGCCGCTCATGCCGCTGTCGGAGTGGAGGAAGTCAAAGCGGAGGTAGTTAACGGTATTGGTGTCGGAGTTGTAGTCGGGGATCTTGCGGAGATCGATGACGGCGATATGCCATTCCCCGTCGGTAACGTAGTCGAACACCAGGCGATCAGAGCGGCCGTTGGGACTGGTTTGTACCGAGCCCACGTGCAGCTCGCCCTTGACGTTTCGGATGGTAGTACGGTACTTGATCGCCATGAAGGGCGCGATCTTGGTGGACTCGCGGTACAGGAAGTAGTTGGGATCGACACCCTTGGCGGTGAGGGTGATGAAGCCCTTACCGTAATCGTAGGTGGCGTCCTTCATCTGACTGCCGCCCGTGACATTGAGATCCTCACCCTCGATGAGAACGATAGGCTTTACGGTGGTGGGATCAATGGGACGGAGGGGGGCTTTGACCACAGTTTTGCCATCCTCCTCCACGTACTCGGTGGCGGCGTAGGCCTCGGCGGCCTTGGCGTTGGCGAAGAACTTGATGTAGGCCACGTCGATGGTCTCCCCTGCGCCCGTGGGCTTCTCCAGAGGATCGAAGCGGATGTTCTTCAAGTAGACGTCATAAACGTTGCCCCAACGGGAAGATGCGTCAATCACCTCGATATTCCATTCCCCGTCGGTCTGCCAATCCCAGATCATGTTGGTCTTCTCATAGGTATTGCCCCAGGTCGCGCCATCGGAGCGATCCACGAAAAGCTCGCCGCTCTTGGCGGTGGAGGTGGTGCGGTACTTGATGACGATGTGATCCATGAGGTTCGAGGTCACGGAGGGATCCACGCCAAAGGCGAAGTAAGGGTCGTTCTGCTGGGCGGTGATGGACAGGTAGCCCTGATCGCATAGATCGGTGACCGTCATACCGCTCATGTTGTTCAGCCCCAGCGCCTCGGTGACGCTGTCGTAGTGGCGGGTAAAGTCATACTCGAAGGTCATATCCATGGCGTACTCGGGACCCACGTCCAGAAGACCCTCGCCCGCGGTGAGGTAGCCCGCCACGAGCTGGTCGCTGTTAACCTGACCGTTGCGGAAAGAGACGGTTCCCTCGGTAGCCGTTCCGTTTGCGGAATTGAAGCCGGTATAGGCCTTATCCCCGGGGGTAGTCATCTTGATCTCAAAGCAGTATTCCCCGGCGTCAAGCTCGTCGAAGGTAACCACCAGATCCTCGCCGTCACGGAGATTCTTCAACTCACGCTCCACGAGGGGCGTACCCGCCACGGTGGTATTGTAGTCGCCGTTCCACTTGAACAGCTTGAAGTAGCCGCTGTTGTTGTTGGCATCAGCGCCCCAGGTAGCGTGACCGGGGATGATGACACCACGGACAGCCCCCGTGGCGGTGAACTTCTGCCCCATGGACTGACCGCCGCTGCAGAAGGGAGAGCCCAGGGTGGGATCGGTGACGTTGTATACGGGGACGTTGGCCGCGCCCAACACGAACTGATGGGTGTTGAATGCCTTGGGGTAGACGTACTTATCGGAGTACTCGGGCTTTTCAAAGAAGCCGATATAGGTGATATCTACCCAGCCCTCGGGGAGGGTCAGGGTCAGGGTATCCACAGGCGCGCCGTCGGCATCCAACGGAAGCTCTACGGTAACCGCATGCCAGTAGCCATCGTATGGAATGGAGTAGCTTCCCTGCGCTTCGGCAGAACCCGCCTTTGCGGTGAGTGTAACGCCCTCGCTGACCGAAGCAGACTCGGTTCGGGCCATGAGGGTAACGAAGCGGAAGGCAGGATTGACGTCAAGACCGCTGACCGTGACGGTAGTGGAAGCGGAAGCGGAAAGGCGGGTAAAATCCTTTTCGGTGTAAACCTTCACGGTATCGGGTGCCACAAGACCCGATACGTGCTTGCCTGCACCGAAGTCGATGATCTCGGAGCCCTCGGCCACCAGGAGGGATTCGTCCTCCTTGATGGAGGCCTCGCGGTCAGCGGCGTAGGAGCGGGCGTAGAGACCGTCGCCAAAGAACTTGATGGAAGCCACGTCAATGCTGTCACCCACCTGCGCCCCCGATGCCAGGGGATCGAAGCGGAAGGCGTACAGCTCGTCGGTCTGATCGTTGCCCCAGACCTCGGAGGCGTCCACCACCACGGTGTGCCACTCGCCGTCGGGAATGTAGTTCCAGGAAACGTAGGCGTTGGGGTCGCCCCAATGGGCGCCGCTGCGGCGGTTGGTGAAAATCTCGCCACGGGCGATGGAGGCGGTGGTGCGGTACTCGATGACCGCGTAGGCCAGATCACTTGTCTTGGGGGTGGGCTGGTAGTTATCCGAGAAGCGGAAGTAAGGATCGTCGCCCTCGGCGG
This sequence comes from Eubacteriales bacterium, assembly GCA_045643785.1. Taxonomy (GTDB): domain Bacteria; phylum Bacillota; class Clostridia; order Oscillospirales; family CAG-272; genus CAMEON01. The sequence goes on along the minus strand of JAZRFR010000129.1, from coordinate 3,358 downwards.
TGAAGGTCACGTAGCCCTGCTTGTTCTCAATCCGGATCTGATTGACCTGGTTGTAGTCCTCCTGATCCTTGAGTCCCTTGGAGAAATCGTAGGTGAAGGTGATGTAAGCGGATGCCGACTTGTTCTCCATATCGCAGACCGTAATATCGCATGCGAAGGGATTGGCGGGATTGCCGCTCAGGTAGGCCTGCATATCCGTCACCACCCCGGGGATGGGGTCGATGAGGCCGCCCTCAGCGTTCCAGGGAGTATAGCTGGCGCCCTCCAGACAGATGACCTCAAAGTAGAGGTGACCCGTCACCTTTTTCTCGGCGGGGATCTCCAGCACCAGCGCGTCGTGATCCACGTGGTTCAGAATCTCCCGCTCGACGATGGGCGCGGCCGCTACGGTGGAGTTACGGTCTCCCTTCCACTCGTAGAGTTTGAAGGTACCCTTGTTGGTGTTATTGCTGTAAGTAGCGAACTCGGGAATGCTGATCTGCAACAGCCGTTTTTCGGGATCCACCTTGAAGGCGTAGCCCACAGGGACGTTCAGACCGCTCATGTAGGGGGAGCCTCCCACGCCGTTACGGGCGAATTCGATGGTCTGGATGCCGCTGAGATCCTCGGCGGCGGCGGTCAGGGTCAGCCCCGACAGAAGCCCTGCCATGGCTGTCAGGAGCAGCAGGGCAGACAGGAGTAAGGACAAGCATTTTTTCATAGCGTTTCAGTCTCCTTTGCAACGGTAACGGTTCGACTCAAAAAATTCCGTATATCTTTCACCACACGGTCGTGGCAGGTATCGTTGAGGATCTCGTGGCGGCAACCCTCGTACAGGTGGCAGGTGACCTGCTTCCCCGCCTTTTGCAGGTTGCGGCGCACCGCCTCCACACCCTTGCCCATGCCGCCTACGGGATCGTCTTTCCCCGATACCAGCAGGATGGGCAGGTCGTCGGGCAGAGACTTGAACCAGGCGCTACGGTTGGATTCTTTCGTGAGGCGAATGAGGTCGCCCATGGCCGAGGTGGTAAACAGGAAAGTGCAGAGGGGGTCTTTGCGGTATACGTCCCGCACGGCAATGTCGTTCGTCAGCCAGGAGTAGATGTCGTTTTCTCTCCGGAAGGGCTTGGTGTAGCCGCCGAAGGCCAAGGAATACACCAGCTTGGAGATATGTTTTTCTCCGCGGAGAGCTTTGACCAGCCCCGACAGAGCGATTCCCACACCGGCGGCGGGGTTGGGGCCACCCGTACCCATGACGATGAGGGCATCGGGCTTTGCGTACTTTTCAGCCGTCAAACGGGCGACGAAGGAACCCATGCTGTGTCCCATGAGGACATAGGGGAGATTCTGCCCGTAGTCCTTACGGACGGCATCACCAACGGCCTTCGCGTCACGGCAAAGGATATCCCAGCCGTTCTTTTTGGCGATATAGCCCCATTCGGAGGGATCGGCGGTCTGCCCGTGACCCAGATGGTCATGGCCACAAACCACCCATCCTGCCTCGGCCATCTCGGTCATGAAACGATCGTAGCGGCCGATGTATTCGGTCATGCCGTGTACCACCTGCAAAATACCCACGGGATCCCCTGCGGGGATATACACCACACCTGCGAGGGTGTGAACTCCGTCGGTGGAGGGGACACGGATCTGTTGCTTCTGTATGGAATTCATAGACATATCTCCTTTACATCAAAACGCGCGACAAGCCTTGACGGCGCGATTCCAACCGTCCAAGAGGCGTGTGCGGTCGTCGCCGCTCATGCGGGGGGTGAAGGTCATTCCGTCCGAGGAAAGCAGGGCGGAAATCTCCTCGCGGCTGCCAAAAAATCCCACGGCCAAGCCCGCCAGGAACGCCGCGCCCAGGGCGGTGGCCTCGGTGGTGGCGGGACGGATCACAGGCAGATTTGACACGTCGCTCTGGAATTGCAAAAGCAGGCGATTGCGGGAAGCGCCGCCGTCCACTTTCAGGGAGGCGATGCCCTTTCCGCCCTCGCTACCATCGCCAAGATCCGCCATATCATCCTGCATGGCGGCCAGGACGTCCTCGGTCTGGTAGGCGATGGACTCCAGGGCAGCGCGGATGATGTGATCCTTCCCTGCGCCGCGGGTGAGGCCGAAGATACTGCCTCTTGCGTGCATATCCCAATGGGGCGCGCCCAGACCCGTAAAGGCGGGGACAACGTACACCCCGCCGCTGTCGGGCACCTTGGCGGCAAAATATTCACTGTCTACCGATTCGGTGATGAAATGCAACTCGTCACGGAGCCATTGCACTACGGCGCCGCCCACGAACACGCTGCCCTCCAGCGCGTACTCCATCGGCTTCCCTGCCTCGGAGGCCGCCACGGTGGTGAGCAGATCGCGGCGGGAGAACACGGGCTCACGCCCCGTATGGGTCAAGAGGAAACAGCCCGTTCCGTAGGTGTTCTTGGCTTGTCCCGCCTCAAAGCAGCCCTGCCCGAACAGAGCGGCCTGCTGGTCGCCTGCGATGCCCGCGATGGGAAGGCGAGCGCCCATGATCTCGGCGTAGCCGTAAATTTCACTACTGGATCGGATCTCGGGAAGCATGGCGCGGGGGATATCCAGAATCCGCAGCATATCCTCGTCCCATTCTCCCGTGTGCAGATTCATGAGCATAGTGCGGGAGGCGTTGGTGCGATCGGTGACGAAGACTCGCCCCTCGGTGAGCTTCCAGCACAGCCAGGTATCCACGGTGCCGAAAAGCAGTTCCCCTGCCTCGGCGCGGGCGCGGGCGCCCTCTACGTTGTCCAAAATCCACTTGATCTTGGTGCCGCTGAAGTAAGGATCCAGGCGCAGACCCGTCCGCTGACGGATCAGGTCGGCGTAGCCGTCCCGCTCCAACTGCTCGCAGAGGCTCGAGGTGCGGCGGCATTGCCAGACGATGGCGTTGCAAACGGGCTTGCCCGTCTTCTTGTCCCAAACCACCACGGTCTCTCGCTGGTTGGTAATGCCCACGGCGGCGATCTCGGCGGGATCAATACCACTGAGGGCGATGCACTCGGTCATAGCGGCGTACTGATTGGCATAGATAGCCATGGGGTCATGCTCCACCCACCCGGCCTTGGGGTAGATCTGGGGAAATTCATGCTGTGCGGAGGCAACCGTCTTCCCTTCGCGGTCAAACAGAATAGCGCGGGCGGAGGTGGTTCCCTCGTCCAGAGCGAGTATGTATTGCTTCATGGGTTTGTCCCCCTTTTCTCTATTTGGATTTATATATTATACAATATTATAGCAGAAAATGCAAGATATTTGGTGAAAATTTATTAAACAGAAGGGTAGAAATTGCAGTTTATGGGGGAGCGAGAGAGCGCCAAAGGGAAACTTCTTGAAAGAAGTTTCCCTCTGGACACCCTTCAAG
>JAZRFR010000128.1:0-38681 GCA_045643785.1 Eubacteriales bacterium | reverse complement strand
TCGCCGATGACGTAGACGTAGCCCTTGCCGTTATCGGCGGTGTAGACGGCGTCGATGCCCTCGATCACCTCGGAGATAAAGAGCTTGGTGAACTTCCCTTCTCCTGCAGGCAGAGCGGCGGAGAGGTTGTCGTTCAGGATCTGAGCGGGATCGCGGAGGTCAACAGAGCCGCCGCCGAGAATGATGGCGGTGTTCAGCGCGTCCTTGACGGCGTTCTTATAGGCGGCGGTGGTCTTGGTGGCGCCGGAGATGGTGTCCACGGCATCCACGCCCGCGGAATCCTTACCGGCGAAGCTCTCACCGAAGGTCTTCTCATAGCCCAGGGTCTCGGAAGAACCGAGGCAGACAGCGCCGGTGATGACGCCCTCGGCGTTGACGCCGCACATGATGATCATACCGGAGCCGTAGCCCGTGGTGGTCATACGCACCACGTAGCCGCCATTAGCTTCTTTATAGACCTCATTGACGGTTGCGGGCAGCGTGAAGGTAGAAATATCCATTTTCTCAAAGCCTTGACCGTCGGGCATGACCTGCAGCAGGGCCTCGTTGGCGGCCTTGTCGGCGTTGGCTTGAATGGTGGGAGCGGTGATCTGGTTGGTGATGGCCAAAAGGATCGCCATAACGGCGCAGATGCAGACCAAAACCAGGGTACTCGTTACGGATTTTTTCATGCTTTCTTCCCTCCTGTTCCAAATACTTTGTGCTTCGTCCAGGAGCTGATGTAGGGGGTCAGGATGTTCATGAACAGAATGGCGAAGGACACACCCTCGGGATACAGACCGAAGTAACGGATGAGGAAGGTGATGATACCCGCGCCGACACCGAAGATGATCTTACCCCAGGGGGTAGCGGGGGAGGTGACGTAGTCGGTGGCCATGAAGAAGGCGCCGATGAACAGACCGCCCGACAGGATGGCGGCGAGAGCGGCCATGGGATCCATACCCTCCATAAAGAAGGAGGCCAGGAACACGGTGCCCACGAAGGCTACGGGGATCTGCCAGGTGATGACGCGACGGATCAGAAGATAGGCCAGACCGACGAGGAGCGCCAGAGCGCAGGTCTCACCGATGGCACCGCCGTGGGTACCCAGGAAAAGATCCAGGAGAGAGGTTGCTTCCTCGGAGGCCAGAGGGGTTGCACCCGAGGTAGCATCCACACCCGAGGGGAACGCGGCCTTTGTCATAGCGCCAAAGGCCACCAGCATGAATACGCGGGCGGTGATGGCGGGGTTGACCACGTTGCAGCCCAGACCGCCAAAGAGGCACTTGACCACAACGATGGCGAACAGAGCGCCGATCACGCACTGCCACAGGGGGATATTGGCGGGGAGATTGAGGGCCAGCAGAAGTCCCGTAACGGCGGCGGACAGGTCGCCCACGGTTTGCTCCTTCTTGGTGATCAGTTGAAACAGCGCCTCAAAGCCTACGGATGCGGCCACGGTGACGGCGATCACCAGAAGGGCGCGCAGACCAAAGATAATGACACCGGCCACGGTGGCGGGCGCCAGGGCAAGAAGCACGTCCAGCATGATGCGGGAGGTGGACTTACCGCTGTGGATATGAGGGGAGACCGACAGGGTCAGTTGGTTATTCACGACTTACTTCCCTCCTTTGCTTTTTCTTCTTTCAGGAATACCTTGGCCAGCTTATTGGTCTGAACCAGGGGACGGTTGGCGGGGCAGACGAAGCTGCAGCAACCGCACTCCATGCAGGCGTTCAGAGACAGATCCTCCAGCATGGCGGCATCCTTGTTCTTGTACGCCTTGGCGATGGCGGCGGGAGCCAGACCGAAGGGGCAGGTATTGGTGCAGGCGCCGCAACGGATGCAGGCGGTGGTCTTGGGGAGCTTGGTTTCCTTTTGGGTGAGCGCCAGGATGGCGTTGGTGTTTTTCAGAATGGGGGCGGTGGTATCGGGGACGGTGATACCCATCATGGGGCCGCCGTAGACCACCTTGGCGGGTTCAGAGGTCAAACCGCCGCAGAACTCGAACACGTCGGCCATAGCCGTGCCGATGGGGACGATGACGTTCTTGGGATCCTTGACCGCGCCGCCGTCCACGGTGACGCACTTCTCCACGAGGGGCATACCCGTCTTGAGGTAAGCGCCGATGGCGGCCAGGGTGGTACAGTTGAGAACCACGCATCCCACGTCGATGGGGAGCTTACCCATGGGAACGACTCTGCCCGTAGTGTGGTAGATCAGCACCTTCTCGCCGCCCTGAGGATACACGGAAGGAAGGACCTTGACCTGTACGGTACAGCCCTTACAGGTTCGGTTCATGAGGTTCATCATGGAGGCAATGGCCTTCTTTTTGTTGCTCTCAATACCGATGATGATGCTCTTGATCCCCAGATGAGCCTTGAGGGCTTCCAGGGCGTAGGCCATGTCGTCGGCGCGCTCCACCATGGTCAGGGTATCGCTGGTCACGTAGGGCTCACATTCGGCGCCGTTGATGACGAGATGCTCAATCTTGGAGGGGTCAACGTTCAGCTTGAAATGGGTGGGGAATCCTGCGCCGCCCAGACCCACGATGCCGGAGTTCTTGATGGCCTCCATAAGACTTTCGCGGGAAGCAACAACGGGGACGGCCAGATTTTCATCCGCCGCCATCAAACCGTCGGATTCGATCACGACGGCGGGAACGGTACGTCCGTCCGAAAGAAGGTAATCCGTAATCTTGGTTACCTTACCAGAAACCGACGCGTGCACGGGCACGGATACAGCGCCCCCCGCTACGGCAATCGGGGAACCCACCTTGACGGTATCTCCGACCTTCACAACGGGAACGGCCGGGGCGCCAATGTGCATGGACATGGGCAGGGTTACGGTCTTCGGAGGAGCCATACGCAGAGCAGGCTTGTCCGCAGTATTTTTTCTATGGGGTACGTGTACCCCGTGAAGAGAAAAAGCCATATTTCTACTACCTTTCTTCAATTTGTATGCGGAGATTTTCCGTCGCCGCACATAAACATACAGTATAAATTATAATACATTTTCCCCTTTTTGTCAATGCTTTTCGGTAATATATTTGATCCTTTTACATGGAAATCTACGGCGCAACGGTCATTTTTTGTGAAAAATGTAACAAATCCTCTCCGTGGACAATTTTCACCAAAACCCTTTACTTTCAAAGCCATTTATGGTATAATGTGTATGAATTGATTTTCCGAGAAAAGGAGCCGTACCATGTCCTCCACCTCTTCGCCCTTCTTCAGCGATCTGCACGTACACACCAACCGCTCCCTCTGCGCGCCTCGTACCACCGAGCCCGCCTCCTACGTTCCTTACTGTGAGTCCGAGGGGATCCGTCTCATCGGTATATCCGATCACGTCTACCCCACCCAAATGATCCACGATTACGGGTATCCCGACGAGACCCGCCTCTCCCGTCTGCTCTCCCTGCGACCCGCTATCCAGGAAGCCAACGAAAACTCCAACGTTCGTTTCCTTTTCGGCTGTGAGATCGACTACTTCGATTGCGTGGGGCATCCCTACATATCCCCCGAGGAGAGTCTGCACTTTGACTACGTCCTCTTCGCATCCAGCCACATTCTCAACTATCCGCACATGTACACCGCTTACGACCTCACCTCCCCCGACGTGCTTCGTAAGCTGACGGTGGAGCGCTTCATCGCCGCCTGCAAGCTGGATTATCCAGTACCCATGGGCATTTGCCATCCCCTGTACCCCATCTGCAGTCCCCACCAAGCCGAGATCATCGACGGCATCTCCGACGGATGTCTGAACGAATGCTTCTCCATGGCGGCGGAAAAGAACATCAGCATTGAGATCCACGCCTGCCTCTACCGCCAGGATACTCCTTTGAACGAGTACGGTCTATCCGACCGTTACCTCCGCATCCTGTCGGCGGCCAAGGCTTGCGGTTGTCAGTTCCACTTCGGCTCGGATGCCCACGAGCCCAAGGCCTTTATCGGCAGTCACGACCGCCTGCGAAAGGCGGCGGAGCTGATCGGTATCACCGAAGACCACCTCTGGGACGTGGCCCGCGGCATTCTGCCCGAAAGATAACCGTCCGCAACGGTTCAACATTTTTTCATCATTATAAAAACGCATACAGAAAGGATTTACCGTGATGAAACTGAAAAAAAGTTTGCTTATGATCCTCTGCTCTTCTCTCCTGATGGGCAGTTGCATGACCTCCTGCCGTAAGGATCCCCAACCCTCCGACGAGACTCGGGCAGAGACCTCCGATCTCACCGATACAGAAGGGGAAACCACCGCCGAAGGCGAAACCGAGGGGAAGACCGAATTCGTGGAGCCCACTCTTGTAGGCCCCTACGCCGATACCATCATGCTCTCCAACCGTCTGGCCGACGGCGTGCAGGCCTACTACGCCAACCCCAAGCGGACGGCTTACCGCATTGAGAACCGTAACATGAGTCTGGAATACACCCTGTCCTCCGCGGGCAGTAATCTGGTGACGGCGCTGAAAAACGCCAAGGGACAGTCCTATCTGCAGAACACCATGGACGTTTTCGTCACCATGGCCGCCGGCAAGACCTATCTGGCCTCGGAGTCCACCGCCGCGCCCCATACCAATATCTACCGCATGGGCTACTACTACTACGATGCCCACATCATGGGGCAGAACTTCATGGGCGGCTCGTCCATCGTTAAGGAAATGCCCTTCACCATCAACAAGGCCACGATCAAGAGCAACCAAGTGACGAATTTTCAGGTGAAGAACGGTGTGATCTCCTACACCGCCAACGGCAACGATCCCTACGTCTATACCGTCTCGAACAAGAACAAGGAGGGGCTTGGCTTCTCCGCCGAAGAGTACAATGCGGTGCAGTTCTCGGTCAAATCCACCGCCACCGAGGGCAACCTCTACTTCATAGCCGGAAACAGTACCGCCCACAACTCCGATCAGGAGGTACGCTTTGATCTGGAGCCCAACGGCGAGTGGAACACCTATACCGTGGCGCTGAACACGGTTCCCGACTACACCGACAAGGTCACATCCCTGCGCTTCGACATCGGCAACGCCGGTGAGCAGGTGGAGATCAAGGACATCAAGGCGGTGAAGCTGGACACCTCCGCTCCCGCCATTCTGCTGGACAGAACCTTCCATACCTACTCCGACAAGATGAATCAGGTGCTTCATTTCGTGGCCACCGAGCAAGTGGAGGGTATCAAGGGCATGGGCTATGTCACCAACATCCCCGCCGATACCGTAGCCAAGCTCGTCGTTAAAGATGCGGGGGGCACCCACGATTCCCTGGACGGCGTGGACTTCGCCACCGTGGAGTACGCGGGCTTTGATATCAAGGACGTTGGCGTGCTGGGCTTCATCCTCCTGCCCCACGAGAACAGCGGCAAGCTGGAAATAACCCTCAAGGACGGTGTCTATACCGTCACCCAGACGGCCTGCCCCAAGGACGGTATCATGAAGGCCAACCCCAACAGCACCGCCGACGACTTCTACATGGGTCACCGCCTCTACACCGACGAGAGCCATGATTTCACCGCCTTTCTGAAGGAAGCCGAGATCGAGCGCCATCCTCTGGAGACGCTCAGCGGCGACAGCTACGCGGGCTACGACGCCCTGCGCGGCGCTTACAAATTCACCATCGGCAGCACAGGCTTCAACGAGCCCTTCTTCAACGAGTGGAACCGCCACTACTCCGCCGACGTCACGGTGGAGGCCCCCGATGACCGTAATATCTACGTTTACACCTACGCCACGGGCGGCTGCGGTGAGAACGCCGTTATTCTGGACAAGAAGAATATGCTCCTGCCCATTCCCGTCATGATCTACAAGAACTTCAAGGGCGAGAACGAGGAGCCCGTATTCGACCCCGGCGATCCTTCCTACTCCGAGACCTACTTCCCTCTTTCCCTCAAGGCGGGCGGGAAGACCGAGCTGACGGTTCTGAACCTCTACCAGAACTGGGGACAGATGCCCCTCAAGCAGCTCTCCTCCATCCAGTTCTTCTGGCCCTACTACCATCTGTCTCTGGGCACCACCGAGACCAGCTGCATCTGTCCCATGTACAGTGCCCGAGACCTCTGGACGCTCCCCGACTTCCGCTCCATGTCCATGCCCTACTGGTTCGAGCTTCCCGAGGGCCAGGGCTACAGCAATCAGCCCCAGCACACCCACGGCGGCTATCAGTACTTCCTCCAGTACACCGATGCCGATGGCAACTATTCGGCTACCGAGAACTACCACAACGACATCATCTCCTCGGGTCCCGTCTACACCGACGTCAAGATGGATTATATCTCGGACGACGGACGCGTAAAGATCTCCTACAACCATCTGGAGCTTCCCGAGACCGACGAGCTGCGCGCCTACTACGAGATCAACTACGAAATTCTGGAGGATATCTCCATCGCGGATTTCGCCAAGGATTTCTCCTTCTACTCCTTTGAAGGCTACGCGGGTGCTTACCGCAAGATCGGCTATCTGGGCGAGGGCAACAAGATCATCCACGGCGAGGTGAACGCCCGGTCCACCCCCGAGGTCATCAAGCTGGGAGACACCTTCCCTTACGTGGCTCTCTACGATCTCAATACCTCCGACTCCTCCTTCAAGAACAACAACGTCAATCTGGGCGTGATCATCGCGGATTCTCAGTTCACCATCGGCGGCAAGGACTGCGACGCAGGATTTGTCATGGTGGGTCAGAACTCCAAGTACAGCCTCTCGCTGGATCTGGGCGCCACCACCCTCAAGGCGGGCGACACCATGAAGCTCTGCCTCATCATCTCCCCGTGGGGCTTCTACACCTCCACGGATGACAGCAATATGCAGGCCATCCGCGAGAACACCTGCCTGAACGGCGTGAAGCTGACCGTACAGGACGGCGAGGCTCTGGACAGTGTCTATATTCCCAAGATCAAGTCCGTCAACGGCAAATCCGCCGAGTTTACGGTATCGGGCGGCTCCAATAACAAGGCCGTCCGCGTGTACGGCTTTGAGAAGATGACCGCTCCCGTGATCTACGAGAAGGTGAACGGCGAGTGGGTCAAGCTGGAGGTCAGCTCCGCCGCTACCCCCGACAAGAAGGGCTACGCCCACAGCTACGACGGATACGCCGTCTATTACGACCGCAACGGCACCTACTCCTACGCCTTTGCCTTCAACATGGACGGTGTTAAGAGCCGCACCTTCAAGATCGTAGCAGACACCGATTTTGCCGGCTGGCCCGAGAGCGGCGATACCCCCACCGATCAGATCTCGCTTCCCGTCTACGTCGATGCCGAAAACCTGCACCTGGCCACCCGAAACGGTGCTACGGGAATCGACGCTGCCTTGCTGGCTGAGGACAAGAGCTACATCCGTATTCACGGCTACGGCGACGGCGCCGGTGAGTCCTTCTTCACGGTATTCAAGAACTCCGACATGACCCCCACGGGACACTTCCTGGTGGTCAAGTGCCGCATTCCCGAGACCAACAAGACCGCTTCGGAATTTGAGTTCTTCATCAGCACCACCCATGGGGGTGCCTACGCGGGGGATAGCTTCCATATGCGCGGTATCCCGGCCGACGGAGAGTGGCATTACCTCATCGCGGACCTTTCCCAGCAGAATCTTCCCACCTTTGAGGCAGATTCCAGCGGATCCTACACCGCCCTGCACCTGCGCTTCGACGTGTTCAACGTCACAACGGCACCGAGTGAGTACGTGGATATCGCCTACGTAGGCATTGCCAACAGCCTCACCGCCATCTGCGATTTCCAGAAGACGGGTATCGGTGAGATCTACAAGGGCGGTGCCAAGGTAGACACCATTGATTTCGCCACGGGCGGCTCCACTCCCGACATGCCCGACGGGCCCGCCGACCTCGTTGATCCCGCCTCGGGTTGGAGCGTTTCGGATATCCGCTACGCCTCCATGATCGACTTCATCAACGGTCACGGCGACGGGGACGGCCCCTTTGACGCCCGCGGCACCAATTCCGACAAGCCCTTGGACTTCATCGCCTACAAGAACACCACCGTGGACGGCGGTAAGCTGGCCCTGGCGGGCTGGGCTGTGGCCGAGGGCGGTATTGACAAGTATATGTGGTCTGCCGACGGAGGCAAGACCTGGAACGAGTGCAGCCTGTACAACCGTGACGGCTTCTCCGACGTGACGGGCAATTCCGGCATTCATGATTCCGCCAAGCACTTCTTCTCCTCCACGGGCTACGACGTGGCCGACCATCCTGACAAGATCGTCTTCCAAGGCTCGGAGGGCATCCCCTCGGGCGTCTGCGCCGATCTGTCCGGCCTCACGGGCCAAACCGTGGATGTGGTCTTCGCCCTGGTTCCCCTGAACGATCCCGACGGGCTGTGCATCATGGCCGTCATTGAGGACGTACAGGTAACCGAATAATCCTTCCCTGTCCCATTTTGCAAGGGGGAGTCATGAGTGTGATACGCTCGTGGCTCCCCCTATGGCATTTCAAGACAATATTTCCACAAAAACAGGAAAAATCGCCAAATTTCTCATATATCTTCCATATTGACTTTCCAGCCCTGAAACGATATAATGATATACAACGATTATAAGAGAAGGAGTACCCTATGAAATTCCTGTCCGTTCGCGCCTTTTCCCTGCTTCTGGTCGTGCTGATGCTCCTGACCGTGGCCTTCGTGTCCTGCGATACCCTCACCGAGGAGCCCGCCGAGACCACCGCTCAAAGCAACGTGGAAACCAACGCCGCTACCGAAGCGCCCACCGAGGCCGAGACCGAGGCCGAGGTTACGGTAGAACCCGAAACCTCCGTTGAGACCGAAACCTCCGTTGAGACTGAGACCTCCGTTGAGACCGAGACCTCCGTTGAAACCGAGACCTCCGTTGAGACTGAGACCTCCGTTGAAACCGAGCCCGAAACCGAAACCGAGCCTGAGACCGAGGTAGAGATCCGCGTGATCACCATTGCCGAGGCTCTGGAGCTTTGCGGCGAGCCCGGTCACATCACCACCGAGCGCTACTATATCCGCGGTATCATTGAGACCATCAAGAACGGTGCTTACGGCCAGATGATCATCAAGGATGAAACCGGCTCTATCGAGGTCTACGGCACCTACAGCGCCGACGGCGAGATCGGCTACTCCCAGTTCGAATACAAGCCCGTCAAGGGTGATGAGGTTCTGCTCCACTGCATCCTCCAGAACTACAACGGCACCAAGGAAGTCAAGAACGCCCGCCTGATCGAGTATGTCAACAACCAGGGTAACGTGGACGTTTCCAAGTTCACCGACGCCACCATCTCCGAGGCTCGCGACGCCGAGAAGGGCGCTAACCTCAAGATCAAGGGCGTAGTCGCCCGCATCACCTACGCCACCGGCATGAAGCCCAGCGGCTTCATCCTGATCGACAACGGCGCGTCCATCTACGTCTACGACGGCGATGCCGCTCAGCGTGTTCAGATCGGCAACACCGTTGAGATCGCAGGCACCAAGGATTACTGGATTCTGGATTCCGAAATTGCCGGCGCCGAGAAGTTCGGCTACAAGGGCTGCAATCAGCTCACCGACTGCATCCTCATCTCCAACGACAACAAAAACACCGCCTTCGATACCGATTGGGTACAGGAGATCACCGTCAAGGAGCTTCTGAACACCCCTGTCACCGAGGACATCACCACCCTGGTCTACAAGGTCACCGCTCTGGTCAAGGAGGTTCCCGGCAACGGCTTTACCAACTACTACTTCTTTGATCTGGACGGCGAGACCGGTAACTACACCTACTCCCAGTGCAACGGCGGCGACTTCGAGTGGCTCCGTGAATTTGACGGCAAGATCTGCACCGTCTACATCACCGCGCTGAACGCCAAGTCCACCGGCACTTCCTGCAACTTCCGCTTCCTCCCCATCGCCGTCATCGACGAGGGCTACGAGTTCGATACCACCAAGGCTCCCGAGTTCGTTCTGGAGTACAACGTCATGGATCTCTTCAAGACCGAGTACACCGGTAACCCCATGCTGGAGCTGCCCACCACCCTGTCCTCCGAGCTTCTGGGCTTTGAGGGCGTGACCGTGACCTACACCTCCTCCAACGAAAACTCGGTTGTCTTCACCGAGAAGGACGGCAAGCTGGTTATGGATTGCCTGTCCGCCGGTAAGGCTACCGTGACCGTGACCGCTACCTACGGCGATCACACCGCTACCGAGACCATTGAGATCACCGTCGCCATTGCCGAGGATCAGGACTACGGCGACGTGCAGAGCGCCATTGACGCAGAGCTGAACGACGAGGTCACCATCAAGGGTATTGTCGGTCCTTCCCTGGTCAACCGCAACGGCTTCTACCTCATCGACGAGACCGGCGTGATCGCTGTGATCGTCAACGATGTGGCCATCTTCGCCGACATTGAGATCGGCCAGGAGATCGTCATCACGGGTAAGCGTGACAAGTTCCACAACAATGAGGGCGGCACCCATGCGGGTCAGACCTGCATTTCGAGCGCTACCGTCGTAGCCAACTACTACGGCCAGCACGAGTACGACACCTCCCACTTCGTCACCGATAAGACCTTGGCTGACTTCCGTAATCTGGACGTCACCGTAGACTATTCTACCACGGTCTTCGTGCTGAAGGCTACCGTTGTCTTCAACGAGACTCCTTACTACACCAACTGCAATCTGACCGATGCCAACGGCAACAAGGTCACTCTGTACTGCTCCAGCGGTAAGCAGTACGGCTTCCTCAAGCAGTTTGCGGGTCAGGAGGTTACCATTGAGTTGGCCGCCTGCAACTGGAACAACAAGACCTTCTGGGCCGGCTGCATCCTGTCCGTCATCACCGAGGACGGCAAGATCATCAACTCCCTGAACTTCGACAACAACTGATTCACTTCCAAGCAAACGTAAACCCAAAGGGGTGTCTCACCAAGCGTGAGACACCCCTTTTCTTGCCTCCCGCGTAGTGGCGCGGAGGCGATTATCCGTATATTTCTTTGGACTTCTTCAGTCCTTCGATGGGATCCATCAGAGAGCTGTACTCCAGACCGCAAGCGCCCCTGTAGCCTGCCCGATCGATGGCATCGAAGATGAAGCGATAGTTGAGCTCACCCTCCCACAGGTCGTGACGGCCGGGATGACCTGCCGCGTGGAGGTGGGCGATGAGGTCGAGGTTCTTCGTCACGGTGGGAATGATGTCCCCTTCGGTGACCTGCTGGTGGTAGATGTCGTAGACGATCTTCACGAAGGGTGAGTCCACCTCGCGGACGATATCAAAGGCCTCCGCGGCGGTGGTGAGGTAGTAGCCGCGGTGATCCACCTTGACGTTCAAGGGCTCGGGCATGACGGTCACACCGTACTGCTCCAGAATGGGTTTGGCCTGTCGCAGGGTCTCCACGATGGCGGCGTGTTGCTCGGCACGGGGCGCCCCCGTATCGTTTCCTACCTGGGTGATGACCTTCTTCACCCCCAGTTTCTTTGCCGCCTCGCACGCTTCCCGCAGGGCGGTCAACCAAGCCTCTCTATATGCAGGATCCGTCAGTCGGGTTTCCATAACCAACAGGCTGACCATCTCCACGCCGCACGCCTCCAGCACGGGGCAGATCATATCTGCATCCAGACCGCGCCAGTCGTACATTTCTACGGCGTCATAGCCGAGAGCGGCCACGGCGCGGATGGCCTTGCACACGTCTTCGCTGTTTCGGGTGGGGAAATGACAGGGAATGGGAATACACAGTCGCATAGTTTTCCTCCTTGTTGGGGCGCACGTACGGCTTTGTGATCGCGTGCAGGGTAACCGCCATCAAATGGCCGCCATAAGATGGCCGCCATAAAATGGCCGCGATCTTGCCGCCGCCTTTATTATACCACATCTCTCCAACAAAAGCAAGAACGAAAAATTTTTTCCCGTTTTTCCTACTTGATTATTTTGGCGTTTTATGGTACAATAAAGAAAAGAATCGGACTCTGTTCCCTTACCTTTTCAGGAGGATCCCCATGAAAACTCTGCATCTGTCCAACATGACCCTCTCGGTTGATTTCGAGAACGCTCAGGTTGCCTCTCTGATCCTGGGCGGCCGCGAGCGACTGCACGCTCCCTCTCCCCTGTTCCGTCTGCGTCTGCGGGATCGGGCGGGAAACACGACGATCCTGACCGCCCTCGATGCGGCCTCCTGCCGCGAAACCGAGGACGGCGCTCTGTATTCCGATTTCCGTCACGGCGAGTCCGGTGAAACCTATCCCCCGCTTTCGGTACGGGTATTCTTGACCGAGGAGGGTGGCAGTGCCGCCTGGCGCGTGTCGGTATCCGTGGATAACGACGGTTATTTCGCAGAGTGGATCGACTTCCCGCTGGTCAACCTTCCCGCCCTGACCGAAAACAACCCCGCAGGCAACGGCGGACGGGTACTGCTTCCCTACAACGAGGGGGTGCTGATCTCAGACGAGGAGACCCGTCGGATGACGGATTTCAGACACTGGGATCCCGAATATCCTTCTCTGGGCTGCTATCCCCTGTTCCCCAACATGATCAGCTCCCAGATGCTGGCCTATCTCTGGGAGGACGCAGGCTTGTACGTAGGCGTGCACGACCCCGCAAGAGGCGTCAAGGGCATTGATTTTTACGGGGAGTCCGAAGGCATCACCCTGCAGAACCGCCTGTTCTGCGGTGTCGATTTCGGAGAGACCTTTACCACGGAGTACCCCATCGTGTGGTCGGCCATTGACGGGCGCTGGGAATCGGCGGCAAACCTCTACCGCGATTGGTTTGAATCCGCCCTGCCTCCTAAGGTCCAAAAGATTCGGGACAATCCTTCCCTCCCCGCCTGGTACGAGGACAGCCCGCTGGTGGTCTCCTACCCCGTCCGCGGCATTCACGACATGGACGAGATGAGCCCCAACGCCCTCTATCCCTATACCAACGCGCTCCCCATTCTGGATTCTTTGCGCGCCGCCACCGAGAGCCGCCTGCTGGTTCTTCTGATGCATTGGGAGGGTACTGCCCCCTGGGCACCGCCCTACGTATGGCCGCCCTTTGGTGACGAGGCCAACTTCCACGCCTTCAAGGAGACTCTGCACGGGTCGAATGACCTCTTGGGCGTATACTGCTCGGGCTTCGGCTACACCATCCAGAGCAATCTGATCGCCGACTACAACTGCCGAAAGGACTACGAGGAGCGCGGCCTGGAGCGCGGTATGTGCGCGGGTCCCGACGGAGTCGTGTCCATCAGCAAGATCTGCACGGGTCAGCGCTCGGGCTACGACATCTGCCCCGCATCCCCCGTTGGCCGCGAGCTTTTGGCCGAGGCATACGCCCCCCTGTTCGCAAGCGGTTTGGATTACGTCCAGATCCTGGATCAGAACCACGGCGGCGGCCAGTACTTCTGCTACGCCCGTGACCACGGACATCCTCCGGCGCCCGGCCCCTGGATGACGGCGCACATGCAGGACATGCTGACCGATTGGAACAAGAAAGCCCCCGATATGCTCTTTGGCTGTGAATCCGCCGCCGCAGAGCCCTTCATCGGCAATCTTCTGTTCAGCGACAACCGCTTTGAGCTCAACTACATCATCGGTACCCCCGTTCCCCTGTACGCCTACCTGTATCACGAGTATCTCCGCAACTTCATGGGCAACCAGGTCTGCAGCTTCTTCCCCGAGGAGGAGGACAGCCTTCCCTACCGTCTGGCCTACTCCTTCACCGCAGGCGACTGCATGACCCTTGTATTGACCCCCGACGGAGAGCTGATGGATCACTGGGGCACGCGGGACTTTGTCCACCGTCCCGACAAGAGCAAGGCTCTGCAGCTCATTGCCAATCTGACCCGCTTCTACAAGGAGCAGGCCAAGCCCTACCTGCACGCGGGACGCATGATCCCCGCCCTCCCCGTGGCCTGCGACACGGTATCCTACACCTGCCAATTCGTCAACAAGAAACTGCCTCTCCCTGCCGTATTGACTTCGGCCTGGGAGACCGAGGACGGCGCGCGGGCGCAGATTCTGGTCAATCCCACGGAAAGAGATCTGACCTGCACCGTAAACGGCGCGGAAGTGACCGTTCCCGCCCAGAACGCCGTACTGCTTCCCCTGTGACAGACTTGAGAGGCGATTTCTCTCGTCCGTCGTTTCCGAATAACGAAAAGGAGTGCAGGTCCATGTGGCCTGGCGCTTCAAGAAAAAGAAAAGGCAGCATAAAGGGCTGGTTCTCATAAGGATGTTTACGTTATCTTGTAGGGACCGGCGTCCTCGACGGTCCATTAAGATATATTTACGCTGCAGAAAACAAAGATTAACCCCGACAGATTTCCAAGGTCTGTCGGGGTTAAGTATTAATTCAATGCGATGCCCTCTGCATTGATTCGAATTGAGTAAAACAAATTAAAAACTTCCTCTTGAGGATTTAATGTACGATGCATATTGATCAATCGTCTTTTTCCAACTCTTCGATCAAGTATGGCGAAAATACGAATAATCATATTTTCGCTGTTCAAGCTTTCCTCAATGCTTTGGTTGTCAAATTCTTCAAAAGCTCGATAAAAGGCATGTGGGCTGAATATGCCTAATTTTAGTGCTGTATCATCCATATATGCGTAATTTTCTGTCATTCGCTTTTCGTATGTTTCATCATGCGGAAACAAGTGAGCTTTGCTCCAGTTGTTCCAGTAGCAACCACTGATCAGTTCTTTGCCATCTAACCGTATAGAAGCTCTGCCGTGATGGTCGGGGCTTTTGCTATAAGAAGTGCAATAATACTGAATATGTCCTCGTAATGATTCCGCAAGATACTCGTTTTCAAGTTTATGCCTAATACCACTCCAAGTTGACATAGTCATCCTCCTATTTTATTTATCGCCAGTTTCGCCTTTGTATTACAGCGTTGCAAGCAACGCCGGATTCGGGCAAAGCCCATCCCCCTTGTAGGGCGGGGGTTCACTCCCGCCGCCTGGTTGGCTTAAATCTTATGTTGCGGCGGGAGCAAGCCCCCGCCCTACGATGTAACACCATTATAACACAAATCGGCAGAGAAAACAATATCTCTGCCGAAATTTGTTTGTAGGGGCGACCATTGGTCGCCCGTTTTTGTTTTGCGGTTGTTTGCGGGCGATCAATGATCGCCCCTACGAAGAACCCAAACATCCTTATGAGAACCAGCCGAAAGTGCTGCCTTTTCTTTTTGCGATATTGCGGATAAAAGGTCAACTCGCGGGGGTCATTGCGAACTTTAGGTCAACTTTTCCGCTGCTGCCGCCCTATTCGATGCCCTCAATCTTATGCTGCAAATTCTGCGCTGCTTCTCGGAGGAACGCTTCGTGTTCTTCCTTTGTGTGTATCGGTTGGAAATAATCGAACATCATTCTAAACCGTAACATGCAATCTCTTGTTGGCTCCAATGCTATTGACGATGTGTATTCCATAGCGTACCGCATGAAGCTGTATTCTTCTTCGTTGTAAAAGTCGAAGCACGGGATCTCCAATATGATTTCGGCGCGGTTGCGATTAACGACTATCTTGCCTTCAACGCGACCGTTGTATTCCTTTGCCATCTTATCCGATAGCGCGAGCATTTGTTCGTATTGCCGCTTAACTACGGGGTTGATTATTTTTACGGCTTCTTCTTCGTATTTGCGTATGTCTTTTACTACGGTGCCAATGATCTCCATTGCCAAATCGCCTTCGGGATCATTGTCGTCTATCTGCGACCAATCTACCGTGTAGTCAGCCGAAAAATGCATATCCTTATCCATGTGCCACTCCTGTGGGTATCGTATTTCTTTTACATATTATACCATAATTCTTGGTGATAGTAAAGTCCTTTTATAAAAAAATAGGCGGCATTGCTGCCGCCCATGTTTTCTGTTTATTTTACGCGAACAGTCCCCAGCGTTTTGTGTGCTTGAGCGCTGCGTCGACC
This sequence comes from Eubacteriales bacterium, assembly GCA_045643785.1. Lineage (GTDB taxonomy): Bacteria > Bacillota > Clostridia > Oscillospirales > CAG-272 > CAMEON01. The sequence continues at coordinate 22,852 of JAZRFR010000128.1, read as the reverse complement.
TCTGCTCCGATGGCTTCCACATCCTCGGCATTGATCGCTTCTGCCTTCTTTTCCTTCACGATAAGTTCGATCTTGCAAAGCTTGAACAACATACCCACCAGCAAAATCGTGTTCTCGATGGCGGTGTGTTCTTTATCCGACATATCGCTCCAGCGCGTTTTCTTCGACAGTATTTTCTTCATCCTTGCCAGATGCTTTTCGTACTGAGCGTACACTGCGCTGATGTGCTTTTCAAGCATAGATGCCGCTGTTGCCAATTCATCATACTGCTTCACGATGGCATCTACATCCTTGACCAGCTGCTTTGCCTGCCGATTATTTTCGATCGCCTTCTTTTTGATGTGACCGCCTGCGATCATAAGACCTATGCCGCCAATCAAAAGCCCGGGTCCCAGTGCTACCAAATTCAGTCCGCATACCGCAATGCCCAGTCCAGCGCCTGCTCCAGCGTATGCGACACCTTCAACTGCGAGTGCCACGTTGTTCGATATGACCTTGAGGTCGTCTGCTGTAAATTCTGGTAGCTTTACGCCCTTGCATCCAATTTCGTCGAATTCGGGGCGTCCTTGTATCTTTGCCATCTGCTCCGCGAAATCATCAAACGATTCTATTGCGGTCAACTTGACTTTACCCGCTGCCTCCAGCGCGCCTTGAACTTTGTTGTAATGTTCTTCGTGACGCTGAAGCGCTTCATCGCGCATTTTCTTTGCGCGTCGGTTGAGTTTGATGGCTTTGCCTGCTTGAACAGCTCCGTAGCCTGCTGCACCAGCACCAACTGCGCCAACTGCAGCGGCGGTTATTTTTCCAGCCTTTGATCCGAAGAAGTTACGCAGCTTACTGAATATCCAACCTAAAAACTTGAAAAACATGCTGCACCCCCCTTATTTAAATACCAGCTTGTTTGTGGGGTTGCTCATGAAAGTGTCGACATCATCGCCCCACGGCATATCGATATCAAATGCCGTGTAGACCGATACCATGAGACCTTCCAATTCTTCCTCATCCATTGCTGCTTCGATGCGTGTGGTGATGTCTCCGTATCGTGCTACCTCGATGTGGAACTGACGAATATCGTAACCTTCAAGCTCTGCTGCAATGCGGGCGAAGTCCTCTGCCAGCTTTGCATAACTACGACTTGCATCTTGGTATTTGTTCATTTCCGCTACGAGTCGGTTCACGAATTTACTGCGGTCAAGCATAACCAGCAAAGTACACGACAGCAATCCGCTCACCAGCACCGAACAGAATGTCTGCACAAATTGTCCGACTTCGGGTATCGAATATATCGGTGTTTTCTCGATGAGACTGCCGACATAAGTTCCCGCTATTACGCTTGCGCCTGTTGCCAGCGTGAGGGTGGCTGCTTTGATTTGGTCGCCTACCAGCAAATTGTGCGGGTTAATGAGCAGTATGTTTCCTGCCTGCACGATCGCTGCCGATGCCTGTCTAATATAACGAACGGTGTTTTTGTCTGTTGTAATGAATATGTTTATCAGCGTCGTGGTTACACTTGCCATCGCTCCTGCGACGAAGCCCTCTCCAAAATTGCGGAACAAGTCCTTGTAATTTTTGAGTGCGTTCTCCGAGCCTTTTGCAACGCCTGTCTTTATAGCAGAGATGACCGTACCGATTTCGCAGTGTGAATCGATGCCTTTGAGTTCTTCCTCGCATGCGATCCATACCTCCAAGAAGTAAAAACCGACCGCTTGACGAATACCCATTTCGACACCACGTTTGCATGCTGCTGCCGCTGCGTCTCCGAGAAATCGTGCGCTGGAATAATACGCGCGATTGATTTCTTCGTCCATGTGCGCCCGCGCCTGTGCATCTTCTTCACGCATGCGCTCTGCAACTTCTTCTGGGAGAGGTTCGCCTTTAACGCCACGTTCTATAACGGTATCTACCGATGCCTCACCCTTTGATTTGTTTAACTGCTCATTTGTGAATCGAAGATTGTAATCTCTGTTTGCAAGATCTACACCGTCCACGCCTGCCAGCACTCTGCCAGCGTCATCGTGTATTTCTTTCGCCGCTACCACATGATCGAGGTTTGCACGTCCTGTTGTGCCAACGCCTGCTGCTTTTGTGAAATGCAGTTTTCTTCCAGGCACATAGGCATCCGCAACTGTAGTACCGTCTGCGTTGTATGCCGCTCTTGCTAATCTCACCTTGCTTATATAGCGCGGGTCGGTATGATACGCGATTGAATCATATGCGCCACGTGCTTCGTATGCTGCTGCGTTGTCGGGGTTCTTGTATATGCCTTCACGGACACCGCGAACGGTATCTACGTCGCCGCCGTGCTGATCGCGAACGAGAAAATCCAGTCCGAAGGATGTAATCAAACTGTGAAGCACTACGCGCTCGTATTGCTTCCAAATGTCTGCAAAAACATTGTTTTCGGGGTCTGGGGAGACGCTATTATTTAATTCGTTTATAAATTCGCTCATGTCTGCCTCCTTGCCCTGTAAAGTGCTTTTATTATAGCATAATTTGGTGATACTTTCAACCCGTTTTTGATGTGTTTTATTGCATTAGTCCCACAATAACATATCGCCAATGACGAGCTTGCTCTTGCATTTCGGACATTTGAGTCCGCGCAGGCTTTTAACCACGCTCATCTGGCTGCGGCATTTACCGCATACATGGCGCTTCGACAATATAACCTTGTCGCTGTCAAGCAAATCAATTTGCAAGTCTGGACGCAGTTCGCCGCAATCCTTGCACCTATATAATTCGCGTGAAAATTCTACTGCCGGTGCGGCTGCGTTGTTCGCGGCTTCCATGAAGCGCTTGCCGAATTTGCCTTGTTTCATTTTCGTCAGCATTTCCTCCGCTTCCATCGGATATAGAAATCCTATGCCTTGCATGTATTCTAATGTGTAATCGCATTTATCGCATTTATATGAGTAACCCTGTCCCATAGCTGCCTCCTTGTTAGATTTTCTTATGTAAAATCCCTCGGATATATTATACCATACTTTTCGCTATTTGTCACTATACTTTTCGCGCTTTGCCAGCAAGACGCACGATTTTGTGCATCTTAAACGCAAATAAGCCCTCGACCGTGGTGTTATCCACTGCCGAGGGCTTGCTTTATGCTGCTTCGTATTCCTTTGTGATGGTAGTGCCGCATTTGAACTGTATCTCGATGCCGTCGTCGTTGACTATGATCTGCTCGACCAGCTGCTTGACGATCATGTCATCATCTGCATTGAGTATCGCTCCGCTCTTGATGTGTGCCGCGAAGGATTCCAGCCATGCCTTGACCTCTACGTATCTGGATTCTGCGGTTTGCAGTTCCGACTGCTGCGCTTCCAAGTCCTGCATGCGTCTGCTGCATTCGCTGATCCGCTCTGCGTATTCGCCATCCGTGATCGTGTGCGCCTGCTTTGCCTTATGCAGTGCGAGTGCCGTTTCCTGTATCTCGATGATCTGCTGCTCGATCTCTGCCAGTGCCGCAGCGTTTTCTGGCTGAAGCACCAGTCTCGCGCTGTCCTGTACCGCCGCGATGATTTCGTCCGCGTCTTCGATCATCTCGCGTATTGCTGCTGTGTATGTGCGCTGGAGGATATCGTCTCTTACGTGGTGACTGTCGCATGCCGCTCTGCCGTTTGTGATCCTGTGAGTGCATCCCCACTTGATTTCCCGATTTTTCGCGCGTGACTCCTCGCCCGTCTTCGGTAGAAAAGCTGTAAGGATTTGTATCCCCCTATACCCACCCTAAAAATTGCAACCGAGTCGTCGATTTTGCTATATCGCGTGTCACAAATTCGTCGATGTGGGAATTTATATAAAATAGCTTTCGCTATGTCTTTTTCAAGATTTTCGAGTTTGCTTTTGACAAACGGACACGGCGTGTCGCCGTGGTTTTGTTATGACAGTCTAATTAACTGACTGTCGCTTGAGATTTTGTCTGCCAAGGTTTGCATCAGGTGCTTGTCCTCGGCCGTCTGCTGCCACTCGGACAGCTCACGGTTTGTGATGAAGATCACGCTCCGTTCTTCTTTGATGAAATTGATTGCCCTGTAAAAGAGCGGAAGGTCATCCTCCGACAGTGCCACATACATCAGCTCGTCTATGATGATCACACTGCATGTGAGTATGTAATTGAATTTCCTGTGGTACTTATCCGTTTTGTCTTTGTTGCGGATGATCTGCAAGAAGTCGTCTACGTTGTAATATACCACTCGCTCTCCAGCCTTTAGTGCCAACTCACCAAGATGCGCCGCCAAGGATGTTTTACCGGTGTCGCATCTACCGATGATAATAAGGTCTTCGGCGTCCTCGATAAACCGTAATGTTTCAAGTTGCTCGATCTGCCAAGCAACGCCTTTGTTCAACCGGCCTCTGTCAAATGTCTTGCGCGGCAAATGGCTTTGTTTTCTTCGCCTTGCCAATGCTTCACGTTCTCGTGCGGCAAGCTCGGCTTCAAGCACATATTTGAGATAATCCAGATTAGAGAGCGACTCTTTGTTCAAGTCCACGTCGCCACCAGCCATATAGGTGAGTCCTAACTGTCCTGCAAGCTTTTGTAATTCAACTATATTTGCCATTTTGCTCCCTCCTGATTTCTTCAGCTCTGCCTCGGTTTCGGTAATAAGCGTTTTTGGATATGCGCTTCATGGCGTATTCCTTGCCGTATCTGAAAATGAGAAAAGCCGTGATTTCGGAAACGTTGCATATTCCCGTTTTGACACAGTAGGAAATGGCTTCTGCCACCTGATCCACCGAGTACAGATTTGCAAGCGACACAATCCGCCCGAACTGTACGTTTTTATATCTGGGATCTGCCTCGGACAATCTTGCAACAAATGTTGCAGTTTCCTCATATGGCTCAAATATCTGCATAAACGTGTTGACTGCCACGGGATCGCTTTTGGTGTTGCCACTTTCCATCGCCGTAACACCGCCGGAGCTTTCGCGTCTTGGACATTTATGTACCAGTGTTCCTTCCTGCGCCAAATAAAAGAGCAGATTGCCGTCCTGTTCTTCTACGCGGATTTGGTCAAATGGTTTCACCAGAGCTCTTGGCAACTCATAAACGCTCCAATCTACCTTGACGGTGTACTTATCTGACACGCTCCGAATATCCGTCATGCCGGCGCCGATAGCGTGCACCTTGATCAGATGCTTGCTTTCCTCGCGGAACATAACACGCGGAATTTGTCTTGTGCGAGCGTTGGACGTGCCATTGCCTTCGGTATCCAGCCAGCGCAGAGCTTCGCTATTGAGGGCGTCAATGCCGTAATAGACTCTGCCTTCCAAAAAGCTCTCTTTTACGTATCTGACGAAGGATTCCACCTTGCCTTTGCTCTGCGGATCATGCGGTCTGCAAAGTCTGACACAAAAGCCTGTCCGCCTCACGTATTCCTCGAATTTTGCTACCAGCACGATATTGCCGAAGTTTTCGTCCACCACAAACACACGGTCTTGGTCGTACATGATCATCTGCGTTCTGCCGCCGAAATACTGAAAGGCGTATTCATGCGCATCAATGGCTGTTTTCGTTTTAAACGGCTCTCGGCTGAAATACACGAAATGCATGCGGCTGTAGGATAGCACCATGCAGAAGAAATACACCCGCACCTGTTTTCCGTACATATCCTTCATGCGGAACTGCCCAAAATCCACCTGCGCCTCATAACCTGGCGGTGATTCCTCACGTGGAGATGTAACGCGTCCTGTAAACTGCACGAATCCAGTCTGCTCGCGTAGAATATGCATGTACCGGTAAAACGTTCGCTTGTTACAATCAAAGTCTGGAAACGCTTCTTTTAGACGATATAGGATATTCGTCTCTCTCGTTTGCGGACAAACGCGTAAAATGCTTAGGATGAACTCGCGATACTGATCCATATATGGGATATCGTCTCGCTTGAGTGCATCAAAACCCGCTTCATTGAGCTTCGACCATTTTCGAGCCGTTTGCACCGATATGCCAATTTGCTTGGCTGCTGCCGCCATCGACATGCCTTTGCTTTGACATTTCTTAATGGCAAGAAATTGTTCTTTGGAAATCATCATTATTTTTTACCTCCTTCATTTATTTTTGATTCCAAAGAATTGTGCGTACAATCATAAGCATCACCTCCTTTAAGGATTTTCAGCATTAAATATGGATTTTTAGGAAATAATACGATAGCATCGTATTTTAGCCTTGACAAACGAACTTGTTTATGCTAAAATAAGATAGCATCGTATTTTAGCGTTAGGAGGAATTCTGTATGACTTACATCAAACGCGATCTTGAAGATAAAATTGTTGCTCTTTCGAAAGAGTATTCCTGTGTTTTGATCACGGGTCCCCGTCAGGTTGGAAAGACCACGGTTTTGCGTCAGCTGATGGACGACAACCGCGAATATGTTACCCTCGACGATTTGGAGGAGCGCGCACTCGCAAAGCGTGACCCTGCCATGTTCCTTACCATGCACCAGACGCCTATCATGATTGACGAGGTACAGTACGCGCCTGAGTTGTTCTCTTATATCAAGATGGAGATCGACAAGGGCGCCGCGCCAGGCACTTACTGGCTTACCGGCTCGCAGGCATTTAAGCTAATGGAACTGGCACAAGAGTCTCTTGCCGGACGTGTGGCAATTTTGCATATGACAAGCTTGTCTCAACACGAAATCTACGGTTCCGGTGAGTGTACGCCATTCTCGCTTGATCTTGGCGCATTGAAGGCACGCGAGAAAACCAATGCACCTGCTGACCTCACCGAAATTTACAATCGTATTTGGCGCGGCTCTATGCCCGGTCTTGTAAGTGGAAAATATTCCGACCGCGACGTTTTCTATTCCAGCTATCTGCAAACCTATATTGACCGAGACGTTAAAGAGCAGGTACAGCTTGCCGATCCGCTTCTGTTCCGTGATTTTGTACGCGCCGCCGCCTGCCGCGCAGGACAGATGCTCAACGTGCACGATATCGCACAGGACATTGGTGTCTCCGACGATACTGCAAAGCGTTGGTTGCAGGTGCTTGAAAAGTCCGATGTTATCTTTTTCCTTCGCCCTTATTCCAACAATCTTTTGAAGCGCACCGTCAAGACGCCGAAGCTTTATTTCTTTGACACGGGTCTGGTTGCGTATCTGACACGTTACTCCTCACCCGAAATTTTGATGAACGGCGCGATCAACGGCGCAATTCTTGAAAACTTCGTGGTGGCAGAGCTGCTCAAGTCCTATCACAACAACGCAAAGGAGTGCCTCCTCTGGTACTACCGTGACAGCAATTCCAATGAGATTGATATGGTTATTGAGAGCGACGGGATGCTCCATCCGCTTGAAATCAAGCGTTCCGTTAATCCCGGCAGCGAGCTGCTTTCCGCATTCAACCTGCTTGATAAAGCCTCCGTTCCGCGCGGAAATGGTGCTATGCTCTGTATGCGTCCGAAGCTCTCTGCATTGAATGCCGAGAATTATATTATTCCGATCTGGATGATTTAATCTTACACGGGTGCCGGGCAACACGTTTGCTCGGCGCCTTTTTTACCCCCTACTACCCACAGAAAAGGCCATTGCGAAAGGGTACTTGCTGCTTTTACTGAATAACTGACTTTTACTGATTTCTTATATGGTAAAAGTCGCGTATGAAAAAATATAGAAAAAGTTACGCGAAATGACTTCACGAAATTTCAGTCGTTCAGTGATAGCAAAACAGCACCGCGGCACGACTGCTGCGATGCTGTTTTTTCGTTAGTTCATTTTCGGTTCGGTGATCTCTCGGGCATCGCTCATTGCTTCCACCGCCAGCCGCAGTCCGATCTTGAAGCCCAGCGCGAAGGCTGTGACCTCATTTGCATTGCTGATCTCGGCGTAGCAGTCGTTGTATTTCTCGAATACTTCCTTTTGCGCGTCCGTTAGCGTATCCTCCAGCTCTGTGCTGTTACGCGAGAGCAGATGCAATAGATGCGCATACTCGCCGCCTTTTACCACATCCCGATCCGTCGGCACGATGTTGCCGTAATACAGCTCCTCAATGATACTTCGCATGTCTCCACCTCCTTTGGTGGGACACATCATACCAGAGAAACACGGCGAAGTCCAGATGAGTGGTGGGTGTTAGCAGATAAGTAGCAAGTTGCTTACATTTTTTGAATATGACTGCTCCTGTCTCCATATAATTATAGATGGAGGTGGGGAGGATGAAACTATACACCGTAACAATTCGCGGATTTAAATACTATTTTTCGGGCAATCTAACACCTGAAGCTATCAACGCTAGCGAGAGTTTTTGCATTAAAATGGAGAAGGAAGGTAAATCTGTTAATACTGCTGCACTTTTCGACCATTTAATAAACTATATCGCCTCAGAGCTGGGGATTCGTGTGACACCAATAAATGTAGAACACATTTTTCGGATAAATTATTGACTTTGCGTTTATATTGTGTCTATAATGCTGTCATCGATCTTAAAAGCTTCTTGCAGGATACGCGTTGAAAACTTCCTGTATTGGCTGGATGTATAAGGGAAGTTTTCTTTCGAAAAATCGAAGTCCCATCCATTAAATACATTGTCATAAAAATCAAAATTGCAAACACCGTTGATGCTTAATTGTCTGGTTAATGCGATAATAAAACCATTGATAGCAATAACGGACAACAATTTGGAACTTTCGTCCTCCCACTGTGCACGAAGGTTCTTTTTTATCGCGCCAAAATAATTACGCAATGTTGCATCGCAATATTTTACATATGCCTCGATTGCTTCATTTTTCATTGCAAGAAGCGCTTCTTTGTCACCCTCCCAATAAGTAAATAAACTCTGTTTGCCTTCAGCAGGTGTGACTGTAACCAAATACCTCAAAGCAAAACGAACAATGGATGCTGTTTTGATCTTGCCACTATCCAGAGTTGAAATTTGCAACAGATTCTGGAACGCGCCTTGCTTGTTAAGCTTTTCTATCACAAATTGAGCAATGCTTTCATCTGCAATCGGATTTTGTATGCGCTTAATTTGAAGCAATACATTTTGCGGAACCAGCTTGGCGTTAGAGTTAATGTCAACAAAAATTTCGCTCTGAATACGCGCTCGCTCCTCAGCACTCATTTCTGGTGGAAATACCAGTCCTGTTACGAGAAGGTGTAGCTGCTTTCTGAGTTCAGCAATAGTACGCTCCTGTTTGGAGTCAACGCCGCTTTCGTAATGCGCAAAAATACGATGTTGCCCATCAATGACACATATGCTGTTCATTTCTTTCGGGAATGTTAAAGTGCAGTTGCCTTCCAAATCGCCAATTTCATCAATAGTTTTATAATTTCCTTCTTCGTCGCAAAAACGAACACGATCTGGCAAGCCCACTATTATGTTATTGTAGAATGCCTCTCCCTTGGTTTCCAAAAAGGAGCGTATTCCTTTGATTTTGCTCTTTTCGATCAGTCTCTGATATAGCCATATCGAATCTGACCAATTATCCTTACGCAAAACATAACACGTATTTAACAAATCCTCCGCAGACATCATAAATGAAACAATGCGCACATTATTTTTCAATCCGGTGAAAGACCTGGGGTAAATAATAGGCGCCGTGATTTCCGCACTCTCGCGAGTGCTTGACGGCTGTCCGATATCCGCATTCTTCAATTTCAGAAAACGAAACACCTCGTTTCTCGCAGATCGCTTAATACACTGTGCAATCCATTGAAAATAATTAAGCGTTTTCGGCTGTACAAACGTCAATTGTGAAAAAAGACTATAGTCGTCATCCGATAACACAACCTCTTCCTTGGATATATAAAGAGCAAAAGATTTTATTCGCTTACTATCATATCGGCGAAGTTGTTCTTCCTTGTCCGGAAACATCTTGACTAACTCATCCACAAACAACGCCATATTTGTGACAATTTGTCCGAATGCTTCGTTTTTAGTTCTGATGTGATCGCGAATATTAGTTGTTTTAACAGTATCTTCGCAAATCAACCAGACATTTTCATAAACAAACAAAGCGTCAACTTCTACTTTACGGAAACCGATATACATTTCTTGGTCATTGGTAGGAATGTATTCAAATCCCGCATCGGTGAATGTTTTCACAATTTTATTTTTAAATGCTCTTTTGGCTCTTTTCTCCAGCTGATCCGCGGTAGGAATACTTTTCTTTGCTGTCTTGGCTGCTTTTTTCGTTTTTTTAGTTTTCCTCATCATGAGTCTCCCTTGCAACACGAAATTCATCTGGCAGCTTTGCTACTGCTGTGTTTTGATTTGGCTCCGCAACCGGTTTGTCCTCTCGTATCTTTGCTTTGCCTTCATATGCTTCCGTGAGTCGTTCTACAGAAATATCATAATATGATTTCACCAATTCCGCTCCGACAAAACGCCTTCCTTCCATTAGGGCGGCAACACCTGTTGATCCAGACCCCATAAAAGGATCTAACACCAATGCATCCGGCGCAGTAAGCGCTTTAATCAATCTTTGCGGGATTGCAACGGGAAATTGACACGGATGCTCCGTTTTTTCCACATGTAGCGCTTTAACATTAGGAATATCCCAGACATCAGAGGGGTTTTTTCCAAGAGGATTTCCGCTATATTTTCCCTTATTTTTCCCTTTGTAGGCTTTTTTTCCAGGATACTTTTGAGGAACTCTAACGTCATCAAGATTAAATGTTGTTTGCTCACCTTTGGTAAACCACATTATTACCTCATGGCGACCGCTAAATCGTTTGGTACTGTTAAGGCCATGACCGAATGTCCATATAATGCGATTTCTCAATATCAACGGATAATCGCGTTGCTCGCTGAGAGATGTAAATATATCATAAACTATACAATCTAACGGGATTACGCATTTGTCTGATATATGGTAACCCACCTGCCAACAGATACTGCCACCAGGTTTTACAACACGATATAGTTCCTCGAAAATATCGGTGTGCTGCTTTTTGAAAGTTTTTATGTCGTTATGAGGATCCTCGTAGGCTTTTCCAATACAATATGGTGGAGAGGTTATTACCAAATCCACAGATGCATCGGGAAGTTTACGAAGTAATTCTATACAGTCTCCATTGTGTAATGTAACTGCATTACGCTCCCTGTAATTTTTGTACACGCGCACCTAACTATCACCTCCTATTACGTTTCAGTTACACCCCTAAGCGGTGCCTGATACTATTCAACCATTCGCCTTTATATTTGAAATATTTGGGGCCGGCGATGGCACTCTTTACGCCGGTTAAATGTTTTGCAAGTGCAGTAAGCGACCATGTTTCTCCATTGTAGATGACGTGCTTGTCGTCAACAACCTCGCACAGTTTGCCTGTGTGGTTATTTCCGTTGCAATAAAATTCGATTTGTTCACCGATTGCGATACCGCAAGCAGAGAATGTGAACGGCGCCATGCGCTCTTGATGCTGTTCGTTAATTTCCAGCGCCAAAGCTTCGTCACGCTGCTCGTCCGCTGTCGCCTTCCACTTTTTCAATCGGTGGTGATAACCGTTGATCTCGGCAATAGCTTCAAGGATAGAGAAGGCGTCTTCCGGCGTCATCGCATAAAATTCACGAATACGACGCTTACCGTCCACTTCTTCCGTAGAGCGCAGTTCCGGATTCAGCTTGTCCAAAATAGAATGTAGCTTCTTGTCGGAAAGCGCAGAATCAACCTCGTATGTAGCATACACGCGAAATGCAAACGGTACCGCTGTACTGCGATTCAGTTCATCTAATCGCTGTTTCACATCCGTCGCATATCCGATTTTCACGTATTGTGGAAATGATGGGTTTGTAAGTATATAAATATAGCCTTCCTTTTTAGCCATTATGCTATACCCTCCATAAAACTTATATCACCCAGAGTTAAAATGAATCTCTTCAAATATCCTTCTGCCTTCTGAGCAACACGATGCTGTTTGATCTCCATACCTTCTATTGCTTCCATCGTTTCTTTTGCACGCGCTCGATCCAATGTGCTAATTATCTGATCGAATAATCCACCTTGCAGCAAATTGTCTTCTGTAAGATGATAAGCCATAATTCTTGAAAGCTTGTCTCTATCGACGCCGAATGCATCAGAGAATCTTTCGATGTTCGCTTTTAACGTGTTCCTGTTATAAATTTCAATATACTCCGCCAGTGTTTTGTTTTCATCAAAATCCTTTAGTGCCCCTGAGTATATATCCTCCAAAATAGCTTCAGCGGTAATCTGATCTTCTGCTGATAATACCGTGAAGTTGGATTTCAGTTCATCAAGCAACGTTTTAATATCCTCAGGTTTTGCGCCGTTTGAGAGGTCTTTCAGAACTTCGGAGAATTTAGATTCCATAAAGGCACGATTAATTTCATTTGAAGAAATCTCAGTCAAAAACGCCTTAATGTCATAAATCATATCACCACCAGGTGCACCGCTTCGGGGGATTTCGCTATATCTCTGGTGTAAGATTTCATATGTCATCTCATCCAGTAGAACAGTAACTTCGCCTGCGTCCTCTGTGATATAGGTCTTTTGCGCCCATGTAAACAACTGCGGTATAGAACGATAATAGTAATTACTGATGTTATTAAACAGATCTGCAAACAACTTAATATCATTCGGATCAGTGGGAAGTGCACTAAAATTATCAATTCCGCACTTTTCAAACAACTTGATGATACTTTGGTAATCGTTGTTCATCGCGATGATGTTCTGTCCCAACGAGGGCACAAACACGCCTGTATAACCCGTTTCAGCATATAATTTTAAGGCTTCTTCGGCGTTCCTCTCCATTGTATACGGCTTTCTGCAATATTTGATTATACCGTACTGCTTTTCAAATCCATGGAGTCTGTTGGTTCGCGATGCTGCCTGAATAAACTGCTCGTATTCAATCACCTTATCCAAATACAACGTGTTAATCCATTTGGAGTCAAATCCTGTAAGCAGCTGATTGACAACGATAACAATATTAACTGCTTCATCTCTTCTTGTATCAATATCTTTATAGGGCTCTTTGTGCGCTAAGCGCAAACAAACATCGTCCTTAAATCGACGATAAGTGCCGACTGTGAAATGAAATCCAAAGTGCCTATTGTAATCCACGAGTATCTCTTCGACACCTTCATCTTTGAAAATATCGTCGCTCTCGTTGTCGGTATGCGGATCAAAAACGGCAGTAACAAACAATCCCTTGTCATTATCCTTTAACAAGCGGTAATACTCAATGGCTTCGCAAATAGACGCGGTTGCCAAAATATAATGGAATTTTCCGCGGAAACTGATGCGATCCCATTTGTTCAGAATATCCTGAACAACATTTTCGCGGTGAGATATTCCTGTATCGCCATCAGAATAAAGACCATTTCCAACGTCTGCCTCTACCTCAACCATATCGCGAGAAACCAACGTATGATATTTTGCAAATTCCTCATCTGTAAGTTCTTCAACACACGCTTTGCCAAGCTTTATTAAAGCGACCTTTTCGCGGAAATCTTCTTCATCAAAGGTTACCACTTTCGAAGGCTTGAAGCCCAGTACATTTTTATCACGGATGCCTTCGGTAATCGCATACTTGTGCAAACATTCACCAAACAAACCATCGGTGGTAATTCCATCAATAGCATTCACATCCATAATTGGCGTGCCGGTAAAGCCGAAGAACATAGCTTTCGAATAAGTCAGTTTAATGTCTCGAAGCATTGTTCCAAACGTAGAACGGTGCGCTTCGTCAATAATAAACACCAACTTTTTCTCCCGAATTCTCGCAATACGACCAGCATGAGGTGTCGGTTCGACAGTAGTCAGATTGCTCATTTTTTGGATAGATGTAACGATAAGCAAATTGGGCGTATCGCTTTCTAACTTTGCGAGCAGACTATTGGTATTTGCGGTATCCTCAATATCATCGCAATCAGAAAAATTGCGATAGTTATCGTAGGTTTGCTTCCAAAGCTCGTTGCGATCCATCAGGAAAATGATCTTCTCAACCTTGCCGGAAGATTTGATCAACTGAGCGCACTTAAAACTGGTCATGGTTTTGCCGCTACCTGTGGTGTGATACACATAACCGCCCTTTTGCTGTCCGTCATCCCAATCGTTACGTTTGACAACCTGTGAGTAGATTTTATATGCAGCGTGATACTGGTAACTACGCATGACCTTTAGGATATTATCCGTTCCATCGGCAATGGTGCCATAACCGATCAGACGGTGCGCCATAGGAATAGAAAGGAACTTCTCCGCAATTTCTTCCCAGCCGTTGATGTACTTATTATTAAAGTCACCCCAGTGGAAATAGTAGTCAGAATTGAATTCGCGATCGCGTCCGGGATTAGCAAAATACAACGTTTCCTCCGGTGTCATAGCGACAAACACCTGAACAAGAGAGAAAAATCCGGTAAACACACCATGTTTCATGTATTTGCTAATCTGATTGCATGCCTGCTCCACTTTTACCGGGGTGTTCTTCAATTCGATATGAAACAGCGGCATACCGTTAATGAGCAGCATAAGATCGCCCCTTCGATCGCCAAAAATTTCTGACGAAACGGGAAGCTTTGGCTGGCGAGCAATCTGATAAATACTTTTACCGGCTGCGATCTCGTCTTTATCAAATAGGAAAAGATCCACACGCTTTCCATTATGCAGCGTATCCTTGGGATTATCACGGATAATGGAGATGTATTTTCCGTTCAAGCGGCGATTGATCGCAAAAGGGCTTTCACCGTTGATTTGGCTTATAATTTGTCCTATCTCCGTCTTGGTCAGTGGGCATCCATTCAGTCTGTCAGTTTGGTTATTGTTGCTAAAAATAATTGCTGCCCAGTTATCAATCAATTCTTCCTCGGTTTTATATTCTAAAATATCTCGAGACCACTGATTCTTCAGTTGTGTTAGTTTTGCCACGAGGGCGTCTTCAAATTCTTTTTCGCTTCTAAATGACATATCTTCCGCCACCTTTATACAAACATATTGTGCAGCATTGACTGCTTAAGTTGTTTGAGTTTCGCTGCCCTACTCTGGTGAAGAGCGATAAGGTTATCCAACCTGCTTAAATATAAAGCGATTGCCTGCTGTTCTTTTATTTCTGGCATAATTGTTTTTATATCCATTAATGTTTCAGCATTGAGTTTAGCTCGTCCTCCGCCCACCAAAAAGCTTTCAATATCAGCTCTGTTTATCAAATATGACAGAAAACGGTTATCAGCTATTCCAGCTTTGCCTTGCAATACATGAGCATGATTGTTAACCCAAATCTTTCCGCTTACATACTGCACGGGGTAGTTTTTAAGATCATTCGCTCCGTCTTCAGCCACAAGAACAAACTCACCTTCATGTGTAAATCCTTCAACATAATCTTGGATTCCATTTGCACCGTAATATGGTGTTGACCCTGGCACACGTAATTTAGCAGTTACAGGGATTCTTAAATTATCATACCGATTTGTAATCTCTTTGATTTTGTACGTTTTCCAATCTTCTGTAAATCCAGAGAAACGCACTTCGGGAACCTTACTACCGCTCTTCGGAAACATCTTATCCAAACATGCCGCTTTCAAGGCTACCAATTTTTCATACTCACGCTGATGAAGAGCTATAAAATTGTCAAGGTTGCCGAAATATGTTCCGATTAGCTGCTGTTCATGCCGTTCACTTTCATCATCAGGGAGCATTATTGGAGTTTTCTTTCCGCTGTTTATTGTATATGTGCCAACCGTTCCGGTTCCCGCAGCCTCTTTTATAAAATTTTGTATGGTCTCTCCAGCAAAAGAGTAATAAAGAAAATTACCATTGATTTTATTTTCATTCTGAAACCAAATTATATTACCGTCTTTAAAGTATAACGGATCATCGTTATTTATAAGCATTGGAACACCGATAGTTCCAACACCGGTTACTAACAAATCGCCTATTTTAACCTTACCAGAAAGAGCGGAATACTCGTGATACTTTTCTTCTGTAATATAAAGGTAATCACTTGGTTCCTCGTGTTTATAAGCAGCTACGATGTCTCTGGCTCGCAAAAAGCGCACACCTGAACTTGTCCAATCTGATTGATGAATGCGTTTAACAGAAGTAACATTCATCATTTCTCCGAGTTTACGCTCTTCCCAATTTTCAGTAAACCCAGCAAAACGAATTTTGGGAGTATTACTCATTGTCTTCACCCCCGAGTAACTTTTTAAATTGCATGATTGCTGCCATATCAAACTCATTTCCACAAAGATCTTTTAACATTGCAGCAAGTGCCTTTTCTGCATCTGTAATTTCAGCCTCGAGAGTGGAGATGGGGTTTCTATATTTTGCGATAATCCCTTGGATAGAACGGTTAAGATCATCTACGATGGACGCAGGTATACCGTTGATGTTCTGCATTGCAGGAGTCAACCATTTTTCTTTCAACAACATCTTAATTTCATCATCAGACAAGCTTTCAATTGCCTCTCTCGCTTTGGTATCCAGCTCGGTTTTTAACACCTTTATCTGCTTTTTGAGCGCAGAAATCTGCTGACTGAGAAGGTACAGATGGCGCACTTTATAATCGTCCTCATCCTCTGCAATCTCAATCTCGTTTTTGATTTGTTCGATTATCGCTTTAATCGCTGCCGGTTTATAGACGCCGTTTTTTCCTTTTTCGGTTTCTTCCGGCCAGATAAGCTCGGCGTGCTCCTGCTGGAACGCAAGCTTTTCCTTCGGCTTCAACGCCAAGTAAGAAGCATACTGCCTTGTAATGTCGTTTGACAGCGCATCCAAAACTTCTTGATACTTCTTTTTGAGGATAGTTGTATCCAATTTGGCCTCTGCTTCGTCACCAGCATCGTCCGATTTCTTTTTTAGCTGATCTTTCAGTTCCTCGTCCATATCTTCCCAGAAGGAATCGTATTCAGCTATAACGCTTGCCAGCTCTCGGCTCAGAGCTTCCATTCGAATAAATTCATCAGCAAAAAGATGCTTTTGAATCAACACAAACGGAATAACTTTACCATCTTCGCCTTTTGGGACAGCGTCTCCTTCTTTTTTGTCATAGACTTCGATACTTTCGATTACGCGAGCAACACCAAGTCCCTGCAGGCGGATTGTCTCCAGGTCAATACTGATCTGCTCCCAAATTTCATCAAATGCTTTATAAACAATATATCTATCTACAATATCAAATTCCTTACAAATCTCAAAAATTCGATTTGTGATTTCGGCCTTTATTGCATGAACATTTTCAACTCGGTTTTCGATCAGCAAATCGTAAAGCCACTGCTCAAGCGCAAAGAATGCTGCATGATATGCTGCCTCAAAAGCTTGAACGTCACCATTTGTTTTGATGCTATCAAAAACAGAATCAACCTTCACGTTGGATGTATGTTCATTTTCTCTTCTAAAAAGATCCTCACGAAGTGAAGGAAATGCTGTCCAAAAGCGCTCGAGATTATCGATCTCATAGTTAGGAATACCACCAAACATCGAGGCGTGCAAATCTACCGGCACCTTATCTTCACTTTCAACATAGCGAGGAATATTGAGATTATACTCGTTTTCGATAACTCTCTGTTTGGAAACAAGTTCAGCGAAATGAGGAATAGTCTTTCTACCCAAAACAGCATCCACTATTTTTTTAATGTTGTGTCCGGACAAACGATTCTTGTTACCATCTTTATAAAATTCCTTGGACGCATCAATAATCAAAATGTCGCTCTGTTCGCGATGCTTTTTAAGCACCATAATGATTGTAGGAATGCCGGTGCCGTAAAAACAGTTGGCAGGTAATCCGATGATTGCTTCAATATTGTTGTTTTCCACAAGCTGTGTGCGGATTTCCTGCTCCGAACCACCTCGGAACAATACGCCGTGAGGCATAACGACACACATGATTCCATCCTCTCTAAGATGATACAAATCATGTAGCAAGAATGCATAATCCGCTTTGGAAGCAGGAGCAATGCCATAATCCTTATAACGCGGATCGGTTGTATGTGAATCTGCGTCCCATTTTTGAGAATATGGAGGATTGGATACTACGCAATCCACGCGTACACACTCATAACTATTTTCGTCGTTATCATCGAAATACGGCCAGTCATTGGAAAGCGTATCGCCGCGACGAACCTTGATATTGGCAGGTTTAATGCCTCGCATGACCAAATTCATACGAGTAAGGTTATACGTTTCTTCAATCAATTCCTGCGCGTAATAGGTAATATTAGCACCATCATGTAGATATTTCTGCACGCTCTGTCCGATATTGATAAGCAAAGAGCCGGATCCGCTTGTCGGGTCGAGAACGTTAATCTGATCGCGGTCTTTTACATGGTCGGCAATAATTTCAGACATAAGAACTGAAATCTCGTGTGGGGTATAAAACTCTCCGTCTTTTTTACTTCCAACTGCAAAGTTCTTCAAAAGGAACTCATAAATAAAGCCTAGAACATCGTAGCCCTGATTTTCATCCATGGGTATACGACCAACTACTTTAATAAGTTTTTTTAAGTGAGAAGTCTGCTCGCTAATAGAGCCCATCTTGCTTAATTTATCAGAAAGCGATTTGAAAACATCTTTGTAGAGTTTTTGATGATTAGAATCGCTGCCAATGTTTCTGACAAACGCATTCAAAGCATCCGAAACATTAGCTACAGTAAAGCTCTCCGGGTGATTCTTCCATGTAGAAAACAAGTTGTTATAGGCAATAAAATAGCCCAGATGTTCCTTGCACTGTTTTACAGTTTCGGTGTCGTCTTCTGTAAGTTCTTTCGCCATGATTTCCATAGTCCAATCCTGTTTCATAAGATAGGAAACTTCATTTTCAGAAACAAAGCGGTAGAAAATAAAGCCTAAAATAATATCCTTATATTCAACAGCGGATATGGACCCACGCAAATCGTTGCAGGTGTCCCAAATTAATGAAGCTAATTGCTGTTTGTTCATTTTTTTCCTCCTTGTTTCTCATCTGGAATAAATTCCATAATATCCTCAAGTTTACAATCGAGCGCAAAGCAGATGTTACGTAGTGCCTCGGTGCTGACGTCCTTGTCCTTGCCCATCTGCGTCATTGTATAGTGCGATACACCGGCGAGCTTTTCGAGGTCGCTTCTAGTCATTCTTTTATCGAGTAATAGATGCCATAGTTTCATGTAACTTACAGCCATTTTCGTTCCTCCTACCATATATGGATTTGAACTATAATTCTACATATTACATTATAACACGCGCGGCTCGATATGTCAACTATTTTGTATGAATTTCAAACTTTGCGTCGAATATTCTTTTACAAAGCTCGTATTTGGTGGTTCAAATCTCTCTGTCCGCACCTTTTCTTCGCTTTTTGCAGCAGCATAAAACGAACAAAAGTACACCAAATTTTGGGGATTTTAGGGCATAAAAATAGAGCCGGAGCAGCATTTTCAGCCGTTCCGACTCTGATATTCATGTGATTTTCCTTGATTTAGCGCGATTTTGGCTCAAAAACGCCCAAATACATGAAAAAACCGAACTTTTATCCGGTAGACAAAAGTTCGTTTTTATTTGGTTGCGGGGGTGGGACTTGAACCTCACGTTCTTGCCAAATTCTCTGCGGAGAATTTGGCTTCGGTCACCTCGCGGCTCTGACAGTCCACCGGACTGTCATTCACTACCGCTCGGTCGTTCGCCAAACGCTGCGCGTTTTTCTCACTACCTCCGAGTTATTCGCCCTTCGGGCTCATAACCCTACGCCCATGAGGTTCAAGGTCCGCTCCGGAAGCAAAAAAGAAAGCAACCCGAATGGGTTGCATTCTTTTTTGGTTGCGGGGGTGGGACTTGAACCTCACGACCTCCGGGTTATGAGCCCGACGAGCTACCAACTGCTCTACCCCGCGATGTATGAATTTGGTGTGGTGCCGGTGACCGGTCTCGAACCGGTACGATACTCTCGTATCACGGGATTTTAAGTCCCGGGCGTCTGCCGATTCCGCCACACCGGCAGATCCTTCACAGAATGCTCTGTGCTGGCGACTTGTATATTATAGCACAGGTCGCATCTTTTGTCAATAGTTTTTGCAAAAATAAATTGAATAATTTTTTGATGTGATTTTCGTGGTTTTTTCCATTGAAAAAAACGCGATTCCGTGATACAATAGTAGCAGTACGCGGAAAAATCTGCGTGAAAGGAGTGTCACTTATGAATCCTGTATCCTTTTCTGCCGCCAAGGCAGTATTCCTTCCCTTCACCGCACCTGCCGAGAACGCGGTAAACCAGTACGGTTTCTATTATGCCCTGGATCTGTCCGATTATGCATCCGACAAGGAAAATCTGACCGGCGGCTTAACGCTGGAGCGCGTTCTGATCCGTTTGGCCGCGCGCAACGTATATCGGCTCTATATAAATAATGAAATCATCATGCACGGCCCCGCACGGACCGCCCACGGCTACTGCCGCGTGGACGAAATAGACGTGACGGATCATCTCATTGACGGCGTGAACCACGTTGCCGTTGAGATCGTAGAATACGGCAACCGCTGCGAGGGCTACAACCGCTACTCCAACGACTCCACCCTGGAGGACGGTCTGTTCATTGCGGAGATCGACGCCGACGGGCAGATCCTGACCGCTACGGGACGGGATGAATGGATGGTTTGCCCCATTTTGGCTCGCCATACCCAAAGCGAGCGCATTTCCCACAGCCGCGAGTGCATCGAAATCTACACCATACAGGACGATTACTACCTGTGGCGTTTGGGTCTTGGTGAGTACGTTCCTGCCGCGCCCTTGGAAAAAGAGCCCGTCTACCTTACCCACGAGGCTTTGAAATCCACGCTGGAGGAGCATCGCGCGCAGAATCTTCTGGACTACGGCGCCTGCCGTTTGGACGAGACAATGGAGATCTCCACCCTGTTCTACGAGGCGAATTCTCCTTACTACGCCGCCCTCCCCGAGCATCCCACCGCCGACTGCCGCCGCACCGTTGAGGCAGAGGACGGGAGCGTGCGCGCTGAATACGGCGACGAGGGCTTGACCTTGATTCCCGCTTACACCGACGATCACTACGCGCTGTGGGATCTCGGCGAGAGCTTCGTCGGGTTCATCCGTCTGTCCATCACCTGCGAGCAGGCGGGCGTTGTGGACATCGTACATTCCGAGCTTCTGAACACCGACGGCACCATTCCTTACTACCATAACATCGTCACCCGCCTCCACGTCCCCGCGGGGCTAACCGAATTCGTCACCATGGAGCCTGCTCTGGCACGCTATTTCATGATCTACTTCCGCGGTGTCGGCACCGTGACGGTTCACGACCTCTCCATATTGGATGACGCTTACCCCGACGAGCATCGCACCTCCTTCTTGTGCAGCGACGAAAACGTCAACCGCCTGTACGGCGCCGCCAAAAAGACTCTGCTCCTCAACACCCGCGATATTTTCATGGATTGCCCCGAAAGAGAACGCGGCGGATGGCTCTGCGATTCCCTGTGGACGGCAAGAGCGGCAGATCTCATGCTCTCGGATCCTCGCGTTGAGCGGGAATTCCTGGAGAATTTCCTGCTGACCCCCGCAGACGGTATGTTCCACGCCTTCTTCCCCGAGGTGTACCCCGCGCTGAAGCCTTCCTACAAGGATATGACCGGCATTACGACCTGGTCCTTCTGGCTTATGTGCGAGGTTTGCGAGTACATCAGCCGCACGGGCGACGTGGCTTTCCGCCAGGAGCATAAGGCAAGAATCAGCGCATTCGTCAAGGGTACGAAGGATTTCATTGGTAAGAGCGGACTTCTGGAAAACCTTCCCTGGCTGTTCATTGACTGGTCTATGTCCAACTACGGCGAGTACCAGCAGCCCGTATCCACCCCCGCCAACGCCCTGTACGCCTACATGCTCACCGAGCTGGGCAAGACCTTTGGCAGACCCGAATGGATCAAAGAAGGAAAGCGTGTTCGGGAGCTGCTCCGCCAGGCGGTTTTGGCCGGGAAACGCCCCGATCAGCTGACGCGCATTCCCGACTCCTTTGACGTGTCCGAAAAGGGCTCTTTGCACAGCAAGGGCAAATTCAGCGAGGCCGCCATGTACACCGCCCTGTGGAGCGGTCTGTTCACCGTCGAGGAAGCCCCCGGGCTGGCCAAAGCCGTGCGGGACAAGATGGGCCCTGCGCCTGTGTTTGCCAAGGATCCCACGGTGGGCGGAAGCCAGCTCTTCATCGGTCTCTGCATCCGTCTGGACATGCTCTGCAGACTGGGGTATTACGACAAAATGTACGAGGATCTGCGGGCCATTTTCGATCCTCAGCTCAAGGAAGGCCCCGGGACGCTGTGGGAGAACGAGGCCATCGACACCTCCTCCCGCTGTCACGGCTTCACCGCCCATGCCGGTGTTCACCTCCTTCGGGACGTGGTTGGTATCGGCATTCCCGCCTTTGACAGCAAGGGCGACGGCGCGCGGGGACTGGTGATCGCGCCTCACGTTTGCGGACTTCGTTGGGCAAGAGGCACCCACGAAACCCCCGAAGGCATCGTATCCGTCTCCTGGAAATACGACGGTGACTCCTTCTCCCTGAAGGCTTCCCTCCCCGCAGGAATGGATTACCAGGTAGACCTTCCCCCCGAAGCCCTCGCCCTGAACGGCCACAACGTATCGGTCGTGATCAACGAATATTGATCCTTTCGCCATATTTTTCAATATTCTGTTTATTTTTCAACATTTTGTTTCATGTTCACATAAAAAGGAACACCGCCGAGTGATCGGCGGTGTTCCTTTTATCATGAGATTCGATATGAGAATCAGACTCTCTTGGAGAGAACCTCGTCCTCGTACTTCTCGATCTCGGAATACCAGGTGTTGCAGGGGCAAACGTTGTTGCGGACGCAGAACTCGGCCCAGACGTCACCCAGAGGCATGAGCTTGTACTCCTCCTGCAGAGCGAACAGCTTGGAGTAGTTGCCGGCATCCTGCAGAGCCTTCAGATCCTCGTTGGGAGTCAGCAG
>JAZRFR010000127.1:0-11221 GCA_045643785.1 Eubacteriales bacterium | reverse complement strand
AAGTCCAGAAACCCTTTTTCAAAAGGGTTTCTGGTGGGGTCCAGGGGCAAAGCCCCTGGTGCAATTTATAACTCGACAACGACCATCGCCGAGCAAGAGAAGCTCGGCACCGTGTAGGTCACCTTGCCGTCCTCGTAAGAGAAGGGCAGGTCGGTCATGGCAGGCGCGAGGTAAACCCGCTTGGGGGCGGCGGGGGTGACGAGGGTGCAGACCACGTCGGGCACGAAGGGCAGATCCTCAATGATCTCGATGCCGGTACCCCGTACCTTAGGAATGGCGTAGACAAGCTGATGGATGAGCTGTGCGCCGTTCTCGGTGTTCTTAACCGCTACGGAGGTCACGCCGCAGGAGGGCAGGTTCGTGGTGAGGGTCTTGTCCTCGCCCAGCAGACGGTCGATGATATCCAGCACCGCGTACTTGACGTGCACCGAGCCCTTGTCGGCATACTCGGTGAAAATATCCCAGCCGATATAGCCGATCTGTGCGTTGGCGGTCACAACGGCGGCGGGAGCCGTCTTGTCACGGTCATAAGGGGTGTGCTGGTGGGAGCAGAAGCGGCGGGGAGCGCGGTTGAAGTAGGACTCCACTCGCAGATCCCGCACCTCACCGTCAAAGTCCTCGCGGAGGGTGATGTCGTAGTTCCGGCTGTAGGTGACGTAACTGGTCTGACCGTTGGGCTGAAGATCGTAGCAGGGGCGCAGGTAGGCGGGGCGGAACTGTCCCTCACCGCCGAAGTCCACGCCGAAGTCAAAGACGAACTTCCCGTCAAAGGTGCCCGACTTACCCGTCAGCAGGAGCTTGCCGCCCTTTGCCAGATAGGCGTTCAGACGGTCGCGGAGATCGCCTTCGGGGATCTCCATGGTGTCGGGGAGGATGAGAAGGCGGTACTTGGAAAAGTCGGCCTCGGGGTCGAGAATGTCGTAGAGGTAATGCCCCTCCAGCATGATACGGTTGGCGCCCAGATCCTGCTTGATGCCCTCGGGCAGAGCGTTGGGGCAAATGTTGCGGAAGTTTTCGGCGGAGAGCAGACCGATGTCGGCGGTGAGCGTGGAGCCGACCAGCCATGCTTCGCGGGCCTCCACCTCGGCGTAGGCCGCGCCGATGAGGGTATAGGTGGACAGATCAAACTCACTGTCGGGGTGGAGCTGATCTCCCACTGAGCAACGGGCACCGCAGGCGTTGGCCAGCGCCGCCTCGTAGCGCAGGGCGTTCGGGTGCTTGAAGCCGCCGAACTCACCCCAAGTGGTGTGGAATTTACCCGTCATGCCCAGATAGTCCCGTCCCAGGGTACGGGCGTAAGCCGCGGCGCGGGGGAAGTGGTCGTAGCTCCAACCGCCGGTGGGCAGGGACTCCAGCTCGAAGTGGCCTTGATTCTTGAAGGCGATATCGCGGCCTTGGAAGATGGCGCCGCCGTCGTTATGGATGATGGGGAGGCCGGGGATGATGCGCTCCACCACCTCGGCTACACGGGCGGTGTAGCGGTCGTAGACCACGCGGGCGTATTTCCAGGCATCGGCATCGCTGTCGGGGTTCAACCCCAGCTCCTGCATGCCGCGGACACAGTCGGGACACCAGCAGGGAACCATGCCGATGATGTCCAGAAACAGGCCGTCAAAACGACCCTTGTAGCGGGTCAGCACCTCCTCGATCTCGGCGGTGAGCTGATCCAGATAGGCGGTGCCGAAGCAGAGGCGGTGGTAGCCGACGTCCACGTCGAAATTGCCCCAGTAGCCGCCGCGCTCACAGCGCAGATGCTCGGGATGGCGGTAGGAGTACTGCTCGGCAAAGCCGGCGGAGATATAGATCTCGGTGCGGACTCCCAGCTCCTCGCAGACCGAGAGCTGTTCGCCCAGCAGATCACAGCAGAGGTGGGGGTGGGGGAGGTTGACCTCGGTGGGATGGTAGGACCAGCCGTGGTGGCACTTGGAGAACAGGGTGATGGAATTGATGTGACCGGCTTTCAACGCCTCCTTGAAGTTCTCGCGGGAGAAGCGGGAGCCGATGCCCTCGATGCACTCGGAGGTGTGGAAGTCGAGGTGGATTTGGCGATAGGGAAGGGACATGATTTTAATCTCCTTTTTGATCAGATTTTGCGGGAAAGCGCGGGATCGTACCACATGGGCACGGGGTTCTTCATATCATGATACCAAGCCAAAACGTCCTTGGCCTGATTCAGCATGGTCGTAATCTCGGTTTCTCCGAAAGGGATCGCCCAGGGTATGGAGGAGAGCATATTGCTACTGATGTACAACGCCAGAAGCCGCCAGAACTCCATGGGAACGGAGGTGTCGGCATCCACGCCGAAATACCCGTCCACCAGCCCCGTGGCGAACACGGGAGCGGCCTGGGCGCACCAGACAATACGGTTGAACTCCTCCCAGGGGTCACCGAAGTCGTAGCGGTCGAAGTCGATGACCACGATTTTGGGGTCGGTTTCCACATCCGTCAGCATCATGTTGCCGATGTGGTAGTCCCCGTGCTGAAAGGTCTGGGGACGATTATGAAGCAGATGACGGTTCTCCTCAATGAAGCGGAGCAGGTGGTGATCCCCTTCAAAATGAATGGGACAATCGGCGTACATCTTGATCTTGCGGTCGATCTTGGCGTTGAACCGCGGCTCCCAGTCGGGCTGACCCTCGGGAGCGGGGATGGAGTGGATGCGGGTCAGATACTCCCCCGCATCGCGGCCTAATCGGTATTGCGCCTCGGCAGGGAGCCTTGGGACGTTCTCCTCGGCGTCCACCCCGTCGATCCAGGTGTGGACGGCATAGATCCCTTCGTCACACTCCCCGATGGCCACGGGCTCACACATGGGGATCCCCGTGGCGGCTACCGCCTTTTGCAGCTCAAAGAGCTTAACGAAGCGGTCTCCCCGCTCGCGGGAGGTGATACGGAGAAAGTAGGGCGTGCCGTCGGGGGTGACGGCGCGGTATTTTTGGTCACCCGACCAGCCGTAGTCGATGGGGGTGAGGGTTTGGAAATCGGTGAGTTTCATGGCATCAGGCGTTACGGTGCCCCAGCCAATACTTCTTCATAGTCAACGCATCCTCCGCCATGGTATTGTCCGATTCGCAGATGATGCGAGGGCAGAGGTTGTCCACGATAATGGCCTCCATGAGGGGCTCGAACTCGGGGCCGTAGACCGTATCCTCGAAGGTGACGTGGCGCTTCTCCCCCGCGTCGGTGAACTCGATCTTGGAGAAGTGGCAATGGAGGTGGGAGGCGTACTCGGCGCCCAGCTTGTCCGCGATGGTATGGAACACACGGCGGTAGCTGTCCCTGTCGGGGAACTGACCGCCCACGCCTCTTGCGTTGAGGTGGCCGAAATCCACCACGGGGTGGAAATGGGGATCCACCTTGCACTGCTCAATGACCTCGTCCAGCGTGCCCAACTGATTGCGCTTGCCCATGGTCTCGATGCCCAGACGGATGGGGGTGTCCCCCACGGTCTCCATGAGACGGTACAGAGTATCGCAGGACAGGCGCATGGCCTCCTCGCGGGAGATCTTGCCCGCGCTGCCGCTGTGGATGACGATGGTATCCGCGCCCAAAAGCTCGGCCGCCCACAGGGACTTCTGAATGTACCCGATGCTGTTTACGCGCTTCTCCTCATCAACCGAGGACAGGGAGATGAAGTAGGGGGCGTGGAGGGACATGAGGATACCATGCTCAAAGGCCTTCTGGCCAATGGCGGCAAGGGCGCCCTCGCCCGCCATGATACCCTTGCCGGCCTCGTATTCGTAGGCGTCCAGACCCTTGGATTTCAGCCAGCCGGGGGCTTGGACGGTGGCCTTGCCGCCCTCGTTTTTGAACCACTCCCCGTTGCCGCCGGGGCCGAAGGTGGGGGTGGTGATGGTTTTGAAGTCGATCATATATAGTTCCTTTCTGACGGAGATGAAGTCATCTCGTCAAACGGGGTTGTGTATGCTTGTTACAACTACTATTGTAACAGATTCGGAAGGATTTTGCAATAGGGTGAGACAAGATTTTCAAATTTGGGTTTATCGGTGAGTTCTCCAATGACCCAATGTAGGGACGGGCGTCCTCGACCGTCCGTGACCTACCCATTAAAGTTTGTTGTCGGATCAAGGATGTTTCGGACAGACGAGATGACGAACAAGTTCGCCCGCCTGTCCCTACAGATTCAATTTGTTGGCCGGACTCAACCCCCCCGCTAAACCCCAATTTAAACGCCTCAACCATCGGTTGTCCCGCCCTCTCCGTTTTTTCACTTGCTATTTTCCCCGTCCTGTGCTATAATAAAGTCAGAAAAACACCATCCGAAGGAGGAGCCGCCATGCCAACACCCACACCCGCAACCAATCCCTCCGCCGTCGCCGCCACCATCCGCCGCCTCCGCCGCGAGAAGGGAATGACCCAGGAGGCACTTGCCCAAGCCGTCGGCGTGTCCCCCCAGGCCATCTCCAAGTGGGAGACGGGGCAGACCATGCCGGATATTACGCTGCTGCTGCCGTTGTCGAAGGAATTGGGGATCGGGGTCGATCTGCTCCTGGGTGGCGACCGCCGCAAGGAGTTTGAGGAAAGATTTCAAAAGGCGATCCCACTGGGCGAGGAGCTTACCTTGCTGGTGTCCTTGGATGCCCTGAAGGAATTCCCCAACGACGAGACCTTCCGTTACCGTCTCGCCTGTGACGAGAAGATCCTCGGCGAGCGTGCCACATCTCGTCACACTCGCGATCTCTTTCTCAATCGCGCCGCCATCCATTTCCGTGAGCTTCACAATGAGTATCCCGAAGATGAGAGCTACACCGCCATGCTGGCGGAAACTCTCTTTGCCATGGGAACCCGTGAGGAGGCCATGAAGCTGGCGGGCACCTGCAAGGATCTCCAAAGGATACCGGCCAGGTTCTACGAGGGAGATGAAAAACGCCGTTACCTGCAGGAAAAGCTCCGTCAGGACATGATGACTCTGTACGGCAGACTGTTCGCCAACCATAGCCGTGAAGCTTTTGCGGCTGCGTGCACTCTTCTGGACACCCTGCTTGGCGAGGATATCATCTACACCAACTGCCTCCCCTCCACATACGTATGGGAGGCTGAGCTGTGCCGCGAGGAAGGGAATACCGAAGGATTCGTTGCCGCCTTGACCAAAGCCTACGAGGCGGCCAAGAAATATGACGAGATCCCCTTCGGCAGCTATCCATACCGCGCGCCTCTGTTTGATCTTCTGACCCACGAAGTGAATCTCCACGGAGCCCTTCTCGGTTTGGTGTATTCCCTCATGGACGATACCCAAGCTCCCTTGCTGGCCGATCCCGCCGTCTCGGACTTGCGGCGGCGTATCGTGGAGGAGCAGGTCGACTGCCATCCCCTGTTTCGCCACGAGTGGCTGGCCTACTTCCAATTCTGTCAGCGGCACATATGCGAATCCAATTATTTCAATTTCAGTATCGCTTTTGATCTGCCCTACCATGAGGACACCCTCAAGGAATGGATGAACCGCTATCCCGGCTATGCCCACGAAGCCATGCTGGGCTTCTACAAAGCCGCGGTGGAGGAGCTGGTGGGCGGCGGTGTCATGGGCGGCTACGCCGCTTATTTCGGAAATGACCTACTGGCTTATTGCAACTGCGGTGCCAAGGAAAAATACAAATGCCTCGCCATCTCCGAGGAGGAACGCGCCATTCCCACCGCCCCCGAGGGTGCAAAGATCCTCTCCATCGTGGAGATCCTGGTCTCCCGCTTCTTCCAAAACTGCGGGATCGAGGAAATACTCTTGGATCAGGCACTGGCGTCCGCCAAAAAGAAGGGCTTTACCCACGCCGAGGTCTACCCCCTGGAGCGGATGGAGTTCGACAAGGAACGGTTCAACTCCCTCCTGTCCCTCTACGAGAAGGCGGGATTTACCGTCATCCGCGACCTCTCCAACGAGCAGGACGGGCGGTATTTCATCATGCAGAAGGAATTATAAACCGCATACATACGAAAACAGGTGCTTCCGTTATGGAAACACCTGTTTTTTTGTTATTCGGTTTCCGCGGCGGTCTTGCGGCCAAGGCTCCAGAGAGCCACCGCCACGAGGTACAGTACCGCGCCGCCCAGCAGGATGTAAAGTCCTGCGGACACGGAGGGATGGATGCCCTCTGAGAAGAATGTCACGTCAATGATCTCCCATGCCGTGATGGCCACGCGGAAGGCGGCGGAAAGCCATAGATCCCACGACTTGTGGGTCTTGGGGGTTACGTCCCACACAATGCAGAGCGTGTGGGCCAGCGGCCAGACCGACAGGTAGGGCTGTTCCATCCACATCACGGGGCCGATCACGACCACCACAAGGGCGGCGAGGCTGATGATGTTGCTTGCTTTTTTCAGAAACGAGGCGATTTTTCGGGTCATATCCGCTCTCCCTCCTCATAGATCGAGATTTCCCGCCGACAAATATCGCGGGTCTTGCATACAGGACAGGTCAAGGTCGCCTTGTCGGTGGTCTCTACCTGCCACCGAACAAACAGCAGACGAAACCACTTGACGCGGAACCGTTCGCCGCACGTGGGGCAAACAAAGCGGTGGGAGGCCAGCTCCCTGAGCCGCGCCACGCGGGGGAGATTGATGAGGAACAGGAGCAAAAGCGAAGGGATGGCAATGGCAAGAAAAAAGACGGTTGTACCCATGGCGGTCTCCTTTCGGTGATTTCAATCGATCCGGATTTGCCAAAGAATCCTTTGGCTTTTGACGTAAGCGTTTTCTGCGGGGGTATCGAACTCGATCCCGTCGATCCATCCGCCGTACCCGTTCAGGATCGTGAAGGTGACACCCTCGGCGGTCTTTTCAACGTGAGAATCCAGGATACAGCCCACCCGCCCCGTGAAGGTGTCCTCGGTGACACCGCAGAACCTGACCGTAATGACGCACCCCCACGTGGTGTCCAGGGTGACCGTCAGATCCGTATTCGCTTTGGTGCAGGCGATGGGCTCGGCATCGTGGAAGTGGAAGGAGACCGTCTCCAGCGAGGCCGCGTCGATGGGGGTGTTCACCTCAAACCATTCGGGCAGGATGATGGGGGCGGCATAGGGGGCGAAGCGACTGTCCTCGGTCAAGGGGATCCTGTCCCCCGCAAGAATCCGCTCCATGAGAGTAGGATCGTCCATCAGCCAATCCAGACCGCTCCATTTCTTTTGGGCATCGCCGTATTCGTTGGCAACTATGAACAGACTTCTGAGCGAAATAGGATACGGATATCCTTCCTCCCGCACCAGCCGCCGGAAATCCAGCTTTTGCACGAAGGACAGGGAAGGATCCAACCCGATGGCGGCGGATTCTCCTCCCGCAAACTTGATGGCAAAGAGGGGGGAGACGTAGGTGGCGCCGTCGGCGGACTTGACAATGGCGTGGGTCATGGCGGTCTCCTTTCGTGGCTGCTGCTGTATCAAATACGGACAAAGCCGTTTGGTTCAGGTTTTGTAGGGCTCGGGAAGTACCCACGGAAGTCGGGTGTCGATCTCCAGCTCCACAGCAGGGGTGGGAAAGCCCTCGGGAAGCAGGGAGATCTCCCGTACAGGGAGAAGCATGAAGGGATAATCGGGATCGGGGCGGTAACCAAACTCCCACCGATAAGACAAACTGCGTGAGCCGTTTCCTGACACGGTCTCGGTCACGGTTTCGGGCCCCTCTACAAGGGTTCCGCAGACGTGGAACCAGCCGCCGTACCAGATCGTTCCGTCCTCCTCCTGCACCCCTGTCACGTTAAAGACCTCCTCAGGCTTGCAGGGGTCAATGCCCAAGCTCCTCAGGAAATCCAATATGGTCTCGGGCGCGGTGAGAATAGCCTTATCGTAGTTGCGGCAGTTCTGACAGTCGCACTGCCATCTGTCATCGCGGGCGTAGAATTCGCGGGTGCGCTCTACGTCTACGTCCAGAACGTAATCGGAAAAGCGGAAGATCATGGCGGGTCTCCTTTCATGAGGCTTTTTTTATATCATATCATATGTGTACGAAAAAGTCAAGCAACCATTCGGAGAGCGGGTCTCAACGGGCATTTATGCCATGATCCGATCCGCGATCCGATCAATGCCGTATGCGATTGCTTTCCCAATTCTTATGGGAGTAGAGCCGCCCGAACCAATGGAAGCAGAATAGGATGCCCATGCCCACAAGCAAACCCACCCAGGCATTCCGGAAGGGCTGGAAGAAGCCCATAGCGCCTACGAAGAACTGCTCGATGCCCCAGGCTTCGGCGTATCCGTAGCCCATGCCCGAGGAATTCAAGGCGGCGGTGTAGAAGGCTGCGGGGATCAGCCACAGCACGGCGGAAACGGCGGTGGAGACGATCGCCTCGATCAGAGCCAGCTTGCGGTAGCGAGCCGCCCCCTCGGCGACGTTTTCTGCGCCCCGTACTTCCACAGAGGTAGCGGCAAGGTAGGCGCGCTTGCGATCACCGTTCTTGAAGTATAACACGGCCATGATGACTGCGAAGATCACCAGGGTCAAAAGAGAGAAACCGAACATGATGAAGCGATATTCGGGCTCATGCTCGTCCCCCACCATCTGGTTTTCGATGGGACTCATGATGAAGACGTAGAACAGCCAAGATACGGCGTGGTAGATCATCATGAAGAACAATGCTTTCACACCGGTTTTCACGTGGTTGGGCTTTTCGGGACGGTAGGTCTGGGCGGGGGTGGAGTCATAGCGGTTGTTCATGGGAGCTCCTTTGGTTGGTATGGTGAGGAATGAACGAGCGTAACAGGACGTTCGACGATACTTTTTGAAGGTTTTGAAGATTCCAAAGGGACTCGCAACATATGCCGTAGGCATATTTGCTCCGAGCAATGCGAGGATATTTTCAAAAGTCCCTTTGGTGGGGGATCGGGGGCAAAGCCTCCGACAGATATATACTCACTCTTTATTCGCGCGCCACTTTTCGATCTGCTCATTCCGATACTGCAAGGGAGATTTCCCGAACCGTTGCTTGAAGGCGCGGATGTAGTAATTGGCGTTGGCAAAGCCGTATTTCATGGCGATAAAGCCAATGGGCAGGGCGGTGAACAAGAGATCAGGGCGGCTTTGGTTGAGCCGCTCCTCAAGCACGAACTGCATGGGGGACAGCCCCGTTGCGGCCTTGATCGTCTTGGTCAGGGTGGTGCGGTTGGTCTTGAACATCCGACAGAGGGATTCCACCGACATGGGTCGTTCTACGTGCTCGCGGATGTAGCGGATCACGGCGTCAGCGTCTCCCTCTTTCTCTCCTTGATATGCGCTCTCGGCCAGGCACATGACCGAGATGAGGCAGGAACGGGCATGGCAGGACCACATGGGATCGGTGCCGTGAGCATGAATGAACTGCTCGGCCGTACGGAAATGGGCAAGCAGGGAACGGTAGGTATCGGCGGTGAGCGGTAAAACGCCGCAATATTTGTCATCGCGGGTCAGAAACAGATGGAAATCGGGATAGCTGTATCGGGCGCGAAGGTCGGGGTAGCTGTCTCCTTCAATGACGGTATGGCTGAGACCGATGTTGTAGAAATCGGGACGGAAACAAAAGCCAAAGGTATCGCCGACGCCACCGTGCACCGTGACGGTATCGGTGGTATTCAGACACAAAAGCGTGTAGCCGTTGAGGTAACATTTCACACCGGACAATTCACAGGCAAGGGCCTCGGCGTGGATCAGATACAAGGAGAACATCTGCGGATCTACCGTCAGCTCGGTGGAAATGCGGATCAGATCGGGAGAGTATTGCATGAGGAATTCCTTTCATGTTGCTTGCGGCTTGTGTGTTCATTATAGCACACTCATATGGGATTGTCAAAGCACAAGCGGCAATAAAAATAGCACAATCGTAAGCCAAAACCGACCCGCCCGTAGCGGGTGAGTCGGTTCAAAAACATATGTGGACAGGAGATTTTTTCGCGGTTTGATTGAAAATCTCACCACTCGATCCCATTCTTCCTCTTGAATTTCCTCACGGTCGGCTTCTCCAACCACCGCTTGAACTTGAAAAACGCATTCTTCTTGTCCCGAATGGGAGGGACGATGATGCACTTGACCCCTAAATTGTGTCCCGCCAGAGCGTCGGTGAGGAGCTGATCCCCCAGCATCACCGTGGTTTCAAGAGTCCCGCCGAGGTCGTTCATAGCCTTGACCAGATTCTTCTTGAAGGGCTTGCCGCTCTTGGCGTAGGCGGGCACACCCAACGTGCGGTTGAAAAGCTCCACCCGATCCCAATCATTGTTGGACACGAAGGCAATACCGATGCCCGCCTCGGAGAGGGAAGCGATCCAGTTTTTGATGCGCTCGTCGGGCTCGGGCTGCTCGTAGGGGGCGAGGGTGTTGTCGATATCCGCCAGAATGGCGCGGATCCCCAGCCCCGTCAGAAACTCCGGGGTGATCTCGTCGAAGGTGCGGAACATATAGTCGGGCATCATGGGATTTCTCATGGCGGACTCCTTTTTTCTTGTGTTCTATCTCCTCTATTGTACCACAAATTCCCCGTCCTTGCAAGGGCTTTTGCAGATATTTCAGGCTCCCCGCGCATAAAATCAAAGGAATCCCCCGAAAGGAGCCCCCTATGCGCCCCTTGTTGCGTTTGTTGACCTGTGTATTATTCCTTTCCTGCCTTCTTACGTCCTGCGGCGGAAGAATGACCACACCCCCCTCGGCCATGGAGGTTCTGACCGCCATGCGGTCGGCCATGACCGACACCGCCCAGACCCTCCCCGACGGTCTGATCTATACCCGCGCCGCCGATCCCGCCTCCCCGTCCTACCTGACGGATACCCTGTTTTCCGCCCTGTACGGCGAGGCCGCCAGGGGATTGTTCCAACCCGATACCGCGGCAGACGGGGAGCCGGTCCCGCCCATCGGTGACGCCGCCCTGTTTCTGTCCATCTCGCCCTATCCCTGCGAGTTGGCGGTGTTCCGTTGCTCGGATCTGCGGTCAGCGTCCACCGTGGCGGGGCTGTGCCGCGCGCGGCTGGACATGGTGGAGCGGGGATATCGGGGCAGTGAGTGGGAGGCCGTCGCGCAAAAAGGGAAGGTGTCCGTGGACGGATGCTACGTCCTGCTGGCCGTCGCGGAGGATCCCGACGCGGTTCTGGCTTCCGCCAAACGGCTTTTGCCGTAGAAAGAGCCGACCGGATAAAAAGTCGCCCCGTATACCTGCACAAGTCCGTTAAAAACGGACACTTGAAAAAAAGAGCCTCCTATGGTAGAATTAAAGGACTACCATAAGAGGATTTTTTATGGCAAGAGGATATCGACA
>JAZRFR010000126.1:0-5008 GCA_045643785.1 Eubacteriales bacterium | reverse complement strand
CCCCCGCAAAAGCTCTACCTCCGCGTCCCCGACCGTGAGGGCGAGCCTTACAAAAAAGCCCTGAATCTCGCGGAAATTTTCTGCGACGGAACTACCGCCGTCGTGTTCTATGACACGAGCGAAGGGAAATACTACGCCAGCAATCTGCGGATGAAGGTAACGCCCTTCGTGCTGACTCGACTGGAGGGGATACTGGGGAAAGAGAACGTGGTGGCGAAATGATTTTTTCGCATTTTTTAAAAAAAGTGTAATATTTGGCGAAAAAATGCGTCTATATGGGTAGTGGGGAGACTCTCTGCCCATTTTGAAAGGGGGAATCATCATGAACCGAAAAATTACAGCATTATTCGTGGCTTTTCTGCTCATATTCAGCTTGACGGGGTGTGTGTTTATTCCCTCGTGGAAACAGGTTGACATGCGGTACGATGTGTCCGAAATCGCCTCGGTGGAACTGTATTATCTCACCAATAACGGGTCCGGTGGACGGTTTGGCGGATATGCGGATATTGACGAGATGGAGGAGGAGCTTGCCCCCATCGACACACTGGACGCCGAACGATTTTCGGATTTTGTAAGCGATCTGGAGGATCTGACCTTTACGAATCATTTCTTTGGCATTCTGGTGGCAGCCAATGATCCCGTCTATAATTATCGGGGGTATGCGGTCAAGATCACTTACCAAAACGGAGATTACGATATCTTGTCTCCAACCTGCCAGCTCTATGAGATGGGGGAAGATTACGATGAGAACAATTGGAACTGTGACGAAGATAAGTGGAATCGCTTCATCAAAGACCACTTTACGGTGGATCAGCCCGAAAAGCCCGCATCCGTGCCTGTTGAATAAGAAAACGACCGTCCTCGGTGTGGGGACGGTCTTCTTTTGATAAAAGGGGGATAAATTGTCCCGTACAGGAATCTGAACTCCTGCGTGCGCGGAAGGGAACGGATAGCCGAAGTAATTGTGCGCACGCTATGCAAGCCTTTGGAGTTTGGCGGGAGTCGGAGAACGGGGAACTACTGTGGGAAAGCCCGTACGGGAATCTGAACCCCTGCTCGCGTACAAGAAAAACTCAGCCGCCAAAAACCGAACGCTCGCTATGCCAAGCCTTTAGGGCTTGGCGGGGCTCAGATTCGCTTGACAAATTCAGCAAAAACAGAAAAAGCACTGCTTTTGCAGTGCTTTTTCTGTTTCTGGTGACCCGTACGGGAATCGAACCCATGTTTCCAGCGTGAGAGGCTAGCGTCTTAACCGCTTGACCAACGGGCCGTATGTCAACGACTCGCATATTATACGACATCAAAATGATTTTGTCAGCCCCTTTTTGAAAAAATATGTAAGAAAATTTTGAAAAATGCGGAAGAATTTGAGAGTGGGGCTTCGGGGGCGGTTGACATTTGTGTGTGTCTATGCTATAATAGGTGACATATAGGATCACGATCTATGCTTGGAAAGGAGAGTTCACCCATGGATAGAACCGAAAAAACGGATATTGACGCGCGGTACTACGATTATTCTGCCTCAGACGTTGAGCCGCTCAGACCCGAAATGGCTTTCCTGGCAGAAAATCCCGAAGCGTTCGGACTGGTTCCGGATGCCTGCCCCTTGGCCACCAAGCATCTGCTGGTGGCGGTGAACGGCCATAGCGCCGAAGGCGGCGTTCTTTCGCCCGTTTGCGAAATGCAACAACCCGGTGTCGAGGGCTTGCAGGCGCTGTACGGCGATCTGTTGCCCCGTGACGAGGGAACCGTTGAGATGCTGACGTCGGCCTTCGGTGAAAATACGAGCACGCGGGAATACCCCGTGTCCAAATACTGCGCGACCCTCGCCGCGGTCACGACCATGGGCCTTTTGCGGGGCGAGTTGAAGAACGAACCCTTTGAACAGACCCGCGCCCGTCTGGAAACCGAGATCCGAGGTGGTCTTTCTGCCCTGCAGGATCTGTTTTGCCAGCGTGAGGGAGAATCCCTTCGCGGAAGCGAATTCTTTTCGGTGTCCGTAGGCGCTTGCCGCATCCGCGAGATGGGGGAAGGGGACTACGTGGCAGAAATTTTTTCGGCGGGTGATTTTCGGATCTACCTGCTGGACGAAGCCGGCATGGCGCCCCTGTGGCATTCGGATACCCCGACCCTGTCGCCTTCAAATTCCGAGACACTTCGCGGCGGAATTTTGAAATTTCATCATCCCGAGCCCTTCGCCGTTCTGCTGGTATCCGAGAGCATTTGCGCCCTCAATGCGGCGGAGCAACGGAGTCTGCGGGGCAATCCCGGCTTGATCTGGCGATACCGCATGCGCCTGGAGGATATTTTCTTCCGCCTTCTTACGGATTGCGTGCGGGACTACGAATTCGGTGATCGCGCGACCCGATTCTTCGTGGGGCGGTCTCACGGGCGAGACAGCGCATCGGGTGCTATGACGGTGCTGCGGAACGGCGTTTCCTACGAGACGTTCCGGCTGAATTGTCAGACACGCCTGTCTGCGTTGGGGCGGCTGATTGAGCTTTTGCCGGGGGGCTATGACGTACACAATATTCCCGTACAAATACCCCGTACCGAAACGGAATTTGCCCATATCCGCGGGCTTCTTGAGCATAAGCCGGATCTGGCGGATCGACTGACCAACGCTCTGCGGCGTCATGCGCTGGACAAGTTCCACGCGGGAGACGCGCGACAGGTGACGGAGATGCCCTCCGACGTTCCGGATTACACGCGTCTGACATGGCAGGACGTTCAAGACGCATACCGCATTCTGGATCAGGAGAACCGTGAGGATCGGACACGTATAGCCGAAAACCATAAGATCCTGCGAGAGTGCCTGTCGGAGCATTGGATCACCCTGCGCGACGTTTTATCCGTGCCGCTTGCTTCGGAGGTCCTGCACGTGCAAGATTATGAGAGCGTCAGCGAGCGTATCTTTGACTCCTGCCTGGATCTCAACCGACGGCTTTCCGAAATGCTGCAGAAACGGCAGACGGCTGTGCGCCGATTGTCGGATATCCTTTCGGGAAGCCTGACGACGCTGGAAGCGGAAGGGAACGATTGGCTCTGCGGTCGCGCCGATGCGGAGAGTATGCTGTCTTGGGCGCTGCCCTTGCGGGGAGAGGTCACCGAGCTTATTGCCGATCTGGAACAGAACTGGCGCGCCGATACCCAGCGGTATCGTAGCCTGCTGACGGCGTATACCGCCGAGCGTGAGGACCTGTTCCGACGGGATATCCGTCCGGGCTTTGGACGGTTTGCGGCGGAGTGGCAGGCGATCCGGGACGGAGAACTGCCCGAGGAGCGCTGGGACGAGCTGCGTGAGCGGTTGACTGAGATGAACGGAACGGTCGCTTACCTGGAAACCTTTGAGTCTGTTCACCGCATTTCCCGGGGCACGGGAATTCTGAAAAATCGCATCCGCTCCAGAGCGGTAGAGAACCGCATGGCGCGGGAGCTGGCCGACCGCGCGGATCTGCGTGTGGCGGCGCTTCGGGGCGCGGCCTACGAGGATAGCGATTGGGGCGAGGAAGTGATCTCGGTCATGGATACCGCCACCCGCAACGAGTATCGCGCCATGGTTCGCCGATGGAAGGAGAACTGCCTCCTGATCGAACAGCAGAAGGAGGCCTACGAGACCTACAGCGCCATGTACCAGACGTTTGCGCGCGCCCGTAAGATGTAAGAAACAGATAGTCCCCTCGGAATTTCATGTCCGAGGGGAAATTTTCTGAAATATTTTTTGAAAATCTATTGACAAATCCCCGCGGGTATGGTATAATACCCGAGTAAATGAAGCGAAACCGCCCGGTTTCCACCCTGCCGTCCATGAACGGGCACGGGTCAATAGACGTTTCCACTCAAAGATATGGGTGGGTCTCTGTGTGCCGGGGCTGTCGCTTCGGTACGATTTTTATTTTAGGAGGTGTTTACCTATCGCCACGAATGCTAAAGAAGCTCAGGCTCTCCTCAACGAGGAAATTACCGCGAAGGAGATCCGAGTCGTAACCGCCGACGGAGAGCCCCTCGGGATCATGAGTTCCAAGGAAGCCCTCAAGATCGCCTATGAAAAGGAATTGGATCTGGTCATGATCGCCCCCATGGCAACTCCCCCCGTGTGCAAGATCATGGACTACGGCAAGTTCTGCTTTGAGAAGCAGAAACGAGAGAAGGAAGCCAAGAAGAAGCAGCAGACTGTTGAACTCAAAGAGATTCAGCTCTCCTGCCGCATTGATACTCACGACTACGAGACCAAGATGAACCAGGCAAAGAAGTTTTTGACCTCGGGCAATAAGGTGCGTGTGGTCATGAAGTTCCGCGGCCGAGAGATGAGTCATATGGCCATCGGTCGTGACATTCTGGAGAAATTCCTCGAGGATACCAAGGAGGTTGGCTCCTGCGATAAGAAGCCCGTTCTGGACGGCCGCTTTATGAGCATGGTGATCAGCCCTCTTTCCAACAAAAAGTAAGCATCGTGTGCCGCAGAGATTCCTCTGCATCGATCGGTAATTCTATCGATATGCGGGTCACACCCGCCGCACAGCCCCGCTCCCCACTCTGTTCATGAATCCCGCAAAAAGCGGTCTCCATGATATATGCGGAAATCCGCAACACAAGGGTGAGCCGTGCGAACCCCATTGCGCGGCCATCTATTACAATGAAAGAAGGAAATGAAAAATGGGAAAGGTTAAGACACACAAGGCATCTGCCAAGAGATTTTCCGTGACCGGTACCGGTAAGGTGAAGATCAACCACTGCCACCACCGCCACAACCTGGGCAAGAAGACTGCCAAGAGAAAGAGACATCTGCGCTCCAGCGCCATTCTGAGCGAGGCAATGACTGCCAACATCAGAGCACTCATCCAGAAGTAATCAACGAGAATCGTTATAGGAGGAAAGAAAAATGGCAAGAATTAAGGGCGCAATGATGACGCGCAAGAGAAGAAATAAGGTTCTGAAGGCTGCTAAGGGTTACTGGGGCAGCAAGTCCAAGCACTTCAAGATGGCTAAGGAAGCCGTCATGAAGAGC
>JAZRFR010000125.1:0-4196 GCA_045643785.1 Eubacteriales bacterium | reverse complement strand
ATGTTGGCGCTCCGCCAACATTGCGGCCTTGTGGCAAACTGCGACCTGATAGCGCGTAAAGCCATTTCGCAAAAGCGAAATGGCGCGCTGATCAGGGGGATGGTTCTCCAAGGAAGGTACCGTGGGTATCTTCCTTGGGCGGTGTTCTTTTGGTACTTTTCTGTCACTGTTGACAGAAAAGTACAGAGAAAGAACTCAGCGATAAACTCAAAATTTGAAGCTGTCATAGACAAAAGAAGGTTGACCCAACAGGGTCAACCTTCTTTTGTTTTATCAGTACGCGATCGTCGTCATCAGCGCGTACTCGGGCTGGGAGACGTCCAGACGGGAGCACTGCACCACGATGGGGCGGTCAGATTCTACCAGAATGGCGTAGGGCTTGTTGCGGGGAATGGTCTTACCCTCGTCGTTTACCTGCTTGTCCAGGCGGATGTGATTGGTGCGCTCGTGCTCGCAGATGGCGTGGAAGCCGCGGAGAGGCTCGCAATCCTCGAAGTAGAGGGTCAGATCAATGTGTGCGGTCTCGCCCGACAGATTGAGCACGCAGACGGCCTCGTGGCTGACGAATTCGCCCTTGACGGTGTCACTCATGTAGCCGTCGGCAATGAACCAGGTGTTTTTTCCAAGATTAGACATAGTGTATGTTTCCTTTCAGGTATAAAAATTCAGGGTTTGGGAATATGGCGGAGCAGGAGCAAGAGGTGAAGCGGGAGGGAACGGTGGCCCTTGACAAGGGAGAACAGCAGTTTCCCTTTGATGCCTCTATCGGGGGAGACGGATATGCTACGGAATATACCCACCTCATGGGCGGCGGCTATAAAAGCCCGCAGCAGACGGTATTTTTCCTTGGCGGGAAGACCCGATGCGGCGTATACGTCGGTCAGAAACCCGCGAAAGCGCCGCCAAAGCATGGCGTATACCATGGTAGTATTTTCTTCACCCATGTGCTCGGTGAAGGCAATGTGCTTGTGCGCGTACCGGATCCACGCCGCGAGGGCGTCGGGATGGTAACGCTTTTGCAGGGAAGGCGCGGTAGTCTGTCGGTAGTGGTAGGACGCCGTGGAGAGGTAGTAGAGGGACTTAACGCGGGATAAATAATCCAGCACAAAGATCCCGTCCTCGAGTACCGAAATGGATTCGTCCATGCGGATGGCGTAGTCGTCCAGAATCTCCTTCCTGAAAAGCTTCCCGCAATGGCTGTTCAGCATACGTCCCTCGGAAAGCTCACGGAATTCTTCGGCAGACAAGGGAAGCTTTCGCAGTCCTTCAGGTACGGTATACGGGTGGGTGTCTCCCGTCTCTGCAAAGTCGTAGGTCAGGCCGCTGGCAATACAGTCTGCGCCTGTTTTCTCCATGGCGGCGACCATGTCCGCGAGCATGGAGGGGTCTATGGAATCGTCGCTATCCATAAAACAGGTATAAGAACCGCGGGCGGCCCTTATACCTTTGTTTCGCGCGGCGCTGACACCGCTGTTTTCTTGATGGATCACGAGGATGCGGGAATCCTTTTGTGCATATGCATCGCACAGCTCTCCGCTCCCGTCGGTGGAGCCGTCGTCCACGAGGATCAGCTCCCATGAAGGGGAGGTTTGATCCATCACGCTTTGGATACAGGCGGGAAGATGGGGGCGCGCGTTACAGAGCGGCACGATGACGCTGACAAGGTTTTTGGGTGACACGTTTGGCATCAGACCTTGGCTTGGAGCTTGCTCCAGTTGATGCGGTTGACGATGCTGACCGTGATGATGCATGCGGCGGCGGCGGTGATCCAGCACATGATCTGGGTGAGGATCGCATCGGGGCCAAAGGCCAACCTACAGGCAAGGAACAGGCATACCTCGGCGCCGCAACCGCACAGGATCTTGAGGAAGCGTCTGCGGAAGATGAACATAAAGCCAAGGAGAAGCACCGCGATCACAAGCTCGGTGATCAGCGTGCCCCACGGGATCTCCTCTTTGGGGAGCGTGCGGAGCAAGGGGGAATTAAAGACAGTCAGAACAGAGCCGAGCATATGTATACCTCCAATCTTGCCTATTAAGAATATCTATATATATTATATCATATAATAAGTATTTTGGAGCAATTTTTTTGCAACAAAATGAAGCGAAAATCAAATTTCGTACAGGTGCACAGTTTGGGCCTTGAATTGTGTACAAAATGACAAAAACAAAAGGGAAAATTGTTACAAAATACCCCTTCCATTTTGCGGCAAAACATGGTATACTATTACGAAACCATATGCAGAAGGGAGCAGTTATGCCATACTCATACAAAAGCCTGACCGAGACGCTTTCGGGCGTCGGCATTGACGAGGCCGCCGACGAGGCCGCGCTCCTTCTGGAACACTTTGCGGGGGTGTCCCGTGTGTCCCTGATGACCGACCGTGACCGTGTTTACGACGTCACCGCGTTGGATGATGCCGTTGAAAAGCGCAAGGGGCGGTATCCCCTGCAGTACATTCTGGGCGAGTGGGATTTCTTTGGTCTGCCCTTTACCGTGGACGAGCGTTGTCTCGTCCCTCGTCCCGACACCGAGTGTCTGGTGGAGCAGGCGATTCGCTTGATCCCCGCGGGAGGGCGTTTTGCTGACCTCTGCACGGGAAGCGGCTGTATCGCGATCGCTACGCTTTCGCGACGTCCCGATCTGACCGCCGCCGCACTGGAGCTGTACCCCGATACCCTCACCCTTGCCGTCAAGAACGCCGAGGATAACGGCGTTGCGGCGCGATTTGCGCCTGTGTGCGCCGATCTGCTGAACGGCGGTGCGGAGGCGTTGTCTGTCCACGCGCCTTTTGACGCTATCCTGTCCAATCCCCCCTACATTCCCACGTCGGTGATCGACGGCCTCTCTCCCGAGGTGCATCACGAGCCCTTCGCCGCTCTGGACGGTGGGGAGGACGGGCTGATCTTTTACCGCGCCATATTGCAGGATTACGCGAGCCTTTTGAAGCCCGGCGGACACATCCTGTTGGAGATCGGCTACGATCAGGCCGAGGCTCTCCGTGCTCTGTGCGCTACCTATCTGCCCGATTGCTCTGTATCGGTCTTGCGTGATCTGGGCGGGAACGACCGCGTGGTGAAGGTAACGCTACCTTCTCTCTGATCATATACTGCTGAAAACTACGTTTCAGAAAGGATTCATTCCATGAAAATCACCGTACTTGCCGGTGGCCTCTCCCACGAACGGGAGGTGTCCCTGTCCTCGGGCTCTCTGATTGCGGGAGCGCTCGTCCGCAAGGGGCACGAGGTCTGTCTGGTGGATCTCTATACGGGCAGAGCCATTGACGGCTCCGAGCCCGCCTTTACCCGAAATCCCATCGAACCCTACTGCGTCAGCCGCACCGTTCCCGATCTGGACGCGCTGAAAGCGCTCACAGGCAACGGCGAGCGCCGCATCGGCGCGGGTGTTCCCGAACTGTGTCACGCCGCGGATGCGGTGTTCATCGCTCTTCACGGTGACGTGGGAGAGAACGGTCAACTTCAAGCGTTTCTGGATATGGAAGGCATTCCCTACACGGGAAGCGGTTATGCGGGCAGTCTTCTGGCCATGGATAAAGACCTTACCAAGCAGATGCTCACCCGCGCGGGTGTTGTCAATGCTCCTTGGGTATACTGCGACCTGTCGGTTGGGGTAGACGCTACGGCCGACCGCATTGAGGAAGAACTGGGCTATCCCGTGGTCATCAAGCCCTGCTCGGGGGGCTCCAGCGTGGGCGTCTCCATGCCCGAGAACCGCGCCGAGCTGACCGCCGCCATTGAAAAAGCCTCTCGCTACGAGTCCACTCTCATGGCCGAGCGCCGTATCATGGGGCGGGAATTGACCGTCAGCTATCTGGACGGTGAGGTGCTTCCCGCCGTGGAGATCATTCCTCTGACGGGCTTTTACGACTACGAAAACAAGTATCAGGCGGGTCAGACCACCGAGATCTGCCCTGCGGATCTCACGGAAGCCGAGGTCGCCGATCTGGAATCCGCCACCCGCCGCGGCTTTGAGGCTCTGCGCCTGCGCGGCTACGCCCGCTTCGATTTCATTCTGGATCAAAACGGCACGCCCTGGTGCCTGGAGGCCAACACCCTCCCCGGCATGACCCCCACCAGCCCCCTCCCACAAGCCGCCGCCGCCGTGGGCATCTCCTACGATGACCTCTGCGAACGCATGGTGATGATGGCGGCAAAGAGATAAATTGCAGTTTGTGG
>JAZRFR010000124.1:0-7150 GCA_045643785.1 Eubacteriales bacterium | reverse complement strand
ATGTACTTTTCTGTCAGCAGTGACAGAAAAGTACCAAAAGAACACCGCTTAAGGAAAGTACCCACGGTACTTTCCTTAAGAATTCTATCGCCTTATCTGCGCGCCATTTTGCCAGTGGGCAAAATGGCCAATGCGCTGTCAAGTCGCAGTTTGCCATGGAGCCCCACGGTCGTCAGAGTGACGGCCGGGCGGTTAGGCGCCTGTTTGGGGGCAACCCACGGTTTCCTCTTGCCCAATAAGGAAAACAGCGACTTTGGGGTAGAAGCAAAGCGGCGAGTTCCGCGCGGACGGCACTCTGCCGTTCGTGCGGGTTTTCGGGTCTTTGCGACCACACGCGCAATCTGACTCTTTCGCCTCCTGGCGAAAGAGTCGCCCGGATTAGGAAGATGGATACTTAAGGAAGAAACCGTGGGTTTCTTCCTTAAGTGGCGTTCTTTCCGTCCCTTTCTGTCGCCATGGACAGAAAGGGACATCAAAAGTTCTTAAGGTAATAAACAACTCACCGACAAACTGCAATTTATCTGTATCTCTTTTTCCACTCAAACATGAGCGACATGCACTCAAAGGGCGACAGGGTATTGAGATCCACCTGTCGGATCTCCTCAATGAGCTGCTGATTGAGCATATCGTCCATGGTAATGGCGCCATCATCAACAACAGGCTTTTTCGTGCCCGTACCCGAGGCATCCACCGCGTCGCGGACGGCCTTGGAGGACTCCTCCACGTGAGCCAGCACCTCGCGGGCGCGCTTGATGACCTCATTGGGCAGACCCGCCAGCTTGGCTACTTCAATACCGTAGCTGTCGTCGGTGGAGCCACGGACGATCTTACGCAGGAAGGTGATGGAGTCGCCCCGCTTCTTGGCGGCGATGTGGTAATTCACGATGCCGTCGTAGGATTCCTCCATGCTCGTCAGCTCGTGGTAGTGGGTGGCAAACAGGGTCTTTGCGCCGATCTTGCGGCCGGCGGTGTACTCCATGATGGCGCGGGCGATGGACATACCGTCGAAGGTGGAGGTGCCGCGACCAACCTCGTCGTAGATGATGAGGCTCTTTTTGGTGGCGTTACGCAGAATGTAGGCCACCTCGTTCATCTCCAGCATGAAGGTGGACTGACCGCTTGCCAGATCATCCGACGCACCTACGCGGGTGAACAT
Source organism: Eubacteriales bacterium (assembly GCA_045643785.1). GTDB lineage: Bacteria > Bacillota > Clostridia > Oscillospirales > CAG-272 > CAMEON01. Next base: position 5,994 of record JAZRFR010000124.1, on the reverse strand, counting down.
CTTGTCCACCACGCCGATGGATGCCTCCACGGCGGGGACGAAGGAGCCGATCTGGGCCAGCAGAACAATGAGGGCGACCTGGCGCATGTAGGTGGATTTACCCGCCATATTGGGGCCCGTGATGAGCATGAGGCGGTTGTCGCGGGTGTCCAGCATGACGTCGTTGGGGACGAAGTAGCTGTCTCTCACGAACCGCTCCACAACGGGGTGGCGGCCGTCCTTGACAGTGATCACATCGCTGTCGTTGATGTCGGGGCGGACGTACTGGTAGCGGGAGGCAACGCTTGCCAGAGACTGGAAGCAGTCCAACTCGGAAAGCAGGCGCGCGGTATGGCGCACACGGGCTTCCCTTTGCGCCACGAAGTCACGCACCTGATTGAACAGCTCGTATTCCAGGGCGCAGAGCTTGTCCTTGGCGCCGAGGATGGTGGCTTCCATGTCCTTCAGTTCCTGGGTGATGTAGCGCTCATAGTTGGAAAGGGTCTGCTTTCGTATGTAGGTATCGGGCACCATGTTCACGAAGGATTTGGAGACCTCGATGTAGTAGCCGAAGACCTTGTTGTAGCCCACCTTGAGGGTCTTGATGCCGGTTCTCTCCTTCTCCTCGGCGGCGACACGCTCCACCCAGCCCTGACCGTCGGTCATGATGGAGCGGAGGCGATCCACCTCGGGGTCATAGCCGTCGGCGATCATACCGCCGTCACGGACGGTAAAGGGAGGCTCCTCGCAGATGGCGCGGTTGATCTCACCGCAAATATCTTCGAGAGTATCCAGCTCCCGCCAGATGCGGGACAGCTCCTCAGAGGTGGACTCCTCCAGCAGACGGCGCAGCTCGGGGAGAACGGCAGCGGTGGCGGAGACGGCGCGAAGATCCTTGGCGTTGGCGGTGCCGTAGACGATCTTGGTGACAAGGCGTTCCAGGTCAAGCACGTGGGAGAGCAGTTCCCCGATCTCCTCACGCTTCATGAAGTTGCCGAAAAGCTCCTCCACGGCACCCTGACGGCGCAGGATGTGGGCAGGGGACAGGAGGGGATGCTCCACCCACTGGCGAAGCATTCTCGCGCCGGGGGAGGTCTTGGTGCGATCCAGCACCCACAAGAGAGAGCCCTTCTTTTCCTTGGTACGCATGGTCTCGGTCAGCTCCAGATTGCGGCGGGTGTTGACGTCCAGCTCCAGATACTGCCCCTCGCTGAAGACCTGCAGCTCCTTGATGTAGGAAATGTCGGATTTCTGGGTCTCGATCAGATAATCGAGAAGTCCGCCCACGGCGCAGACGATGGCGCGGTTTTGGAGAATGTCCTCCCGGATATTCCCCGCAAACTGGGCGGCCACCAGCTCGCGGCAGGCATCGGGGTCGTAACGGCGGCCTTGGTTGTCGGAAAGCATGGCGCCCTTGGCGTTCAGGAAGTCGGCGGCGCCGGGGAATCGGGATTTACCCAGATTGGAGATCACCTCGCGGGGGGAGTAAGTCCCCAGCTCGTTGACAAGGTGCTGATCCGCCTCTGCGCCGTCCAGAACCGTCGCGAAGACCTGGGCGGTGGAAATATCCGCAAAGCAGAGGCCATACTCGGTGCCCGTGACGTAGAGGGAGCAGAGGTAGTTGTTCTTCTGCTCCGGCAGGAGAGTGGACTCAATGACCGTGCCGGGGGTCACCACGCGGATGACTTCGCGCCTGACAAGCCCCTTGGCGGTAGCGGGATCCTCCACCTGCTCGCAGATGGCCACCTTGTAGCCGCGCTCGATGAGGCGGCCGATGTAGGTATCCGCCGCATGGAAGGGGACACCGCACATGGGAGCCCGCTCGGCCTCTCCGCAATCTCTGCCCGTCAGGGTCAGCTCCAGCACGCGGGAGGCGGTGATGGCGTCGTCAAAGAACATCTCGTAGAAATCTCCGAGACGGTAGAACAGAAGGAAATCCTTGTATTGCTCCTTGACCTCAAAATATTGCTCCATCATGGGCGTCATGGCGGTGTACCTCTTTTCTAAAATCTTAATGTTTCATGGTCTGTAGGGGCGAGCATTGCTCGCCCGCGGGCGGCCAATGGCCGCCCCTACACGATCACACAAGCCGTAGGGATAGGCGTCCTCGACTGTCCGCGGATCACACAAGCCGTAGGGACAGGCGTCCTCGACTGTCCGCGGGCGACCACAGGTCGCCCCTACGCAGTCAAATCAATGACAACCTCCGCAGGTAGAGCAATCGTGGGTGCAATTGGAAGGCATCTCACCCGTGATGGCGAAGGTAATGGTGTTGTTGACGGCGTTCATCAGCTCGTTAACAGCCTCCTGCGCCTCGATGAGCTCCAGGTACACGGGAGCGGCCATGATCTGGTCGTACAGCTCGTTGATGCGGTTCTGGATGGACTCCAGAAGCTGGGGATCAAAGTCCTCGGCGGCGGCCACCTGCTGGATGGCCTTCTGCTGGACGTCGTACTCGGTCATGAGTGTCTTAAGGGTAGGATCCTCCTCGTAAGCCTTGCGGGCGTTCTCCATGCGGACGAGACGCTCGTCCTCCTTAAGGGCCTTGCCGAGGGTGATGGCGAGTTCAAATACGTTCTTGTTGTTGGTGGTGTTTTCCATGGTGGTTTCTCCTGTTATTGAGTTATTATTTTTGTTTGATTGGTGTTCCCCGGCGGTCGGGAGATGTCGGGGGAGATCCTGGGGAAGGGGGCAAGAACCATCTCAGACGCCGAAGTTTCTCGCCCCCTTCCCCGGGGATACTTTCGGTGTGTTTTGGGTTCTCGGTTGCCCCATCCCCCATACTCCTTGGCTTCGCCTTGCGGGGGTATTTGGAAGTTACTCCGCGATCTCTCCCCAAAGGGCGAAGGCCTCGGTTCTCTCGATGCGAACGTGGACAAATTTCCCCGTCATATCGGGCGTGCCTTGGAAGAAAACGATCTTCCCTCCCTCGGTGCGGCCGCTGTAGACCTCGGGGTTGCCCTTGCTCTCACCATCGCAAAGAACACGAACGGTGGTTCCCTGCATGGGCTGATTCTTCTCGGCGGCGATGGCGTTCTGGGTGGCCAGCAGGCGGTCAAAGCGGTTGCCCTTGGTGACGTCGGGAATCTGCTCCATCTCGGCGGCGGGAGTGCCCTTGCGGGGAGAGTAGATGAAGGAGTAGAGCATATCGAAGCGCACCGTTTCCAGAGCCGTGAGGGTGTCCTCAAACTCCTCCCCGGTCTCTCCGGGGAAGCCCACGATGATGTCGGATGTGATGACCACGTCGGGCATCTTCTCCCGCATGTAGCGGACGGCGTCCAGATACTTGTCCATGTCGTAGTGGCGGTTCATGGCCTTCAGAACGCGGTTATTGCCCGACTGCATGGGGAGATGGAATCGGCGGGCGATGTGCTTACCACTCGCCATGACGTCAATGAGCTTGCGGGAGGCATCCTTGGGATGGGACGTCATGAAGGACAGCCACCAGTCGCCCTCGATCTGATCCAGCTCGGCCACCAGGTCGGCGAAATCGCAATCGGTGCCCTTGCCGTAGGAGTTGACGTTCTGACCCAAGAGGGTGATCTCCTTGTAGCCAGCCTCCACCAGCTCTCTGACTTCCGCGACGATATCCTCTTTCTTACGGCTCCGCTCTCTGCCTCGGCAGTAAGGGACGATGCAGTAGGAACAGAAATTATTGCATCCGTACATGATGGAGACCCAGGCGCGGTAGCCCGACTCGCGGCGGATGGGCGCGCCCTCGGCCACGGTCCTCACGAAGTCCTCCTCGCTCTCGGTGGTGATGAAGCGGCGCTTCTGCTGGATGGTATCCCACAGCACCTTGGGGAAATGGTGGAGGGAGGCCGTACCCAGGGTGAAGGTGACGTAAGGATACTTCATCTTGAGCTCCTCGCGTCGATGCTCCTGGGCGGTCATACAGCCGCAGACACCGATGATGAGGTCGGGATTCTTTGCGCGGATGTGCTTGTACTGTCCGATGATGGACAGCGCCTTTTTCTCGGCGTGCTCGCGGATCGCACAGGTGTTGACCATGATCAGGTCAGCATCCTCGGGAGTGGTCGTGATCTCATAGCCCATTTCCTCGGCCATACCCGAAATTTTCTCGCTGTCGGCCTCATTCTGCTGACACCCGAAGGTCAGGACGAAGCACCGGCGGTGCTTTCCACACTCGGCGGTATGGGCCTCGTTCCACGCGCGGATGCGGGCTGTATAGTCCTTACGCTCGGGGAGGCTGATGGGGGGGAGGATATACTGTTTTGCCATGTCGGCTCCTTTGCTTTGCGAAAAATAGTCTTCTTTATATTATACCGCATTTTTTTGAAATTGTCAAGACGGAGGAGCGGAAAGGAAGGATTTTTCATGGATTTTTTGCATCAAAAAACACAGCTATTCCCATGTGAAATAGCTGTGTTACGAAGAAAATATCAAGCAAGCTGTTCCCGCACAAACGCAATCTGCGCCTTCACGGATCCCACCGAAGTACCGCCCTCGGAAATGCGCTTTTCCACGCAGGTGGTGAGGCTGATCTCGTCGTAGAGGTCGGTGTCAAAGAGGTCGGAGAAGGTGCGGTAGGTTTCCAGGGGCAGAGTCTCCAATACTTCCCTGTTTGCGATGCAATGGGCGACGATCTGACCCGAGATCTTGTAGGCCGAGCGGAAGGGCAGACCCTTCTTCACCAGATAGTCGGCCAGGTCGGTGGCGTTGATGAATCCGCCCTGGGCGGCCTTCATCATATTCTCGGGAATGGCCTTCATGGTAGCCACCATGGGAGCGGCCACGGCGAGGCACATCTTGACGGTATCCACGCAGTCGAAAATGCGCTCCTTGTCCTCCTGCATATCCTTGTTGTAGGCCAGAGGAAAGCCCTTGAGGGTGGTCAACAGAGCGACCAGGTCGCCGTAAACCCGTCCCGTCTTACCGCGGATCAGCTCGGCCATATCGGGGTTCTTCTTCTGGGGCATGATGGAGGAGCCTGTGGTATAGGCGTCGGACAGCTCTACAAACTTGAATTCCCAGCTGGACCAAAGGATAATTTCCTCCGAGAAGCGGGAGAGATGCATCATCATCAGGGCGCAGGCGGACATGAATTCCACGGCAAAGTCACGGTCGGAAACACCGTCCAAGGAGTTGAGGCAGATACCGTCAAAGCCCAGCTTGGAGGCCTCGAAGCGGCGGTCGGTGTCGTAGGTGGTTCCCGCCAGGGCGCAAGAGCCGATGGGGGAGAGATTCATGCGGCGGTTACAGTCACGGAGGCGGTCAATGTCACGGAGGAGCATCATAGCGTAAGCCATGAGGTGGTGACCGAAGGTAATGGGCTGGGCGCGCTGGAGGTGGGTATAGCCGGGCATGATGGTGGCGGCGTTGGCCTCCGCCTGATCGGCCAAGGCCTCGATGAGGTCGCGGACAAGGGCGATGATCTCGGTGATCTCGTCGCGGAGGTACATGCGGATATCCAGAGCCACCTGGTCGTTACGGCTACGGGCGGTGTGAAGCTTTTTACCCACGTCGCCCAGTCGCTCGGTCAGCACCTGCTCCACGAACATATGAATATCCTCGCAGGTCATGTCGATGGGAAGTGCGCCGGATTCGATATCGGCAAGGACGCCCTCCAACCCCGAAATAAGGGTATCGGCTTCCTCAGCGGTGATGATTCCCTGCGCCCCCAGCATGGCGGCGTGAGCCATACTGCCCGTGATGTCCTGACGGTACATACGGGAATCGAAATGGATGGAAGAATTGAACTCGTCTGCGATCTGATCGGTGACGCCGTCGGTGCGGCCTGCCCACATTTTTGCCATGGTATCGGTTCCTTTCGGGGGGTACAAAATGAAATATGGGTATATTATAACGGATTTTTGGGGAAATGTCAAGGAGAAAGGGGAAATTTTGTTGGATTTTTACATGGGCGTAGGGGGGGGGTGCGACAGGGAGGAACTTCTTGAAAGAAGTGCCCCCCAGACCCCCTTCAAGAACTTTAATAAAATATTGTCAGATAATTCTTTTTGAAAGTTTTTGAGATTCCAAAGAACTTTTTTC
>JAZRFR010000123.1:0-17893 GCA_045643785.1 Eubacteriales bacterium | reverse complement strand
CGCATCGGCGGTCCAGCCGTTCTTTTCCCGCTGGGGGCAATCCGTGGGGAAATGGTGGAAGTTGGATAGGATACTGCGGCGGGTGATCTCCTGGATCTTATTCGCGGTCTCGTCCGAACAGAAAAAGTTGCCGCGGTCACCCAAATCGGTGTGATAGACCAGGTATGTCAGCAGGTCCGGCGTCGCCTGCTCCTCGGTGATCCCATCCACACGCACGTAGCGGAAGCCGTGGTAGGTAAAGGAGGGCTCGTAGATCTCCTCCCCTTCCCCTTTGCAGATATAGGTATCAAGGTGGACGATGTGACGGTCCCGCTCCCAGTAGTCCCGCACGAACCACACGTGATCCAAACGGATATTGCCGTCTTTTGTAGCGTCGGCATGACGAAGCTCGACCTTCTGTCCCGCCAAGCCTTGGATCCGTAAGCGGCAAATACCCGCGTTAGACTCCCCGAAATCATACACATACCCGTCACCGCTCTTGGTAATGCTCACGGGAGCGATCTCCCGCTCCTTGATGATGGGCTCGACGTCAGCACGGCGAAGCTCACCCTTGGGCGCGGGAACAACAATGGCGCTTGCCCACGACGAGTCATCAAAGCCGGGCAGATTCCAGCCCGGGATAGCCAGACGTGCATCGCAGTGCTCACCAAAACGGTAATCGTCGCTGATAATGTGGGACGGAGCGACACGGATATCCGCCCCGCTATCGGCTATGAGTCTGCCGTCCTCGGTCTCCAGCGTCAGCGCCAGCTTGGGCGCGCTTCGGAAGGAAGCCCTGTCGAAGTCCCAGATGTAACCGCCGGGGTTATTCTGAAAACCGTTGCCCAGGATGAAACCAAGCACGTTTTCTCCGGGAACCAGCGTAACCGCATATTCGTCGTAATACACCATATCGTCGGGATTGCTGATATACGGGGAGAGAAAGCCGCGGGTGATCTTTTCCCCGTTCAAAAAAAGCTCGTAAAATCCGCAGACCGCTACCCGCAAAGTGGCGGTCGTTTCCTGGTCAACTGTAACCGAACGACGGAAATAGTGGGCGGGGACGGGGGTCTCCAGCGTGTTGTATGCGCGCGTTGCTTGAATGAATTTATCCGTAAAAAGCATCGATATTCTCCTTAAGCAAATGGTAAAAAATTCCGACGTATAGGCGAAATGCCGTATTTATGCCCGCGTCAGCGGCTATTCCTGTCCGCAAACCGCTTCCAGGGCTTCATGGCGAAGGCCAGAATGAGTGCAGAGGAGAGAGCCAGCGCCAGCCACATGACCGTCGTCATGCTCCAACCTACCTGCTCTGCCACGGCGCCAAAGGCGTAGGTCGATATGGCACTGCCGATATAAATGAGGGAATTGATGATGCCCGAGACCGTGGCGGCCTTGCCGTAGGAGGCGAATTTCGTGGGCATCATGACCGAGAAAACGTGGTTGAAGGATTCCATCAGGAAGGAGATCAGACACAGGCAGATTACGCCCACCACGAGGGTCATGGCCTTGGCTCCCAGAAGCAGGGCGGTGGGGATGGCGGTGAGCAGCATGATGATGATGCCGATCAAGGGGTGGTTGCCCAGCAGGCGCTTGCGCCCTAAGAGAAAGTTGGCAAAGAACACACCGGTCAGTCCCGCCAAAGGAAGGATGATGGCCAGGACAGTGGACAGGGCCGCCGAGGTATCAAAGGTGTCCCGCAGGATGGTGGGCACCCAGGTGTTGACGCCATCCTTGAGCATACCGTGGAAGACCACGGGGATCAAAAAGATCAGCGCGCCGCTGGTAACCATAAGGCCGAACAGGGATGCAGACCGGTCTGCGGTCTTCTTTTCCTTGGGCACAACCTCCACTCTTTGTACGTCAGGAGCAGAGAAAGCTGCGGTGGACACAACCACCAAAAGTACGACTGTCACCAGTGCGCAGACGGCAGCAACTACATAGGGCACCGCATATCCCGCTCCCAAGTAAGAGAAGGCAGCGGAAAACAGGTACGCCAGGATCTGTCCGGTGGGGCGCGAGGAGGATATGGCCGCCATGGCGGAATGGCGGAGCCTCTCGGCGATAACCCCCGAGAACAGCACCACGATGGGCGCCCACAGCATGGACTCAAAGAAGCCGTTTGCCGTCCAGACGGCGATCATGGCGGGAACCGAGGGGATCACCACCGGCATGAGCAGATTCGCAACGGCCGTGCCGATAATACCAATGCTCAGCATGGGTACGGGAGATACCCGGTCGGCCAGAATACCGTTAATGAGGTGGCCGCTGCCGTAGCTGATGAAATAGCAGGTACTAACCAGTCCCGCCATGGAGGTGGTGATGAGTCCTTCCCCCGTCAGGTGGACGATGGAGGCTGCGTAGGTATTGCGGGTCAGGTAGGCGATCATGTAGATCAGCCAGCAGGTAATGACCAATACTTTACTGCTTTTTTCGGATGTAAGAATCTTTCGTATTTTTGTTCTCATATACAACTACAACCGCGCTTTCTGAATAATATGGTGAGTGTGAAGTTTTCTTTATTGAGCTTTTGGACGGCGGTTTATCGGAATAAGCCGCCATTCAAAAGCTCAATGATTTTGAAAAGAGGCCCGTACCAACGGAGTCATTGTCCGCGGGCACGAGCCTCCGGGGGTGCGCACCGTCAAGGGGGGGAGACGGTGCGCAAAACATACAATAATTAGTCCTTCTTCTTCAGAGCAACGAAGGCAGCACCGGCAGCCAGAATAGCGACAGCGCTGAAGCCGATCACAGAGCCACAGCCGGACTCTGCAGGAACTTCGGTCTCGGGAGCCTGGGTCTCGGGAGCTTCGGTCTCGGGAGCTTCGGTCTCGGGTTCAGTCTCGGGAGCCTGGGTCACAGGAGCCTTGGTCTCCTCCTCGATACCGGCGTAAGCAAAAGCGGCCTCAGCATCGGTGAAGAGGCAGACCTCCTCAACGTAAACAACAGCATCGGTCTCCATTTCCTGGAACTCGAAATACAGGTTGTTGATGTTACCGGTGTAGGCACCGTTCAGCTCATAGAGCATGTACTGGGTCTCGGTGGTGTCCTCAAAGCCGAAGAAGTAAGATTCGGTCGCAGCTACCTCAAAGAAGCTGTTGTAGCCGCCGGAGCAAACATGCAGGGTCATGTCTCCAACAGTACCCTCTGCTCTGACCTTAGCAACAATGTACTGAACGTCATCGGCGCTCAGATTCTCCAGACCGGTTCTGCGGCAGTACTTCTGGTAGTTGATGTAAAAGCCGGGCTTGCGAGGGTTCCCATTATCCAGGTCCAGATCCTTGGTACGGATGAAACGAACGTTGGCCCATTCTTCCTTGTTGTACATTTGGGGGTCGATAATGCTCGCGGTTCCGTAGTAGCCTTCGGTGGGGATCAGATCCAGCTCTTCCATCATGGGAATGACGGTGTTCTTGAAATCGCCGGTCAGACCGCCCATGATGTCCTCTCCAGAACCGTCGTATTCCTCGGTAGGAGGATAGTAGTTGCCCTCGCGATACTTTCTTTGGTCAGCGTCGGAGTTAGCCATAACCTCCTCAGGGGTCAGGGCTCTGTTGTAGAAACGGAAGCCATGGATATCACCGCTCCAAGCGCGCTGGGGGTTCTCGTGACCAAAGGACACGGTATCGGCAATGTTGGTGTGCTGAGGAACACCCATACCCATAGCCACGCCGTTGACGTATACGATGCACTCGCCGTACAGAGGATCGGACAGGTCGAAGGTGATGGCAACGGTGGCGTTGTTGATGGTCTCGGCACCGTTATCGATCTTGGGACGGTCGCTGTTCTTGTCGTTGTACTTGTACTCGAAGTTGGTTTCGGTGTCGGTGCCGTTGGGAACGCGAACAAAGATGGAAAGCTCGTCGTTGTCGGAGCACATCAGGGTGATCCAGTTGGTAGCGGCGAAGGTCAGCTCACCGGCCACGAACTCGATGGTGTAGGTCTCGCCATTGATAACGTCCTTAACGGCATCGGGGAAATAGTAGGAGGATGCGTCGATGTGGTACGCGTTGTCAGTCCAGTAGTTGGTCTCGTTCACACGCATCTGGAGGTGGTTGCCGTTACCGGTCAGATCCTTCCAGACCGTAGCATCATGGTCCTGTTCACCGTTGGAGTTGTTGGCACCGTCATACCACGCGACCAAACCGTCCTTGACGATTTCGGGAGCGCTTGCGGCTGCTGCGGGAATGCTGAGGCAGGTGCTGATGCTGAGGAGCATGGCCACGGCCATGATTACCGTAAGCATCTTCTTGAACTTGTTCATGGTAATACTTCCTTTCATTATTTTCGTTTTGTCCTGCAAAACGTATCGCAAGTATATTATACAATATTCAACGATTCCTGTCAACCGCCAACACTTTCCATGTCATGACTTCATATAGTCTTTTTCTTACCTGTTCATAATTGGGCATTGAAAAAAAAACGGTAACATGTTACAATATATGTAGAATCAATAAACCGTCTGTGAGGAACCGTATGCAACCCATTGAGATCATTGGTCAGATCATCAGCGTGATCGCTGTTATCATAACCTTCGTTACCTATCAAATGAAGTCTACCCGTCAGATCTTCATAGTCAACGCGATCGCGACCGGCGTTTCCTGCATCGCCTACGCCATGCTGGGCGGCATCACCGCTCTGGGGCTCAACATCATGTGCATTGTCCGCAACATCTGCTACATGTACAAGGATAAGAACAGGTATTGCGCCGTTATCCTCCCTGCCCTCTTGTCGCTGATCATGGCGGTCATGTCAGCCTTTCTCTGGGAGGGGTACCACAGCATCTTTTTCGTGGTCGGTATCACCCTGAACACCCTGGCCATGGGCTACTGCAATTCCCAGAATCTCCGTAAGAGCATCCTGCTCACCTCGACCCTCATTCTGATTTACAATCTGTTCATTCCCTCCATCGGAGGAACTGTTAACGAGGTCGTGGCCATCTCGTCCTCGGTCATCGGTCTTGTCCGCCACCGTCAAAAGAAGGAGGAGCTACCGTTATGAATATGGTTTTTTATGAAATCGAACACGGGATCGGTTCGAACCATTTTCTGTACGAAAAGAATACCAACCATTCCTTCCCCTTACATATGCACCGTTGCTATGAAATGGTGCTTATGCTGGAGGGGGAGATGAATATGCAGATCGACAATACCAAGTATTCCCTGAAGGCGGGAGATCTGATCCTGGTCAAGCCCTACCGGATCCACAGCTACGAGACCGAGGCGGGGATGAGCGGAACCTGTCTGCTCTGCGTTTTCTCTGACGATCTGATCGCCGCTGTATCCACCTCCATTTCCAAATACAAGCTGCATTCTATCCTTCTCCATGACATTCCCACCTTGTATCGGGATATGTTCATGAACATGCAAGAAAAAAACGATATTGCTTCCATAAAGGGTTTTCTGTATGCGGTGTGCGCTTTATTCTATTCGGAAATTGACTACACCGAGGAGGATACCTTCTCCGGAAGCACCCAGCTACTTCGCGATATTTTCATCTACATCGAAAACAACATAGGCAATTCCTGTACCCTGCATGATCTCGCCAAGGAGCTTCGTTACAATGAATCCTACCTCTCCAGAATGTTCTTGAAGAGCGTGGGGATCACGTACACGGAGTACGTACGGAACATCAAGATGGATCACGCCTGTTATTTGCTGAGAAATACGAATGAAAGCATCTTCAGCATTGCCACAAAATGCGGATATGCGACTCACAGCAGCTTTAACCGATGCTTCAAGCAGCTCATTGGAGTCACGCCGCAGGAATATCGGGTTCAAAACGGAACAGGAAACCGGGCATAGTTCTGATCGATGACAGGATTCGATAAGAAATAATCAGAAAAAGGAGTTACACAATGAAAAACAAAGTAATTCTCATATCAATCGACGGCGCGCGTGCGGATGCCATGCAGATGTGCGGCAACCCCTACGTCAAAACCCTGGAGCAGCTCTGTACCTACAACTACAACTCGCAAGCCGTGTTTCCCTCAGATACCTTCCCCTGTCACTATTCTATGACCCACGGACAGACTCCCGACCGTCACGGCATCAAGACCAACACCTACGTAAAGCCCGAAAACCCCACACCCGGTATTTTTGAGCAGGTGCGCCAGGCGGGCGGCACGACGGGTATGTTCTATAACTGGGATTATCTGCGTGACCTTGCCTCTCCCGGCAGCTACACCTTCTCCTTCTGCCTGAACATTGACTACGATGACCTTTCCGACACCGCGGTGACCGACCATTGCCTGATGGCCATTGACCGCTATCATCCCGATTTCGTCATGTTGTATATGCTGGATCTGGACGAAAAGGGCGGCCATTCCAGAGGCTGGATGAGCGAGGAATACCTGCGTCGTCTGTCCATCGCCATCGACAACGTCAAGCGGGTTTTCGAAGCCTGCGGCGAAGAATACTCCATCATCATCACCGCAGACCACGGCGGTCACGATTTTACTCACGGCTCGGCCAGTCCCGAGGATATGACCATTCCTCTGTTTTTGTACGGCCCTGATTTTGAGCCCGGCAAGGTCATTGAAAACACCTCGCTGATCGATATTGCCCCCACCGCAGCAGCCGTGATGGGGATCGAGCTCCACCCCGAATGGGACGGACGCGCTCTATTGAACAGATAAAAAATCACGGATATTCCTTGGCAACCGCTGAGGAATATCCGTGTTTTTTATTTGGAGATCATGAATCAAAGCAGCTTCCCTGATTCGTTGTGGGAGGAGTTTCCGAAGGTGTCCTGTATAGCCGCCGTCGTGCAGGCCATAGGACTTTTGCTTATTGAAACATCCGTCAGATCTCAAACCCCGCGTACTTCAGCACCAGCTCCGAGAAAATGGAATTTGCCCAGGCGAACCACTCGCGGCTGAACTCGTACTCGTTGTCGGCATTGATGCTCTCATGCATGAAGTAAGTCCCCGCGTGGGAGGAGGCCAGCATGGAAAGCACCTCCTCCACCTCGGTGGGATCGGTTGCGGTCAAGCCTTGGAGGGCAAGGGAGATGGGCCAGACGAAGCCGTGCTCGGTATGGGGAGAGCCGATGCCGTGGAGCTTGCTACCCGTAAAGTAGAAGGGGTTATCCTCCGACAGAATGAATCGGCGGGTGTTTTGGTAAACGGGATCGTCGGCGGAGCAGTAACCCAGATAGGGAGCAGACAGGAGAGAGGGGACGTTGGCATCATCCATGAGGTTGTAGTTCCCCAGACCGTCGGTCTCGTAGGCATAGATGCGGCCGTACGTGGGGTGATCCACCATACCGTACTTTTGGATACCCTCGTTAATCTCACTACCCAGTTTTTCGGCGCGGAGAGCCAGATCCTCGTCACCGTAGACCTCGCGTGCCATCTCGGAGAGGTAGCGCAGAACCACCACGGCGTACATCTGGGCGGGAATGAGATAATGGTAGGTACAAGCGTCATCCGAGGGGCGGAATCCCGACCAGGTCATGCCGGTATAGCCCACGGGAGAGCCGTGACCGCCGTGGGTCAGGGTATCGGTGGGCTTAGGAGGCTCGGGACGCTCGAAGGTGTAGGAGGACTTCTCGGCGTGGTACTGCTCGGTCTCCCAGAGATCCAGAATCATGGTGAGCATCTGTTTATACGCCTCGTCCAGGTGTCCCGTGCGCCCCGTCTTCTTCCAGAACTTATAGGCGATGAAAATCACCGAGCAGAGGGAGTCCACCTCGTACTTGCGCTCCCATACCCAGGGAGAGCGGAAGGTCAGATCCTCCCTGTGGCCTCGGTCGTTATCGCACTCGTTGAAAGCGTTGGCGTAAGGGTCCTTGGGAACGTAGATGGCGTAGCGCTTGATCATCTTTTCAATGATATCGGCCAACTCACCGTTCTCGGCGGCCACGGGGAGGTAGTGATGCACCTGAGCGGCTGAGTCGCGGAGCCACATGGCGTGGATATCACCCGTGATGACGAAGGCGGAGCCGTCGTCCAGAAGCTTGGTAGTGGTCTCCAGAGTATTGGGGTAACATTTCGTGAAGAGCAGAGCCAGATCGTCCCGCCCCATCTCGTAGAGCTTCTTGCAGACGGTGTCGATCTGATCCCGTAAGATATGAGAAAATTGGTTCATGATACATATATCCTTCTATATTTCCTAAATGTGGGAACATTCTACGGTTACAACGATTCCTTGCGGATCACGGGGGAAACGCAGATCAAGTTTTCCAACTCGACCTCGCCGCCGTAAAGCATGGGGATCTCGGTATCCGTCAGCTCCGACAGCGGAAGGGTCAGAGTCCCGCCCGTTATGTCGAACTCACGAACACCTTCCCTGCTTTTCAGGGTCAGCGTATAGGCCTCGGAAGGGACAAAACCCGGCTTTTTCGCATCGTGGAGGGAAAAGCGGACACGCTCTCCGTCGCGATGCCACTCCACCAGCAGGCCCTTGGATACCCAAGTCTTTTGCGCCGCCAAGGCAGCGCGCAGCTCGGCTACGCTGTCGCCGTCCGCCTCGCCTTCGACGTAGGTGGCGAATTTTCCCGCCATGTAATCGGTCACCTTGTGGAGATCCATCCCCGCGCAGGCGGAGATGCGGACACCGCTCAGCACCAGCTCCTCCCACCAGCGGATGGCTGGGCCGCTGACTTGATGGAGCGGCTCGGAATTGTTTATGATCTCGATGTAATCCACGTGGGTAAAGTCGCGGATCTCCATCTCAAACCGACACCCTTTGGCAAAGGGCTCACCATAGGCGAAGGGATGGGCGATGCCCGTGATCCCTCCTGCCTGCTTGCAGGCCGCAAAGAGTCGCTCGGGCTTGTGGCGGTCTATGGATTCCCAGGGCACATAGGTTTCCAGGACAGGGCATACGATATGACCGAAATAGGTGGTGTACTCCATGCCGTAGGCGCACTGCACGGAGGGGTAGTGCTTCATCAGATCCCGGAGGATGTAGTGGCCCGAGATGGTGTTGTGATCGGTGATGGCAAAGCAGTCCACCCCGTCCGCTACCATCATCTCCACAACTTCGCGACAGGAGATGGGGCCGTCGGATTCGCTGGTATGATTGTGTAACTCGTAACGCTTGAACATAATGCCCCCTTACTGCCCGCTGACCGTCAGGGTGTAGCGGGTCTGATCCTTGGCCACGTTGAACACCAGCAGGGTGATCTTCAGAACCCCCTCGAACTTCTTTTGAGGAATACATCCTTGGGAAGCGTAGTCGCCCCGAAAGATCATGTGGCGGTCGGGAAGCTGCTTGTGAATGCAACCGATGAATTCATCACCCAACATAGCCAACGGGTGGATCTCGGTCTTGAGGTCAATGTCGTAGACCAAGAACTTGCGGGCTTCCTCCTCGCTGATGATATATCCGCTCATATCGCTGACCTCACGGATGGTTTTCTCCAGCACCGCGGAGGTGATGGGGGGACACTCACGGTAATGTTCCTCGCTTCCGTAGATCTTGACAATGTCGGAAGGGGTCAGCGCCGCATGATCGTCTCTGTAGCGAAGCTCGGCAAAATCGTAGGTCAGATGGACGTCCAGCTCGGTACAAGGCTCCTCCAGGCAGACCGTATAGGTGATCTGCCCCGTAAAGCCGCGGTTCAGGGTTCCTTCGACTCGGTAAAGCTCATTCATAGGGATCTCCTGTCCGGTTCGCCGTGTCTTATTCCACGACCTCGGCAGAAACCGTATTCTCCATGTAACGGAAGGTAAACTTCACCACGCAGTTATCCCGCTTGGTGGTGAAATGGGATTTGTAGCCGTCGCCGCTGGCGGGACGGTAGCTCCGGGCGGCGTAGACCGCCGACAGAGTGCCGTAGGTGGAGATGGCATAATCGTAGGTGCCGGCAAAGGGGATGACCACCGACAGCATGTAGGTGTTGTCCCCTATGTAATACATACGGGTCACCTCGCTGTTGGAGTCGTTCTCCTCACACCCTACGAAGGGCTGGAAGCTGCCGTACACCACCACCTTCTCGGGGAGCTTGAAGCCGGTCTCGGGATCGTACTGCTCCCGACAGCCGTAGCGGATGAGATGCTCGGGGTTGGCGTAACCATCCCGCAGGCGGTCACCGTCTGCCCAGCAAGACGCCATGATATCCTCCTGGCCAAAGCCCATGGGACAGTCGGCCGACTTGTTATTGATCTGGTAGTAATGATTCACCCCGGGCTCGCCGTTATCGCCGCGGGTCATTTCCACGCGGGCATCGCTGAGCATACGGCGGAAGGGCATTTCGAAGAAGGCGTGGGGATTGTTGATCTGAGTCCAGCGGTAGGTGTATTCAATGAAGTGGTTGCGGATCTCCTCAGACTGATTGGCAAACCAACCGATCTGATCAAAGCCCCACCACTGCCAGCGGGCAACCTGATGGCGACCTCTGTTCTCGATGGCCTCCTCCACGGTGGCCTCCTCGAACATCTTCCCTCCCCAGTTGTCGTACTCCATGAGGTAGGGCATCTGCTCGCCGTACCAGCCGTTGGGGTTTTCACCGCCCTCGCTGAAGCCCTCGCGGACCAGCACCAGTCTTTGACCCTCGTAATGCTCCAGAGGAGCGCGGGTGAAGGGCATGGCGTGGTAGTCCAAAAGGAGCTTGCCGTTCACACTCACGCCGTGGGTGTGGGCATCCAGCAGAACCTTGTGACGGCGGGCGTGCTTTGCCGCGTACTCGCGGATCATACCGAAGAGCTCGTAGGTCTTCTTCATGCCCTTGTCCTCGGCGGTGTACAGGTGAACCTGCCCCATGTGCAGAGCCTCGTAGCCGCAGTCGATGTAGCGAGTGGCGCGGTAGTAGAACCACATGCGGGCCTCGTCTCGGTTGAGGTCGGGCATATCTCCGATCTTACCCGGATCGCGATTGGAGTCGGAATTCCATGCGGTGTCTCCGTTCTCGGAGAGCATACGGGCATCCTCCCAACGGAAGCAACGATCCTCCACGGGCTTACCGAAGGCCTCGAAGACGTAGGCGGGGATCTTTTGGGTATTCATGCGCTTGGTCACGATCTCAAAGACGCAAGCCTGCAGAATGATCTCGGGATCCCGGGCGTGAACGGCGTCAGCCAAAGCCTTGGATTTTGCAAAATGGACCTCGTCATCCTCCAGCATATACCAGATGCCCGAGGCACGGCCGATGAACTTGACGCCCAGACGCTTGATGGCGCGGAGATCATCCTCCAGGGTTTCGGTCTCAAAGAGGGAGGAGGCGGTCACGGCGCGGGAGAGGTAGCTCTCCAGCACTTCACGGCTCATATTGCCGTCAAATTGAAAATTCAGATTCATGGGAACGAAAACCTCCGTTGTTCTATGGCAAAAGTCAGGCCTTGGCTTTCAGAATTTTCTCGCCATACGCCTCGTTGTAGTCGGCGATGAGTTTCTTGGCGAGGGAGTAGGAATTGATGAGGGGATGGGTCATGAGCGCCTCAATGGCATACTCCTCGTTTCCCTCGCGGACGGCATCTACGGTCAGCCGCTCGTAGCGCTTGATGAGGCGGATGTACAGCTCGCTCATGGCGGGCACGGTCTCCTGCTTCACGGGCTCAATGCCTCTCTTGGATACGTTGCAGGTCACCTCCACCACATCGTCGTCCGCCAGGAAGGGGAGGGAGCCTTGATTCAAAATGCTCAAAACCAGCGTGCGGCCTTCCTCGCTTTGCATTCCCTCGATGCAGTCCAGCATGACACCGGCATAGCCCATGCCCTCGGGAACGGGAAGGCTTCCCTTTTCCAGCATGGGACGGTTGGCAGAGCCGGACTCGATGGACATATAGCTGTTCTCGCGGAGCTGCATGTAGTACAAAAAGATCTGCAAAGCCTCCTCGGGATCCGCATCGATGTCCATGGCACCCAGCTCCTGCATCATCTGAATATTGACCTTCTCAATGGTCTGGCCGCGGGTCATATCCGACTTGTTGATGTTGGCGAGGGCACGCTCGCGGTGGTAGTAGTAGTAGAGATACTCGTTGGGGATCATGCCGGTCTGGCGAACCACCTCGCGGTCGAAGATCTCCAGCTCCTGGATGGAGGACATGAAATCGTCATCCTCGATGAGACGGGGCATGATCTCCTCGCCCCTCACCTGCACGCTCTTGATCCAGGACAAGTGGTTAAGGCCGAAGAACTCCACGTACAGCTCCTCCTCGGTAACACCCAGCTTCTGCGCCATGCGGTATTTCAGGCTGCTGGGGGCGTCGCAGATGCCAATGATGCGGTGGTGTCCCGCGCTGTGCAGGGCCTGGGTGACCAGCCCCGAGGGGTTGGTGAAGTTGAAGATCCAGGCCTCGGGAGCATGCTTCTCGATCAGCTCGCAGTATTCCAGCAGAACGGGAATGGTGCGAACAGCCATAGAAAAACCGCCCACACCCGTGGTCTCCTGGCCGATGACCCCATTGCCGAGGGCTACCGATTCGTCCACAACGCGGGAGTGGTCGCCCCCTACACGGAGGGTGGTCACGATGTAATCCATGCCCTTGATGGCATCTACGGCGTCGTAGACCTCCCGCACCGTCAGATCCTTCCCTTCACGCTTAACCACGTGACGGCAGAGCTTGCCAATGATAGCCAGCTTTTCATGGTCGATGTCGTACAGAACCACCTCGTCGATATGCAGTTTCTTGTAGCGCTTGAGCAATCCGTTGATGAAGATGACGGTACGCACACCTGCGCCGCCGATAACTCCGATTTTCATATGTATTTCCTCCGATGGTCTATAATTATATCTGTATTTCAGTCGGCAACAATCTCCGACTCGGCGGTCATGATCCAGGTCTCCAGCTGATCCTTGAAGGGGAAACCTGTGTTCCCGCCCAACATGGTGGCCGAAAGAGAGCCGCAGCCGTTCCCCCGCTTCAGGCATTCCTCCATGGGCATACCGCTGATAAAGCCGTACACAAAGCCCGCGTTGAAGGAATCCCCCGCACCGGTAGTGTCCAGAACCTTGACCTTATACGTGGGAGCGGCGTAAACCTCGCCGTCCTTGACAGCCAGAGCACCCTTTTTACCCAGCTTGATCACCGCCATCCCCGCAGACTCTGCCAGCTTGCGGGCGCCCTCCTCGATGTCCTCGCATCGGGTGTAATGGCGGCACTCGGTCTCGTTCATGAACAGGACGTCGATCATGGGGAGCAGATCGAAGATCCCCTCGTACCACACACCGGTGGTATCCCAACCCACGTCAAAGGACACGGTAACATCCCCCATGGCGTGGATCTTTTTCAGCATATCCAGATACTCGTCATGGTTGGACAGTCCCTCGTAGCCCGTTACGTGGACGTGCTTGGCATGGGGCAGCTGCGTCAGATCCATGTGCTTCAAAGACAGCCCCTCGTTGGTACCGCGGTAGGTCAGGAAGCACCGATCCTTCTGAGTCGTGAAGCTGATGGAAATACCCGTCTTTTGGGTATCGCTATCCAGAAGGAGGCTGTCGTCCACCCCTAACTTCTGAAAGAGATTGCGGATGTATGTGCCGTACATATCCTTACCGATGCTCCCCTGAAACACGGGGGTCAGCCCCAGCTTCGCCAGGCCCAGGGTAAAGAGAGCGGCACCGCCTCCCACAAAGGTTTCCATAATCGGTACGTCTACCTCGGAGCCCATGGCAGGCAGAGACTCCACCCCCGGCACCACAAGGTCGATGTTCACGTCGCCGTACACGTATACGTCCCATTTCTTTTCCATGTTTATGTATCTCCTCGCAACTGTTACATGTCACAATATTTTTATAGCAAAAGATATTACACTATGTTCTGCTCAGTAAAGAATACTGCCCATACAATTTTACCATACTCAATGATTCCTGTCAACTGCCGTCGCTTTTCACGTCATGACTTCGTCTTATCTTTTTATTACTTTTTTTGAAATCCGGCATTGAAAATATGCTGTAACATGCTACAATATAGATGATCGGCTTGTATATCGATTCAAGCGGACAAAATCATGATGGGGAGTTGTTGGAAATCCATCTCCCGAGCATACAGTATCCCAAAAGGAGTCCACATTTAAAGGATGCCCCGCATCCGCCGGCTGTACCGCGATCCTGCTCATATCGGTCTGTGCCGCCTACATCGTAAAAAAGAAAAAGCGTTAACAAAAATCCCTTATGTATCAAAACAAATCAACCATTATTTTGAAACGCTAAAATCGGCGATGCCCTCCGCATCACCCAGGACAATCTGGACTCCAAGAACTTCTACGCCTACAATCCCGCCTTTGACCCCAAGGGCAGGAAATAATCCTCCGCAAAAACCGAATCCCCTGCGGCGTTGAACCGCAGGGGGGCGTTGTTTGTCGGTCAAAAATGACCTTTATTCGGTTTCTTTTTTGCGTCTGACCACGGCCAGGGGCAGGATGGCGATCATCAGCAGGATCATGCCGGGCTGAACCGCGCTGGCGCAACCCTTCTTCTTCTCGACGGGCTGAGTTTCCGTGGCCGAGGGTTCCGTTTCGGACTTGGTTTCGGTTTCAGGTTCCGTTTCGGGTTCCGTATCGGGTTCCGTTTCGGGCTCAGTCTCGGGCTCCGTCTCGGGTTCCGTCACGGGCTCAGTCTCGGGCTCGGTTTCAGGTTCCGTCTCGGGCTCGGTTTCGGGCTCCATTTCGGGTTCCGTCTCGGGTTCCGTTTCGGGCTCGGTTTCGGGTTCGGTTTCGGGTTCTGTTTCGGGCTCGGTCTCGGGCTCGGTTTCAGGCTCAGTCTCGGGTTCGGTTTCGGGTTCGGTTTCGGGCTCGTTTTCGGGTTCGGTTTCGGGCTCGGTTTCGGGCTCGGTTTCGGGTTCCGTCTCGGGCTCTGTCACCTCGGGGAGAGCCTCGATGACTTCGGTTTCCAAAACCTCGTGGCAGGTCGTACATTCTTTGTGCTTGCTTCCCTCCACGCCTGGCGCGGGTTCGATGTCCTCGATCCAGTCGCTCGGGGTGTGACCAGTAGCGATTACTTCACGGGTCTCGGAATGGTCGCAGTTTTCACACTCGCGAGTCTCACTTCCCTTTTCGGTACAGGTAGGAGCCTCGGTCTCAACCCACTCACCCATGGTGTGGCCCAGAGCGTTAACGTAGGAATCAACGTAAGTGTCACCGCAGTGGCAAGTATAAGTCGTAAAGCCCTTCTCTGTGCAGTTCGGCGCGGTCACGGCGGGAGTATGGCTATGCCCGAGGGCGGCGGTGCCGCGGGTCTCGGTAGCGCCGCAACCCGAGCACGTGCGGGTCTCGGTTCCCTTTCCTACGCAGGTCGGCGAAGCGGTTTTCTTCCAACTGCCGAATTTGTGATCGGTTTTGGCGGTGTAGGTGTCCTTGTAGCTGTAGCCGCAACAGGAGCAGGTGTGGGTGGTGTAGCCGCGGGCAGAGCAGGTGGGGGCGGTGACTTTGGAGGTAAAGTAGGTGCCGTCTCCGCCGTCGATGCCGTTTTCCCAGATGCGGAGGTCGAAGTAGTCGGCGTGGAAGCGGTTATTATAATTGCCAATGTAATTGACAAAGAGATCAATACCGTTCAAATAGTCGGAAGGCGAACTTTTCAAAATCCAAACGCTATCGACGAATTCATAATAACCGTCCATAGGGGATTTACTCAATACAACGGCTTGACTATCTGCATTGATAATCGTCAAATATATCATATTATTCCCTTGGGCATCAATCACATTTTCTAACCGAAAGGTATAAGTACCGTTTCTGGAAGGTTGTTTGTCATATTGAATACCATAGTAGTCGTAGTTGTTATATACATCGTCACTTCTCTGCCGAAGCATCAATGCGACATTGCCGCAATGCGAGAACAACAGTTGCTGTCGAGAAAACACTTCCAACGGGGCAATCACAAAGTTGCCCGGCTTACGCGTTGTATATTCCATCACCCATGGTTTGTCATGACGCAGACGAATAGTTTTTTCCAATTTGTGATAATATTGTATTTGACCGCTTTCTGGTGTAAATGTATGTTGAATGGTTTTGTTTTCTGTATAGCCATCGGTAGAGTCGGAGATCAACAGGTGGCTTTCCGGATCGTAACTCCAGTGATATTTTCCCGAATTGTGAATACATGAATATGGAACAGTTAATTCAAACGTCACCTTGGATTCCCAATCAAACTCGCGGAACAGAATTGCGCCGACAGCCGAGATCAAATTTTTGAAATTGGAATTAGAGCTGGTGGAAAAATCAAATCGATCCCAAATCGAATAGGTTACTGAATATGTTATTGAGTCTGCTGTTACTTTTTTTACTTGGAAACTCATTTTCACACCAGTAGTTCCCGCCATCCAGTCCAGCGAGCTATCATAAGCATTCCGTGTTCCAGTATATTGGCGAGATCCCAAAAAGTTTACCACACAATGCTCTGGTTCTATATCATCTGCAGTATACACAGCTGCTCCATAAGAACTATGACCTTCGCTTTTCCAGATACAGCCTCCATTTACATAAGGCAGATAGTCCTGATCCAACTCTTGCATATATTCAATTGTCGCCGTACAGGTTTCTATTGCCGCTACTTGAAGAAGCTCCGAATTCCACAGCGTCGCCGTCAGCGCGTGGCTTTTCCCAACGGACAACTTCTTCCCCCCACCCGAAAGTCCATGCTTGGCAAGGGCTTTCGCCGCCGTGTCATCAGCGTTTTTCTTGTCGATGGAGTCGGCAAAGGCGCGGATCTGCTCCTCGATAGTCGCCTGCAGCTGCTCGCTTTGATCCGCGGTCTGCGATACGACGTCGCCCGCACTCGCATCCGCGGCATGGGTCGGTAACGCCGAGAACGGCACTACCCCCGCCAGCAAAGCCAGCGTCAGCAGCACCACAAGCATCCGTTTCCATGCGAAATTCATATATCGTACCTCCATTGGGGAAACAATACCCCATATTACCGTTATTATAACACATTTTCCGTTGTTTGTAAAGGTGAATTCAGAAATAAATTCGCCGAAAAACCGAATCCCCCTGCGGCGTTGAACCGCAGGGGGCGTTGTTTGTCGGTCAAAAACGACCTTTATTCGGTTTCTTTCTTGCGTTTGATCGCCGCCATGGGCAGGATGGCGATCATCAGCAGAAGCACACCGGGCTGAACCGCGCTGCCGCAACCCTTCTTCTTCTCGGCGGGCTGAGTTTCCGTGGCCGGGGGTTCCGTCTCGGGGTCTGTTTCAGATTCCGTCTCGGGTTCCGTCTCGGGCTCGGTTTCGGGCTCAGTCTCGGGCTCAGTCTCGGGCTCGGTCTCGGGCTCAGTCTCGGGCTCAGTCTCGGGCTCGGTTTCGGGTTCCGTTTCGGGTTCCGTCTCGGGTTCGGTCTCGGGTTCCGTATCGGGTTCCGTTTCGGGCTCAGTCTCGGGCTCCGTCTCGGGTTCCGTCACGGGCTCAGTCTCGGGTTCCGTCTCGGGTTCTGTCTCGGGTTCCGTCACGGGCTCAGTCTCGGGCTCGGTTTCAGGCTCCGTTTCGGGCTCGGTTTCGGGCTCGGTCTCGGGTTCGGTCACTTCGGGCAGAGCCTCGATGTCTTCGGTTTCCAAAACCTCGTGGCAGGTCGTGCATTCCTTATGCTTGCTTCCCTCCACGCCGGGCGCGGGCTCGCGGTCGATGATCCAGTCGCTCGGGGTGTGACCGACTGCCTCAACCTCACGGATTTCGGAGTAGTCGCAGTTCGCGCACTTGCTGGTCTCGGAGCCGACAGCAGTACAAGTGGGAGCCTTGGTCTCACCCCAGTCGCCCATGGTGTGACCCGTGGCGTTGACATAACTGTCGGTGTAGGTATCACCACAGTGGCAAGTATGGGTGGTGTAGCCCTTTTCGGTGCAGGTAGGAGCCGTTACGACAGACTTGTGGCTGTGGCCAAGCGCCTCAACCTCACGGGTCTCGGAATGGTCGCAGTTTTCACATTCGCGAGTCTCGCTTCCCTTCTCTGTGCAAGTGGGAGCCTTGATCTCAACCCAGTTGCCCATGGTGTGACCTGTGGCATCAACATAGGAATCAACGTAGGTGTCACCGCAGTGG
>JAZRFR010000122.1:0-4076 GCA_045643785.1 Eubacteriales bacterium | reverse complement strand
TGACAATACTTTTTGAAAGTTTTTGGAGTTCCAAGAACCTTTTTTCAAAAAGGTTCTTGGCGGGGTGCAGGGGCAGAGCCCCTGCCCTACAAACCCAAATTTAAATCACAATTCAATCGTTACTTAATTCGGTATTGCGCTTGTGACCCGTCTCCGATTCAGATACTGCTGGGATTGAAATCAATGCTCAGCACCGGCTTATGGGTACCGTGGCTATCCGACGTGAACGCCGTGAGGATCGCGGCAAACATCGCCCGCGCGCGGCGGTTCAGGCGGCACTTGATCACCATGCGCATGCGGTAGACGTTGTCCACGCGGTACACGGGGGCCTCAAAGGGGCCGAAGGCCACGATGGGCACGTCGGAAAAGACCTCGGTGTTCTGCTTCTTCAGCTCCTCCGAGAGGCGTAGGCAGGCCTTTTGCAGTTCCTTTTCATCGGGGCAGGTCAGGGTCAGAAGAACCATGTCACAGAAGGGCGGGAACTGAAGAAGACGGCGGATGCGGATCTCGTTTCGGAAAAAGGTTTCGTAATCCTGAGCGCAGGCCAGACGGATGATCTCGCTGTCGGGATTCATGGTCTGAATGACCGCCAGACCTGGCTTATCCGCCCGTCCCGCACGGCCGATGACCTGGGTCAGCATGGAGAAGGTCTTCTCCCCCGCGCGGTAGTCGTCCAGATACAGGGACATATCCGCCATGAGCACCCCCACCAGGGTGACGTCGGGGAAATCATGTCCCTTGGTGACCATTTGCGTACCCAGAAGAATATCCGCCTCGTGGTTGCGGAAGTCTCCCAGGAGGTCGTTGTAGGCCGACTTGGTGGTGGTGGTATCGGCGTCCATCCGCAGAATACGCGCCCGCGGGAAGACGGTGTGCAGGTCCTCCTCCACCCGCTGGGTACCATAGCCCATACGGATGAGGTGAGGCGAGCCGCAATCGGGACAGGTATCGGGAACGCCGCGGCGGGATCCGCACCAATGGCAGACCAGCTCACCCTCCCCGCCGTAGCGCTTGACGTGGTAGTTCATGGCCACCGAGCAACGGGGACAGGTCACGGCGTGACCGCAGGAGCGGCAGACCGTCTGGTGGCTGTAGCCCCGACGGTTGAGGAACAGCACCGACTGGTTCCCTTCCCCGTGAACCCGCGCCAGCTCCTTGGCCAGAATCTCCCCCAAGGGGGACAGATGCCCCTGTCCCGGTTCGGCGCGCATATCCACGATATGTACGTCGGGCAGACGGGCGGCACCGTAGCGCTGCTTCATGGTGATGAGGGTATACTTCCCTTCCACGGCCTTTTGATAGCTCTCCAAAGAGGGCGTGGCCGAGGCCAGCAGCATGAGGGCATTTTCGGTGGCGCAACGGAAGCGGGCAATGTCGCGGGCGTGGTATTTGGGATCCTGGTCGGATTTGTAGGTATGCTCCTGCTCCTCGTCCATGACGATGAGGCCCAGGTTGGGCACGGGAGCGAACACCGCCGAGCGGGTACCCACCACGATGGAGGCCTCTCCCGACAGAATCCGCAGGTGGGAGTCCAGTCGCTCTCCCGCCGACAGTCCCGAATGGATGACCGCCACGTTGCGGCCGTAGCGGGTATGGAATATACGAAGCATCTGGGGGGTCAGCCCGATCTCGGGGAGCAAAACGATGACACCTCGGCCGCTGTCCAGCACGCGGTCGATGGTCTCCAGAATGACGCAGGTCTTGCCGCTTCCCGTCACACCGTGGAGCAGGGCGGCCTTGGGCTCGCCCGTGGCCAACAACGCTTCCAGCGTGGATACGGCATGGGCTTGCTCCTCGCTGAGACGATGAGCCGTGCGGTTACCCAAGCCCTCCGCCTCGGCGGAGGTACGGTAGGCCTCGGTTTCGGTCACCGTCAAAAGTCCCTTCTCCACCAATGCCTTCAAGTGGGCGGGCGTGGCGCCCGTCATGCGCGTGATCTCAGCGCCGTCCACGTCCCGCGTGGCTTCGGTCAGCAGCTCCAGAATGCGCTTCTGTCCCTCCGCGCTCACCCGCGGATACCCCTTCTCTCCCCGCAGGATGGCCTCTGCGGTCTCCACCGAGCAGTTCAGGGCATAGCTGCGAACCACGGGCACGTCGGGCTGACGGACGGTCAACTCCCGCGTGATCAATTCCTTCCCGCACAGGCGGTCCAGGGATGCGGCGGCCTTGGCGCCGAAATGGTGCTTCACGGTCTGCCCCGACACCGATCCGCGGGAGCGGACGTAATCCAGCACCAAGAGATCCTGGGTGGACAGGGAGGCGCGGCGGGACTCGTAGCGGTCGTCCTCGGGCAGAGGCAGATAGTACTCCACCAAGGTCGCCAGCGCCGCGGCAGGCACCACGGTACGGACGGCGTCACCCATGGTGCAGAGCGTGGTCTCGGTCAGATAGGCGCACAGAGAAAGCTGCCGTTCCGTCAGAAACAGCCGCTCGCGGCATACGCCGTCAATGGGCTTGACCCGCTCGGGGGTGAGGGTCTTCGGCAGGGAGGACGCATCCCCCACGGCCACCACCACCGCCAACTGCTTGCGGTTTCCCTTTCCGAAGGGAACCGTCACGAAGGCACCCCGCTTCACACTTCCCGTCATGAAATGGGGGACAAAATAATGGTAGGCACCGTCTATGCAGAACGGATTGGCCAGAACGTGTACGGCGACGTACATGGGTACGTCCGCGCAACGCAAATTGGTATCCTGCTCCATAGCGGTGCCTCCTTGGGTATTTCGTTGGGTCACGGAATCAGTCTTCTGCGGCTACGTCTTCGTCCACGGCAGAATCCTCGGCGGTCTCGTCGACGATCTCCTCAACAGCGGAATCGTCTGCGGAAGACTCGTCTGCGGCATCCTCGGCAGACTCGGCGGCCATTTCGTCCTCGGCCTCCTCGTCCTCGTCAATGCGCAGATCCTCGTAGGGACGGTTGATGCCGGCCAGAATAGCCTGCTCCTCCCGCTCCTGCTCGGCGGGATCCTTGTGGACGATGGTATACTCGCCCTTATGGATGCGGCCGATGGCCAGCTTAACGGCCTTCTCGTCGCGGACTTCCTTGTCGATCATGGTGTTCAGGGGCTTGTCGGTCTCCTTGTTGCCGGTCATCTGACGCTCGGCCTCCACACGCTGACGGGTGTACTCGTTGGTGATCATGCGGGCGCACTTGGCGGTAGCCAGCGCGATCTCGTAGCGGTTGTACTCACCGCCCTTGGTGAGCTCGTTGATGGTAGGGTAAATCATTTCTATATTCTCCTTTGATTGTATTCAAGATGTGGAAATGGACATGCAAAATGCAAAATGCAAAATGATTGAAGCCTTTTGCTGAAAAAAGCCTGTTTTTATGGTAAGCTTCCGTGAGCGGTTTCCCGAAAAGGTACCGACCCTCGTAGAAAACCATTCCCCTTCAGCTTTTGTCGCGCCGTTTTCCCGTTCTTTGATTTTGCATTTTGCATTTTGCATTTTGCATTCTCAAATTCGCCGATCAGGCGCAGCTTGAGCGTCCTTACGCCTCGTCCTCGTCCTCGGTCTCGTCCAAAGCGATGTCGCCGTCGCTCTCCAGACGGTTGGCGATGGTCTCGGTCTGAATGGCGGCCAGAATGACGTGCTCGGAATCGGTGATGATGACGGCGCGGGTCTTGCGGCCGCAGGTCACGTCGATGACGCGGCCATCGTCCTTGGCGTCCTGAATGAGGCGCTTGATGGGAGCGGAATCGGGGCTGACCAGGGTGACGATGCGCTCTACGGCGACCATGTTGCCGTAGCCGATGTTGATGAATTTCATGGTGATATCCTTTCTTCCGTCGCGGTTTATTCGATATTTTGGATTTGCTCGCGGCGAGCGTCAGGGACGCTTATTCGATATTCTGAATTTGCTCGCGGATTTTTTCCAGCTCGCTCTTGACCTCGGCCACGGTCTGGGCCATGGCGGCGTCGGAGCACTTGGAGCCGATGGTGTTGATCTGGCGGTTGGTCTCCTGGAGCATGAAGGCGATCTTACGACCCCCGGCTCCCGAGGACTTGAACAGTCCCTCCAGGGCGTCGAAGTGGGACGCCAGGCGAACCAGCTCCTCGTCGATGGCCACGCGGTC
>JAZRFR010000121.1:0-1659 GCA_045643785.1 Eubacteriales bacterium | reverse complement strand
ATTCCACCGTCACGCCCTTCGCCTTGGCGGCGGCTACGGCGGTAGGAATCCAAGCCAGCATCTTATCCGCCTTTTTGTGGCAGGGGTACTCCATACCCACGGGAGAAACCGGGAATTCAAAGCGAATCCGAGGCTTCGCCGCCCCCTCCAGCGCGGCGGCGGCCAGCTCGATGCTCTCGGCGGTGACGCCCGCCGCCACAGACAGGGTGCTGTTCTTCACAAAGGAGGCCATGGTACGCACCAGCAGGGTGTCGGAGCGCACCTCGGTGATGGCGGGCAGTTCGATGACGTCCACCCCCAGCTTTTCCAGCTGGCGGGCGATTTCAATCTTCTCCTTAAAGGTATACTGCCCCTGACAGAGCGTGGTGTCCGCGATGCGAATGTGTTTCATAACAATTCTCTCCTTGTCAGACCCTGTTGGCAGGTCTAAAAATAAAAAATCCCTAAGGCAACAGTATGCCTCAGGGACGAAAAATACATTTCCGTGGTACCACCCTAATTACCGCTACAGCGGTCACTCTGCAAGGCTCCAACAAGCCTCCTGCCATGATAACGGGGCAAGCCGTAGCGACCTACTATGGGTTCAGCCGCTCTGCTCGGGAGCCAGAATCTCATTCGGATCGTACCGCCCTCACAGCTTTCGGCGGCTCTCTGAAACGATCGGGTGAACGGGAAATTCTCCGTCTACGCATTTTAAAGTATTAAAGCGATGTGGAAATTATACCACTGCAAAAAATGTTTGTCAAGGGGTTCCGATAGGAAAATACATATAGTTCTTCCCGCTGGTCGGGCAAGTAAAATCGTGGACGGCACCAACCAAAAGGATGCCGTTTGCGATCATATAATTCAATGTGTCGGCAAACGTGCTCTCGCTTTCCACCTCTACACAGAGATACTCATAGCCCGGAATTGTCCATTTCGTCCACCCCTTCGGCGGCTGGGCATCGTCGGCACATTCCACACCGGCAAGATACAGACCTTTTGTGAAATTGTCCTCCCACGGGCGGAAAGAGTGGGAAAAGTCAGACATTGCACCCCAAACACCGACCAAATTGCCGTTTTCATCCTTCTTGGCGAACGACTGCACTTCGGCAAAATGAGCATTGGCATCCTCCCATAATTTTTGAATAAAGCCCTGACCGTCTAAGGTCGAGCCTTCTTTGCCGATGACGGAGAAGGAAGGTTTGATGCGTTTTTCGATTTTCATAAGAGCACCTCGCTGTATAGGTATTTACCAATCAAATTATACCACACCCTCTCCCCTATTTCAACCAACAAAAAACAGGGTATCCCGTTGGGGATACCCTGTTTTTATCTCGTGCTTATACCAACAGGTTCTGCTCGGTTTCTGCATCGAAGAAATGCATCACCTTGCCCTCGAAGGTAACGTAGATGGTGTTGCCGAACACCAGAGACTTGCGCTGGTCGTCCTCCAAGGTGACGGTGGGGATACGCACGATCAGCTTATCGCCGTTATCCGTTACCACGTGCAGGTGCAGCTCGCTGCCCATCATCTCATTGACGGTGATCTTGCAGGGGATGGCCGCAGGATCGTCCTTGGTGGACAGGGTCATATGCTCGGGACGTACGCCCAGCAGAATCTCGCCGCTCCGGGCGCCCTTATCGGCCAGCATCTCGCCCTTCTTGCCGGTGACCTCC
>JAZRFR010000120.1:0-10223 GCA_045643785.1 Eubacteriales bacterium | reverse complement strand
GTCCTTCCGTAACGAGATCACCCCCGGTAACTTCGTGTTCCGTACCCGTGAGTTCGAGCAGATGGAGCTGGAGTTCTTCTGCAAGCCCGGCACCGACCTGGAGTGGTTCCAGTACTGGAGAGGCTTCTGCGAGGAGTGGCTGTACAACCTGGGTATGCGTAAGGAGAACCTCCGTCTCCGCGACCACAGCCCCGAGGAGCTTTGCTTCTACTCCAAGGGTACCACCGATATCGAGTTCCTGTTCCCCTTCGGTTGGGGCGAGCTCTGGGGTATCGCTGACCGTACCGACTACGACCTGACCCAGCACCAGACCGTTTCGGGCGAGTCCATGGAGTTCTTCGATCCTGAGACCAATGAGAAGTACATTCCTTACGTCATCGAGCCCTCTCTGGGTGCTGACCGCGTAGCTCTGGCCTTCCTGTGCGACGCTTACGACGAGGAGATTGTGGATCCCGCCAAGAACGATGTCCGCGTGGTGCTCCACCTGCATCCCGCTCTGGCTCCCGTTAAGGCCGCTGTCCTTCCCCTCTCCAAAAAGCTGTCCGACAAGGCCGGCGAGGTCTTCGACGAGCTGTCCAAGTACTTCAACATGGAGTTCGACGAGACCGGCTCCATCGGTAAGCGCTACCGCCGTCAGGACGAGATCGGTACTCCCCTTTGCATCACCTACGACTTCGAGTCCGAGACCGACGGTTGCGTAACCGTTCGCGACCGCGACACCATGGAGCAGGTGAGACTGCCCATCTCTGAGCTGAAGGCTTATATTGAGAAAACGATCGCATTCTGATCATTGACTCTTTGATAGCATCTTCCACATTCAAATTCAGATGCGGACGCGATCACCACGTCCGCATCTATTTATTAGGAGGTCTTATGTCTGACCAGGTACGCGACAACAAAAAATCCATCCACGCCGGCCACCGAGAGCGGCTTCGCGAGCGCTTCGCACGCTCGGGCATGGATGATTTTGCCGATCACGAGGTACTGGAGCTTCTGCTCACTTATGCCATTCCCCGTGTAGATGTGAATGAGCAAGCCCATAGATTGATTGAGCGTTTCGGCTCTGCGGCAGGAGCAATGGATGCCCTCCCCGAGGAGCTGTGCGAGGTAGACGGAATCGGCCCCGGCGCGGCGCAGTTTATGACCATGCTTCCCTGCGTGTTCCGCCGTTACGCGCTGAACAAGTGCGAGCCCGGCGAGCCTATGGATACCCTGGCCAAGATCGGTGAATTCCTGCATGCCAAGTATACGGGAATCACCTTTGAGCGTGTGTATCTGCTTCTCTTTGATAACAGTATGCGGCTCATTGATTGCTGTCATCTGGACGACGGCGCGGTGAATTGCTCCAAGGTCACGGTGCGCAAGATCGCCGAGCTTTGCCTGTTCAAGCACGCATCTTGCGCCGTATTGGCCCACAATCACCCCATGGGTCTGGCGATCCCCTCGGGTGCGGATATCGAAGTGACCCGCAGCGTGGAGAACGCTCTGGAAACCGTTGGCATGATGTTCTTAGAGCATATCATCGTGACCGAGAACAGCTACGCCCCCGTCCTGCGACACCAACGAGGCGTTCTTCGCGCCTCTCCCATGACGGGCATGATCGACAAAGACTTCTATCATCATTTTTACGGGGAAAATTAATTGAGGGAACACCCGAATACAGTTCGTATTCGGGTGTCCTTTTTTCATATATTTTTGCACAAATTTTCCCAAACCTCTTGCAATTTGCATTAAAATTGTGTATGATATAGATAACATCTTACAACAAGGAGCTCTTTTATGAAAGTAACCTTTCTCGGCACGGGTGCGGCCGATTGGGACATCAACGCCTATGTCCCCGGTCAGTTCCATCGCCGATTTTCCTCGGCACTCATCAATGACGATCTGCTCATTGATCCCGGCCCTCATATCTTCCATTTCTGCGAACAAAACGGCACGCCGAATCTTCTTGACGGTGTGAAAAACATCATCGTCACCCACTCCCACGGCGATCATTTTACCCCTGAGACCGTGGCAAAGCTCTGTATCGGCAAGGATTGCACCATTTGGGCGGATCCCGCCTGCATGCGCAAGCTCATCCGCGTGCTGGGGGATGAGACCGCATCAAAGATCAAATTCGTGGAGACAAAGCGCAACCGCGACTATGAGATCGGCGGCTACACGGTCACTTCCCTGCGCGCCAACCACGCCACAGAGGATCCCGACGAGGACACCCGCCTGTATCTGATTGAACAGGACGGCCGCATCCTCTACTACGGCTGTGACTCGGCCTGGATCCCCACGGTATCTTGGAACGTGATTCGCAACAAAGCAATCAACGCCATGGTGCTGGAGCTGACTTGCGGGGAGACCGCCACCTACGACTGGCGCATCTTCGAGCACAACACCCCCGAAATGCTGGATATCATGCTCACCATGTTCCGCAAGTATAACCTCTTTGCCCCCGACGTGAAATACTACGTTTCTCACCTGGCGAGAACTCTGCACACCGACCACGAGAGTCTGGTGGAGTACCTGAAGCCCCGCGAGGTGACGCCTGCTTACGATGGGTTCAGCTTTGAGGTATAAGCCCCCTCCCTCGAACAAAATTTTTGAATATACATAAAAGGAGATACTACCATGTCCGAAAAGAAACTCAATGTTGTTGTCTGGAACGAATTCCGTCACGAAAGAATGGAAGAAGCCTGCCGCAATATCTACCCCGACGGCATCCACGGCCTCATCAAGTCCTTCCTGGAGGCTGACGACGCCACTCTGAACGTCCGTCTGGCCGCTTTGGACGATCCCGATCAGGGTCTGCCCGACGAGGTACTGAACGAGACCGACGTGCTCCTCTGGTGGGGACACATGGCGCACCACGAGGTAGACGACGGTCTGGTGGAGCGCATCCGCCAGCGTGTCTACATGGGCAAGATGGGTCTGATCGTCCTGCACTCGGGTCACCACTCCAAGGTCTTCAAGCAGGTGGTGGGCACCAACGGTAACCTGTCCTGGGGCCGCGACCAGAACGAGATTATGTGGAATCTGCTCCCCGCTCACCCTATCGCCGCGGGTATTCCCGATCACTTCTCCCTCTTTGAGGAGCTGTACTGCGAGCCCTTCTACGTGCCCCAGCCCGACGAGCTGGTCTTTGGCGGCTGGTATGAGGACGGCTTCATCTTCCGCTCGGGTCTGTGCTACTACCGCGGCGCGGGCAAGGTGTTCTACTTCCAGCCCGGCCACGAGTTCTGCCGCTCCTTCTATAACCCCTACGTCCAGCGCATCATCTGCAACGCCGTAAAGTGGGCGGCTCCCAACGAGATCGTATATCCCATCGAAAATGGTTGTCCCTGCATCCAGTATAAGCTGTCGGACAAGTTTGATCAGTAAGAGAACGAGCGGGGGAAAACTTCTTGAAAGAGGTTTTCCCCCGTACCCCTTTCAAGAACTTTTAAAGAAATCATTAGCCAAGAAAACTCTCAACCTATGACCATTTTGGTGAACCCCATGGGGTCCCTTCCCCATTCTGATCGTGAAAGGAGACGCATTACATGTTGACCATCACCTTCCCCGGCATCACCCAAGCCCAGTTCACCGACGCCTTCACCGTTCTGGAGGAATGCAAATCTATCCCCACGCTGGGCTTCCCCTACCCCTTCATGGGCCCCGGTGGGCAGTACGGCAACTGCTGGTGGGAGCGGGACACCGCTCTGACCCTTCTGGGCTACCGCTGGCTCGATCCCGATTACTGCCGCACCGCCTTGGAGAATTTCACATTCGTGCAGAAGGAAAACGGCCGCATTCCCCTCTACGGCTTCGACCGCGTTCTGGATTATGATATAGAGCTGAGCGCCATCCCCGTGATCTTTGAGGTGGCCGCCTTCATCTGCCGCGAGACGACCGACGAGGCGTACGTCCGCCGCATCTACGGAATGCTTTCCCGCTACATGGACTGGTGGCTCTCCGACCTCAAGAGAGATCCCGTGAGTGGTCTGATCTGCGGTATTTTCGAGGAGTCCGACCCCTCGGATATCCACGATCAGCTTACGGTGGCGCAGGTAGACCTGAACGTGCAGGTGGCCGTAGGCGCCGACGTGCTGGCGGAGATGGCCACCCGTCTGGGAGATATCGCCGCCGCTGACCGCTACCGTGAAATCTTTGCCGAAGTGCGGGATGCCATCAACCGCTACCTGTACAACCCCGCCGACGGGGGGTACTACTCTTGGCTGGTCACCGAAAAACGTCTCCAGACCGAGCGGGTGTACAACTCCATATTCGACACCTTCAAGCGAGGCATTCTGCCCGTGGAGCGTCGAGCGGGCGTTTTGAAGCTTTTGAAGGATGATTCCCTGTTCGGCTACGACAGCAAGTGGGGCATCACCACCATGGCCAAGACCTGCTCTCAGTACGTGGAGACAGTAGGTGTATACCAAGGCTATCCGAGCTGGAGCGGCAACATCTGGACCTTCCGCAACCGCATCATCGCCACGGGACTTCTGGAGAGCGGACTCCGCGAGGAAGCCGCCCATATCGCCCTGCAGACGGTGCGCACCTTCAACGGCAACTACGCCGAGTTCATCAGCCCCTCCACGGGAGAGGGCCACGGCGTTCTCCGCTACGGCTGGTCGGCGTCGGAGTACATCCACCTCATTGTGGAGGTGCTGTTCGGCATCCGCTACGACGCGGTGACCGATACCGTCACCGTCACGCCTTGTATGCCCCGAGAGCTGGACGGCGAGATCGTCTCCATCGGGAACGTCCGTGTGGGTAACAAGTATCTCCACGTCACCGTCAAGTGCGGTGAAAACCAAGAGGTCACCTATCGCCTGACCGATTCCGAAGAGTGATCCCATCCCATACACGCATTTTTACTTGAAAAGGAGAAACTCTATGAACAAGCGAATGGACCGCAACCGCCTGAACATCGGCGTTTACCACTTAAAGCCCTATGCCCGCACCGAGACGCATATCAAAGAAGTCGCTGACTGCGGCATTGATTTCGTGGTCTGCATGGACAACGACCGCCCCGCCCTGGATCTCTTCCACAAGTACGGCGTGGGCGCCATCGTCTCGGGCATCGTCCCCGGCTGGTGGGGCGGTGACGGAAACAACGCCGGAAAACTGGCCGAGACCAACCCCATGGAGAAGTACGAGGCTGCCGCGGCCGCCTTCACGGCATCCCATGCGGATCACCCCGCCATCTGGGGCATCGACGTGGGCGACGAGCCTTCCGCCTTGGATTTCCCCTACTACGGTCGGGTCATGGATTACGTCAACCGTGCCTTCCCGAGCCAGTTCGCCTACCTGAACCTCTACCCCAATTACGCCTCGGTATCCCAGAACAACGCGCAGGAGACGGTGAATCAGCTGGGCACGGCCACCTACGCCGAGCATATCCAAAAGTACTGTGAGAATGTCCCCGTGGACTACCTGTGCTACGACTTCTATCTCTACTCCATCAACGTCACGAAGCACTACGAGAATCTGCGGGTTGTCGCGGATGCGTGCCGCAATACGGGGCGGAGCATGTGGATCGTCCTGCAAGTCAATTCCAACAAACCCGCCGAGTGGATGAGCGAGAACAATCTGCGATTCCAAGCCTATACATCCATGGCTTTTGGCGCGGAGAACATCATCTGGGCTTGCTACACCGCAGGCTGGTGGCACAATCAGGTGCTGGATTCCGAGGGCAACAAGACACAGCAGTACGATAAGCTCAAGAAGATCAACGCCGAGATCCGCACCATAGCTGACGAGTACATGAAGTACCGCCGCGTGTCCACCCATTTCGTGGGATTTGAGGGACACCCGCACATGGCCGCCGTACAGCAAGAGGCGGTAGCTTCCCTGTCCACGGGCGTGTTCTTTGACGTAAAGGCCGACAACGGATCTCCGCTTGTGGTGGGTGAGATGGTCAACCGAAACTGCGACGGCTCGGTGGCTCTTATGGTCTGCGCAGCAGATGATCCCCACGAAACGGATCCCAAGGAATACAACATTACCTTCCGTGCACCCAACCGCTGTGTCCGCGCGCTGGGCGGGGATGGCTACAAGACCGTGACCGACTTGGGCGGCGAACTCTATGCAGTATCGATCAAATCCAATGAAGGTGTGCTGATTACGGCTCGCTGACCCATACCCGCCGACCAGGGCACGGTTCTGTCATCTGCCCCCACTCTTTGAAAGGAGTTGTTATGAATCCTCGTTTTCAAGTTCTCCCCCATCCTCCGATGGATCATCGTCTGATTGCGGATCGCCATACCGATACCCACTTCCAGCCGCCACGCTTTGCCTCCCGCGCCGAGGTGGAGACCCGCCGCGATGAGCTGAAATTCAACCTTCGCATGGCGACAGGATTGTATCCCTGGCCCGAAAAGACACCTCTGAACACCCGCCGCGAGCTTGTGGGGGAATACGACGGCTACTCCATCTACAAGATCATGTTCGAGAGCTACCCCGGCCTGTGGTCTACGGGTAATCTTTACCTTCCCCGCCCTTTAACGGGAAAATGCCCCGCTATTCTCAACGTCATCGGCCATTGGGAAAAACAGCGGCTCACCCGCATGGATACGGGAGATTACCCCCAACAAATCGCCAACTTCGCCCGCATGGGTTTTGTCTGCTTGGTGACGGATATGATCGGCATGGTGGATAGCCGCCAGCTATCCCACGAATACGGCCGCGGCGAGCGGGAATTATGGAGCTCCAACGGGCTGGGCGTTCAGCTTTGGAACAACATCCGCGCGTTGGATCTACTTTCCGATATGCCCGAGGTGGACATAGAGCGCATCGGCGTGACAGGCGCATCGGGAGGCGGCTCCCAAACCCTGTTTCTGAGCCTTTTGGACGAGCGGATCAAGGCCGCCGCGCCCATCAACATGATCTCCCTGCATATGCAGGGGGGCTGTCAATGCGAGAACGCCGCGGGACTTCGCAGAGACACCACCAACACCGAAATGTGCGCCATGCTGGCCCCACGCCCCCTGTTTCTGGCGGGCTCTACGGGAGACTGGACGAAATACCAGGAAACCGAGGAATACCCCGCCATACGGGATATATACGCCTTGTACGGCGCCGAGGACAAAGTGGAGCATTACTTCCAGATCGCCCCCCACCAGTACAACGAAAAGACCCGCCACCGCGTGTATCGCTTCTTTGCCCGCCATTTGATGGGCAAGGAGCTTACCTGGAATGAGCAGTCCATCGAGACCCCATACCTTTCGGATATGGTATGGTTCAAGGACGGCGAAAAGGCTCCCGGATTTGCCGGTGACGCTGAATACTTCACCGCCCACAAGGCCGAGCTGAAGGCACGGGTTGCCGCCCTTCCCGCCGAGGAACGCAAGAAGATGCTTTTCTGGGTCACGGGCATTGACAACAGAGATTTTGCCATTGCAGACGGGATCGCAGACAAAACCGACGGGATCACGGTTGAGAGGAATATCCTGACGTCTTCCCACGGCGAGCAGATCCCCTGGGTCAAGCTGACACCCAAGGATTGGGATGGGAAACGCCTCTGCCTGGCATTCAGCGGAGACGGCAAAGCCTGCGTAGACAACTCTGTGATTCAAAGTATGTTGACCGATGGCATCGCCGTCCTGTCGGGTGATCTGTTCCTCACGGGTGAATACGGGGACACCCGCCCCGTGGTGATGGGGCCCAATAGCGCCACTCGCTACTTCACCACCTTCCACTACACCGCCGCCGCTTATCAGGCACAGGACGTATCGCTCCTGTGGCGCTTGGCCTCCGGAATAGCGGAGGAATGCTCCCTGTGGGCAAGCGGTTCCGCCGCCCGCGCCGCCGCCTGTGCCCTGCCTCTGCTCACGAACGTGAAGACCGCCGCACTGGATGCACGGGCTTTGGACGTGGTCACAGATCAAGACTACATGGAAAAATTTTTCCTTCCCTGCTTCCTGCCCCTCGGCGGGCTCAAGGGATGCCTTGCCATGGCTGCGTGTCCTGTAGAGCTGTTCTGATCCATATACAAAATACCCCGCGTACGCTTTTTCACGAGCATACGCGGGGTATTCTTATCCGATTGGCATTCCAGGCATCAAGGGAAACTTATAGTTGATTGGAGTTGACAAGGTTCAGCAGTTGTGGTATAATGACGGTATATCTTATGGAAAGCAGGAACGTCTATGTATTCCCGCGTATATCTTGAAATCACCAACATCTGCAACCGCTCATGCTCCTTTTGCCCCGGGACGGTGCGCCCGCCCCGCCGCATGAGTCTTGCGGAGTTTGACACGGTCACCGACCGACTTTGCGGCGTGACCGAATACCTCTACTACCACGTCATGGGGGAGCCCCTGACCCATCCCGACCTCCCCGATTTCATCCGCATGGCGAAGGCCAAGGGTTTCAAATCGGCCATCACCACCAACGGAACCCTTCTGCCCACCCGCGGCCAAGCGCTCATCGACGCGGGGGTATACAAGGTCAATATATCCGTCCACAGCTTTGAGAACGGAGAGGATGCCACCGCCCACGGAGCGTATCTGGATAGCATTCTCGACTTTGCCGACAAAGCCTCCCAAAGCGGCGTGCTGACGGTGCTTCGTCTCTGGAATTTAGACGGCTTTGGCGAGGCCTTGGGCGGAAACAATGAGCGCACGCTGGACTATCTGCGTGCCCGATTCCCCGACAATGAATCCACTCCGTGGAAGTTCTCGTCGCGTGGAGCGCGGATACGGGATAAGCTGCATTTGGAGTACGGCGACCGCTTCGAGTGGCCCGACATGGAAGCGGAGGATCGCGGAAACGGCGTATTCTGCTATGGACTGAAGGATCATTTCGCCATACTGTGCGACGGACGGGTGGTTCCCTGTTGCCTCGATCGCGAAGGAGCCATCACACTTGGAAACATCTTCGACACCCCCGCAGAGGAGATTTTGACATCTCCCCGCGCCACCGCCATGCGGGAGGGCTTTCAGCGGAGGTGTGCTACCGAGGAGTTGTGCCGCAAATGCGGGTATGCGAGAAGATTTTGACCATCCCGCCAAGTTCTTATTGAGGAGTTACTATGAATCGTCGTAAAATTAATGAACTCATTGCCGCCTGGGGGATTGCCCTTGTCATGAGCACGGCGGCAGCTTGTTTGGGTGTTTTTCTCAGCAAGCACTTTCCTTCCTTTAACGCGCTCCCGCTCTTTTTCATACTGTTGGGTGCTTTCGTGCTGGCTTGTATCGTCAACCGTATGTCTGCCAAAGCCTTTGCACGCAAGCATTTCGGGATGCCGTCTGCCGAGCGCAGAGAGTTGATGAAACGTCACAGAGAAGCCTGTAAAGCAGATCCTGCCGCTATGCTTGCCCAATACAATGGCATGGAATTTGCTCCCATTTTTCTGTTAATCATTTACTTTTTGTTTGTTATATCCATAACGGTTGCAGGAGTGTTTTGTCTGTCTGTAAAACCGCCTTTTCTCGGATTTGCCGTGGCTTTGAGTAGTTGGTTTATGGGTTGGTTTCTCTTGTATATGCCCTTGTATCGCCTGTTTGAGCAGATTCCCTCCAGGCTGAAGAAAGGAACTCAGGTACCTTTTCCCCATCTGGAAGCCATCATACATAAAGCAGCCGATACAATCGGCATTCGGGGAAAATTTCCCATCAGATTCAGTCAAAGGTATTTGTACCGTGTCATTCCCCACGGAAAAACTTATGAAATCCGTATCAGCCCCCATTTTCTCGCCACTCTCACAGAAGAAGAAGTCTACCAGATTTTCCTGTATCTCTTCGATCATTTTTCCCGTCTCTCTACCTACCGAAGTCATTCGTTGGCGTGGAAGCTGACTAATCTTGGTTCTGCCAATATCCGTCGTGAGACCTTTGCCTTCGATCTGTTCTATTCTCATGTTGACGCTACCCTGGAATGGGATATGGAGTTCAGCGTTATCGTATACCGATATCTCCGCGAGGAGCAAAGCCTTCGTCGTATTCAAGAATCGGGAAATCCCCAAGCCGCGATCAGTATGCTGTGCAAGCAAGCTATGTGGCGACACTTTTCCTTTGAATTCAATGATTTCGTAAAAGATCCGTTTTACATGGATCCAACACCTCACGATCACCATGAACGAGACGTATGCGAGGCGTTCCGAAACGCCCTTCAGCAAAGGTATGACGTTTGGCTTGATATGCTTATGCGTGAGATTCCATCGGAATCGTATAGCCCCGACCCCCTCTTCCGTGAATATCTTCAATTCTTAACGCCGGAGACTCTCCCCACTCTCCATCTATCAACAC
>JAZRFR010000119.1:0-9851 GCA_045643785.1 Eubacteriales bacterium | reverse complement strand
TTTGCTTTGCACCTTTCTGTCCTTGGCGACATGAAAAGCGAAGTGCTACGCACTTCACCAAAGAGCGCCACTTAAGGAAAGTACCCACGGTACTTTCCTTAAGGATCCTATCGCCTGATCTGCGTGCCCATTTGCCAGTGGGCAAATGGGCTAACACGCTGTCAAGTCGCAGTTTGCCATAGAGCCGCGATGGCGGCGGGGCGCCGCCATCGCGGTTGGCTGCCCGCTTGGATAAACCCGCGGTTTCTTTTATCCGACAAGTCTAAAAGCGACCTTGGGCGGAAGCAAAGCGCCGAGTTCCGCGCGGTCGCCACTCTGACGACCGTGCGGCTTCATGGCAAACTGCGACTTGACAGCGCATCAGCCTCTTTCGCTATCAAGCGAAAGAGGCGCGCTGATCAGGGGAAAGGATCCTTAAGGAAAGTACCGTGGGTACTTTCCTTAAGTGGCGATTCTTTTGGTACTTTTCTTTCGCCACGGAAAGAAAAGTACAAGAAGAACATCCCGCTAAACCCCAATTAATACTCAACACGAAACAATACAAAAGGAGTTCATTATGCATTTGGATAAAACCGAGGTAATGTCCCGTCTGAAGGTCGTTTTCGGCCGAGAGAAGACTATCTGCCGTCTGGTGGCCGCCTGGTGTCTGTACGCCATGCTGAACCTCTTGACGGTAGACGGAAAATTCTATGAGCTTTCCTTCGCCCAGGAGGCATCGCTTGGCGCTATGATCCTGTGGATCGTGTGGTTCTTTACGGCCATGTCGGCGATCTCCTTCTTCCTCCACACCTACGAGACCGACTCCTGGTTCTTGCTTGGCGGCGCGACCGTGTGCGTGATCCGTTGGTTGAGTAAATACGAGAATACCATCAGCTATAAGGTGTCGGTAGGGAAGAATACCATGACCATGAACTCGGACGGTACCCTGTTCCTGCTGGCCGTCATTGTGGCTTACGCCTTCTTCATTTTCTACTTCCTGCAAAAGAATGACCTGCTGATCGACAAGCTGAAGATCCACTCCAAGACCATGTGGGTGGTAACGGGCGTTCTGGGACTGGTGGGAGGAGCCGTCATTGCGGTGACCACCTCCATGCGGTATCTGACCTTCTCCTCTCCCAATTTCGATTTCGGCCTGTTCGTGAATATGTTCCACAACATGACCGAAACGGGACTCCCCATCATATCCAGCGAGCGCGACGTGCTTTTGTCCCACTTCGCGGTACATCTGTCTCCCATCTACTATCTGCTTCTCCCTGTCTACGCCATTTTCCCCTCTCCCCTGACCCTGCAGATCGGACAGGCCGTTTTGGTTGCCAGCGGTATCATCCCCGCCGTGCTTCTGGCTCGCCACTTCAAGCTGTCGGAGCGCTCCCAGATCATGGTTGCTCTGATCTACGCCTTCTATCCCGCCACGGCCATGGGATGCTTCTACGACTTCCACGAGAACTGCTTCCTGCTCCCCCTGCTTTTGTGGGTGTTCTACTTCTTTGAGCGGGAAGCGTATCTCCCCATGTACGTCTTCGCTACCCTGGTTCTCATGGTCAAGGAAGACGCCGCCGTGTACGTCATCTTCTTTGCCCTGTACCTGATCATCTCCCGCAAGAAGTATCTCCACGGCGCCATCCTGGCGGCGGGCGCGGCGCTGTACTTCGTTGGCGCTTTGGCGTTCCTCAACGAGACGGCCGAATACTGGGCGGAATACTACGCAGGCGACACCCCCCGTCCCTCCATCGCGGGTCCCATGATCAACCGCTTCGATAACCTGATCTTCGACAAGGAGGAGGGCTTGATCGGCGCCATCATGACCGCGCTGAAGAATCCCGGTTACCTGCTCGAGCAGTTGTTCTCCACCCAGAACGCATCCCTGGATTCCTTCTTCTCCGAGAGAAGCCCCTGGGCGAAGGTGGTGTACCTGATCCAGATGCTCCTGCCCGTGGGCATGATCCCCTTCTGCACCAAGAAGCAGTCCCGCTGGCTGCTGGTCGCCCCCATTCTGCTCAACGTGCTGACCACCTACAAGTACCAGTACAGCATCAACTTCCAGTATCACTTCGGTATCACGGCTTTCCTTATGTACGCCATGATCCTGAATCTGCCTGACCTGCAGCCCGTACCGAGACGGCGCCTGCTGGCTCTGGGTGCCGCGGCGGCCTGCTGTATGTACATTTTCCTGGTCATTCCCAAGTACAACCAGTACACAGAGCTGTGGGAAAAGAACCACGAGCGGTATGAGACCATTGAGGCCATGCTGGATACGCTGCCCGAGGATGCCAGCCTCTGCGTGCCCGGCTCCTATCTGGCGCACGTAGCCGATCGACGGGAGGTTTACGACCATTCCTACCACGTCATGTCGGGGAACAAGAGCCACTTGAAGGAGGACGACGTGGACTACGCGGTTCTGCGTACCGGTACCGACGATAAATACCGTGAGGTCTTTGAGGAACACGGCTATACCGTATGGGCGGAATACGCGGGTCACGTGATCCTGCAGAAGCCTACGAAATAATCAAAATTCCCGAATTTCACCCCGTCTGCGCAGACGGGGTGTTTTCTGCGTTTTGCGCTGTTTTCGTCCTTTCCCGAAAGTTGCCCGTTT
Organism: Eubacteriales bacterium; assembly: GCA_045643785.1. Lineage (GTDB taxonomy): Bacteria > Bacillota > Clostridia > Oscillospirales > CAG-272 > CAMEON01. The sequence goes on along the minus strand of JAZRFR010000119.1, from coordinate 7,255 downwards.
GCTTTTTGCTCAAAAAGCTTACTCCGAAATTGTCACATCTGTTCATTGAATTTTGCGAAATTGTATGGTATAATGGTGGCATCAAACGAAAGGGATTTTCACTCCATGAAGAAACGAATTACCCGCGCCGCCTCGTTGGCCTTGGCGCTTCTCATGCTGCTCCCCGCCGCGCTGACGGGGTGCAAGTTCGACCCCGCTACTTCCGAAACGGGCGCCGCAACTGCCCCCGAGTCTCTCCCTATTGAGACCGAAACGAGCGCGCCCGATGCCTTTGACAATGCGCTGCTTTTCGCCGCCGACGGGCAGACCGCCTACACCGTGATCATCCCCGACTACGCCGCCGCCTGGGAGATCACCGCCGCCGAGCGTTTGGTGAAGACCCTGGCCGATCTGGGTGTGACTGTTACCCCCGCCGTGGATACCGCCACCGAGGCTACCGCCAAGGAGATCGTGGTGGGCTACACCAACCGCAATAGCGAGCTGGCGGAGGACTTCTACGCCGTGGGCATTGGCGGTTACCACATTGCCGCCGTTGATGAGAAGCTGTTCATCGGCGCCAACACCGAAGCGGGCATGACCGCCGCCCTGGATAAGCTGGCCGCAGATCTCATCTCCGACGGCAATCGCTTAGGCATCAAGCGGGGCTACGTCTGCAAGGCTGTGGACGAGTCCACCCCTGCCGCGGCCCCCACCCTGTCGGGTGCTTACGCCGAGAGCATTGCCTACGCCCACAGCGTGGCCAACGGTGTGCAGGGCTACTACACCGACGGCAACCGCGGCGCCTTCCTCATGACCAATCGGACCATGACTGTTGTCAATGAGATGGCCAAAGCGGGCAACCGTCAGGTGTCCACCTTCGTCAACGAGTACGGCGTGCCTTACCTCCGCGACACCATGTCGGCCTACGTGGAGGCGGGTGGGAAGCGGATCTACTCCAAGGATTCCACCGCCTGCGGCAGTATGAATATCTTCCTTTACGGCGCGTACCATTACGAGACCCACATCCGCGGGCAGAACTTCGGTGACTCCCGCGTGATCGATGAGTCGGTGGAGCCCGTGGACGTGTTGTCCAAGCTCTCGGTCGGTCACTGCCATAACGTCAAAGCCGTGAAGAGCAAGAAGACCGGGGCGCTGACCATCACCGTGGAATCTCCCGACGATCCCTACGTCAATTTCGGCGGTCCGTATAGCTTTTCCGCTGATACCTACGACGCCCTGCTGGTGACCATGCGCACCGAGGTAGCCAACAACGGAGCCATCTATCTGGCCGCCGGTTCCCACGGCGGGATCGACGGCTCTCAGGTGGTGACCTTTTCGGTGAGCCCCGGTGAGACGAATACCTACTTGATCCCTCTGAACAACGTGGAGGGGTACGAGGGAACCGTAAAGGCCCTTCGCTTCGATCTGGGCGACAAGGCGGGAGAGGTGATCGAGATCACCGAGATCAAGGCAGTCAAGACCACGGCCTCGGGATTGCCGGCTGTGGGATTGGACCGTGTTCTCTACACCTACCCCGATAAGCTCAACACCGCCATCCACCTGGTCACCACCGACGAGGTCAAGAACATGACCGCCTACGGTATGGAGACCGCCATCGACAAGTCCCGCGTCAAGTCTATGCTGGTCATCGACGGGAAGGGTGAGCATACCTCCCTCGAGGGCGTGGACTGGAGCACCGCCGTCGCCGTGGCCTTTGATATCGACCGCGCGGGTGTCTTCGGCTACATTCTCACGCTGGATCCCGGTGTGGGTACCGTGACCGTCACCGAGGAGGACGGCTTCTATATCATCGACCAGAAGGCGATCGCCAAGTCCTCTTACAAGAAGCTGGAGGATATCTACCTCAGCCAGCGCATCTACAACGATGCCACCCATGACTTCGAGGGATTCCGCAAAGCCGTTCGCGAGGAGCGCAACCCTCTGACGGTCACGGTCACCTCCAAGACCTTTAACGGTAAGTCTCTGGGCTACGATGCCCTGCGCGGCTCCTACCGTATGGATCTCCAGGGAACCGAGTTCAACGATGCCTATTACCGCAACCCGGATCTCCACTACCGCGTTGACGTGGAGGTCAAGGGTGACTCCGCTGACCGTAATATCTACATGTACACCCACGTTCCCAACGGCGCGCTGGAGTGTGCCGTCCTGCTGGATAGTCAGAACCGCGTCCTGCCCTACCTCATGCAGGTCTGCAAGAACTTCCAAGGTGAAAACGAGGAGCCCATCTACGACCACGGCGATCCCAGCTATGGCGAGGCCTATTTCCCCATGGTGGTGAAGAGCGGGGAGACTGTCAAGTTCTCGGTGCTGAATCTCTACCAGAACTGGGGCATCTTCCCCCTGAAGCAGATCTCCTCCATTCAGTTCCACATCGCCTACTACCACCTCTCCACGGGTGTCACCGAGACCAACTGTATCGCTCCTTACTACGTGTACGGCAAGGATAAGTGGACTCTCCCCGATTTCCGCGCCATGTCCGCACCCCTGTGGGCAGGTCAGCCCCAGCACACCTCTGCGGGCAGACTCTATTTCCTGCAGTACACCGACGCGGAAGGAAACAGCTACGCCTCCGAGAACACGGTGGATGAGATCGTGTCCCACGGCCCCACCTACGCCGACGTGTGGATGAACTACATCACCGATGACGGTCGCATCTCGATTGCCTACCGCCACATGGAAATGCCTCAGAGCGACGAGAACCGCACCTACTACGAGATCCGCATGAAGGTGCTGGAGGACATCTCCTTCAAGAATTTCAAGGAGGACTTCTCCTTCTTCTCCATGGACGGCCGCAGTGTGGTCTACGATACGTTGGGGTATCTGGACGAGAACAATCAGACCGTGGTCAAGAATGCCGGAAAAAAGGGAAGCACCTACTACAAGCTGGGTGACAAATCCCCCTTCGTGTCCTACTCCTACTCCCCCGAAACCGCCGACTACGTCAACATGGCGGTGGTCATCAAGGACTACAAGGCCACCATCGGCGGCGAGGCCTATACCGGCGGCATCCTCCTTGAGGATGAATGGATCGGCTTGAACTACGGCCGCCTGACCTTCGATCTGGGTGAGGTCACGCTGAAGGCAGGGGACGAGATCACGATCAACCTGATCCTCATGCCTTGGGGCTCCCAGAATACCGCCAAGGACGATATTTCCAACGTGCTGAACGTCCGAAACGATACCTGCCTCGACCCCATCAAGACCGACGTCAAGGTGGGTACCCTGATCCCCGACGTCTATATGCCTCTCATCAAAGCAGAGAATCAGACCGCTGAGTTCACCCTTTCGGGCGCGGATAACCGCATGACCGTCCGTGTCTACGGCTTCGAGGGCTATGAGAAGCCCGTCATCGAGGAGTTCGTGGACGGCGCGTGGGTCGCCTACAACACCGCCTCCGAGAAGAACAAGTACGACGGCTACATGGTTCACTACGACGGCGACGGCACCTATTCCTTCTCCTTCGTCGTGGATATGAGCGGGGACGTGACAAGAACGTTCCGTGTAAAGAGATAAATTGCAGTTTATGGGGGAGTTGGATGAATGTACTTTTCTGTCCATGTCGACAGAAAAGTACCAAAAGAACGCCCCGTAAGGAAGAAACCCACGGTTTCTTCCTTACGTATCCATCATCCTACAGCGCGCACGACTTTCGCTATGGCGAAAGCCGTTGATCGCGCGCAAGGTCGCCAAGACCCGATAACCCGCACGGCCGACAGAGTGACGGCCGCGCGGAGCTCGCCCTTTTTCTCTGCCGGCAGGTAGGGCGTTTGACGGATAGCAGCCTTGCCCTGCGGGGAAAACTCGCGGCAACCGCGACTATGGCCGCGCATCTGCTTGGGGTTGAGTTTGGCGGGGCGTGAGAAAAGCGTCTCCGCAGGCTTTTGCGGAGCGCTTTTCGAATCCCCCGCCGTGTATATCCTCTGTCAAACAGACCCTTATAGGAAAAACGGGTGTCCAGAGGGCGCCCAGCCCTTTTGTGGCGCTCTTTTGGTACTTTTCTGTCGACATGGACAGAAAAGTACACAACTAACAGGTCGATAAACCCAAATTTGAAACACCATTCCATCCTCTGAAAGAAAGGAAAAATACCATGAAAATCGCAATTTTCGGCGTCTGGCACGTCCACGCCCCCGATTATACCCGCTCGGCCATGGCTCTCGGTGAGGTGGTTGGCTTTTTTGAGCGTAACGACGCTCTGGCCGAGGCTTTTGCCGGGCAGTTCGGTCTCCCCCGCTTCGCTACCGTTGAGGAGCTGCTGGCAAGCGATTGCGAGGCCGTCATTGTTTGCTCGGCTACCAAGGATCACACCGCGGATATCATTGCCGCCGCCAAGGCAGGGAAGCACATCTTCACCGAAAAGGTGCTGGCTCTTACCGATGCCGAGTGCGACGCCATTGAGACCGCCGTAAACGAGAGCGGCGTCACCTTCGTCATCTCCCTGTTCCAGAAGTACATCGGCTCCCGTAAGGCCGTCAAGGACGTGGCCGATAGCGGTGAGCTGGGTAAGATCAACTACCTCCGCTTCCGCAACTGCCACACGGGCAGTACCGGCAACTGGCTCCCCGCTCATTTCTACAACGCCGAGGAATGCGGTGGCGGTGCCATGATCGATCTGGGAGCCCATGGCATGTATCTGACCCATTGGATCCTGGGTATGCCCATAGCGGCGACCTCTGCCTTCACGCTGGCCTGCGAGCGGGCTGACGTGGCGGAAAAGAACAAGGATCGTGTGGAGGATAACGCCGTTACGGTCATGTCTTACGCAAGCGGCGCTATAGCGATCAACGAGACGGGCTTCGTCTCTGCCAACGATCCTGTGGTATTTGAGGTGCATGGCGAGGAGGGCTACGTCCGCATGGAAGATGGCCGTGTGGTCAAGCGTACCGCCGCCACAGGCGGGCAGGAGGTGGAGGTGCCCACCGAGGCGGGCGATCCCGCTCCCATTGTCCAATTCCTCACGGGGAATATCCTTCCCGGTTGCGGCATGGCCGAGGCCAAGGCTCTGACCCACATGATGGTCATGGCCTACGGAAAAGGCTGATCAGAAGGAGAGGACTCTATGTCGGCACTTTACGGTAAAAATACACCCGTTCCTCCGCCCTTCCGGGGGATCGTGGATTTCGTTCTGGATCTCCCGGCCGACCGCCCGCTCCGTATCCTCCAGCTGACGGATATGCAGATCATCGACGCCTCCCAGCAACGCACGCCCGACCGCTTGAATGAACGGGAGATCGCTCTGTGGCAGCCTGCGTCCATCCCCGAACAATGCACGGATCACATCAGAAGCGTGGTGGCACAGACCAACCCCGATCTTATTTTCATCACGGGGGACGTGATCTACGGCGAGTTCGACGATAGCGGGGCAAGCTTTGCGCTGTTCTGCGATTTCATGGATAGCCTGGGCGTGCCGTGGGCGCCCGTCTACGGCAACCATGACAACGAGTCCCGCCGCGGCATCGACTGGCAGAACGGGCGGTTTGAGTCGTCCAAGCTCTGCCTCTTCCGAAAGGGAAGCGTGACGGGCAACGGGAACTACTCGGTTCTCCTGACCCGCGAGGGCACTCCTTTCCGCGTGCTGTACATGATGGATTCGGGCGCTTGCATGGGCTCTCCCGACGCATCGGCGCGCCGCGGCCCCGGGTTTGCGGGGGATCAGTACGACTGGTTATATACGACGGCAGATAAACTGACTACCGTTAATGGCGGCACCCCCGTCCCCGCGTTTCTGGGATTCCATATCCCCACGACCCACTTCCATCAGGCCGCCGTGGAGAAGGGGTACCAAAGGGATGCTCATCACGAAAAATACGTGATCGGGGTTACCGTGCCCGCGCGTGACGGTGATTTCGGCTGTAAGCGGGAGAGGCTGGGATGCTTTGCCACCCCCGATGACTTCTTGGAGCGCCTCCATACCGCCGGGGCGGACGGTGTTTTCGTGGGCCATTGCCACGCCAACAACACGTCCATTCTCTGGCAGGGGATCCGCTGGACCTACGGGCTCAAAACGGGGCAGTACGACTACCATACCCCGGGGCAGGTGGGGGGAACCCTCATCACTCTGTACGGGGACGGCTTTTCTGTGAATCATGTCCCCGCTCTGGTGCCCATGGCAGAAGCCCCTAACCCGCCGAGGCATTGATTGCATACAGAATGCGGAACGAACAAAAAACCATAAATCATAGCGGTTCAAAGGGAACCGAAAGATGCAAATTGTGTGTCTTTCGGTTCTTTTTTGACGGAGACGGTGAAGAAAATGCCGAATCGTCATGCAAAAACGGAGATTGAAACTTGAAAACGAGTGAAAAAATAAGCAAATTTTGAAATATTTTCAATTACCTCTTGCAAAATGAGCGAAAGTGTGGTATACTATATCCATTATTCCACCGTCGTGCCGATCGCGGCAAATACGCACATACCCATGGAGGCCTACTATGCCATTCAATCACAATCCTTACGCAAACGAATATCAGGAAATGGATGAGCGCGCCGAGCGTGAATTTGAAGCTCTGCTGTCCTCGTCCCGTTCTGCCTATACCATTCCCCGTTCTTCTTTTGACGGCTACCGCGTGAAGCGCGGCCTCCGTGAGGCTGACGGCACCGGCGTTATGGCGGGTGTGACCCGTGTGGGCTCTGCCCACGGCTACGTGGTCAGCGAGGGTGATAAGTACCCCGTGGAGGGTGTTCTGGAGTACCGCGGCTACGACCTGCGGGATCTCATCAACAATTTCGTTTCGGAAAACCGCTTTGGTTTTGAGGAGACGGCCTTCCTGCTTTTCTCCGGTCATCTGCCCACCAAGGAGGAGCTGGTGGAGTTCAACGACCTGCTGGCTACCCTGCGCCGCCTGCCCCCCCGTTTCACCGAGGACATCATCATGAAGGCGCCCTCCCGCTCCATCATGAACAAGCTTCAGAGCGCGGTGCTGTCCCTGTACGCCTACGACGACAACCCCGACGAGGTGACCCTGGACAATATGCTCCGCCAGTCCATCGAGATCGTGGCGCGCCTGCCCGTCATCGCCGCCCAGTCCTACTCGGTCTACCGCAACGCCTTCTTCAATAAGTCTCTGACAGGCCATAACCCCCACGATAATCTGAGTACCGCCGAGAACTTCCACCGCGTTCTCCGCCCCGACAAGAAGTACACCGAGGCCGAGGCGCATCTGTTGGATCTCTGCCTGGTGATCCACGCCGAGCACGGCGGCGGTAACTGCTCCACCTTTACCACCCGCGTACTGTCCTCCTCGGGTACGGATAC
>JAZRFR010000118.1:0-22085 GCA_045643785.1 Eubacteriales bacterium | reverse complement strand
AGGCGCAGGGGCAGCACCTCGTAGGGGACGGGCACCATACCACAGCAGGGGCAATGCACGATCGGGATGGGCTCACCCCAGTAACGCTGACGGTTGAATCCCCAGTCCTTCATCTTGAACTGAACACCGCCCTCGCCGATGCCCTTCTCGCCCAGCCAATCGATCATGGCGGCGATGGAGTCGGCCTTATTGTCGTAGGCGTTCAGGAAATCGGAATTGACCATGGGGCCGTCGCCGGTGTAGGCGGCTTCCTCGATGTTACCGCCCTTGATGACCTCGATGATGTCGATGCCGAACTTCTTGGCGAAGTCGTAGTCACGCTCGTCGTGGGCGGGAACGGCCATGATAGCGCCCGTACCGTAGCCCATCATAACGTAGTCGGCGATGTAGATGGGGATCTCCTTACCGTTGACGGGGTTGATTCCCTTCAGACCCTTGAGGCACACGCCGGTCTTATCCTTGACCAGCTGGGTGCGCTCGAACTCGGTCTTCTTGGTGCACTCGGTCTGGTAAGCCTCCACCTCGGCCATGTTCTCAATGCGATCCTTCATCTTCTCGATGATGGGATGCTCGGGAGCGATGACCATGAAGGTCACGCCGAAGAGGGTGTCGGGGCGGGTGGTGTAGATGCGGAGGGTCTCGTCGGTATTAGTCAGACCGAAGTTGACGAAGGCGCCGCGGGACTTACCGATCCAGTTGACCTGCTGCATTTTGATGTTGGGCAGGTAATCCACGCCCTCCAGACCCTGCAGGAGCTTGTCGGCGTACTCGGTAATGCGGAGATACCAGACGTCCTTGGACTTCTGGATGATATCGGAGTGGCAGATATCGCACTTACCGCCCTGGGAGTCCTCGTTGGAAAGGACGACCTTACAATGAGGGCAGTAGTTGACCATAGCGGTATCGCGGAAGGCCAGACCCTTCTCGAACATCTTCAGGAAGATGAACTGGGTCCACTTGTAGTAGTCCTCCTCGGTGGTATCGATGACGCGATCCCAGTCGAAGGAGAAGCCCACGCGGCGGAGCTGGCTGGAGAACTTCTCGATGTTTCTGTCGGTGAGCTGACGGGGGTGAATGCCCGTCTTGATGGCGGAGTTCTCGGTGGGCAGACCGAAGGCGTCAAAGCCGATGGGGAACAGGACGTTGTAGCCCTGCATTCTTCTCTTACGGCCGATGACCTCCAGACCCGAGTAGGCCTTGATGTGACCCACGTGCATACCTACGCCCGAGGGGTAGGGGAACTCCACCAGACCGTAGAACTTGGGTTTGTCGGAATGATCCTCAGCGCAGAAGATCTTAGCCTCGTCCCATTTTGCTTGCCATTTGGATTCAATGGCGGAAAAATCGTACTTCATGGTTATATCCTTTCAAGTTATATTTTCAAAATAAAAAACCGTCCCTGTATGACAGAGACGGATATTTCCGCGGTACCACTCTGCTTGACGCAGTGATTCCACTACGCCCGCTTATGACCCCGTAACGGAGGGAGCCGTCCTTCCCTACATGGCGTACGCCGTCTCAGAAAGGCCGCTTGGGGGTGAGAGATAGCCGTTTCCCCTGCCGTGTCACACCGACCCACGGCTCTCTGGAAGGGTTTATCGGGATCATTCCCCGTCTTCGCGTTTCATTGCAAATACAGGATATATTATAGTACGAAACGAGAAAATTGTCAAGTGGATTTTGAAAATTTCTTCCGAAATCCTGCATTTACGGCAACAAAAGCGGGAAAAAGGATATGCGAGCCCGTCCTTTTCCCTGTTTGGGCTTTTGGGGATGCTCAACAGCCGTCTTTTTTGAGGAATAACTCACTCCCGTCACTTTGCGGCTCACCAGCTTATCCCACAAAAACGAAGCGGTTCTCTGGGATTCCGGCGGAAGCTCGCGGTAGGCTTTGATCATAGAGAGAATGGCTTTTCCCGGATTGGCGTGAAGCTCGGACAGGGTTTTAGCCCCCGTAGATTCCAGCAAATTGAAAATGATTTCGATCAGATCCCGTCGTTCCTCCTTTGTCATGCCCTGAATGTGATCGCGGATAACGGTATCGGTATGGATGCCGCGGGGCGACAAGGTATCCGCCCGCAGGAAACGTCCGCCCAGCACCTCCCAGGAAAGGCCGTCGTGCTGAAACAAACCCTTGCGGTTGCTTTTTACGATGGCATATTCCTCGTCATGCTCCAGAAGAAGCCCCACCAAGGAGTCGTCCGGAAGCAGGATGCGGATGCGATCCGAAAGGGCGCAGTAGGCTTCCGACTGCACCGTTCCCTCGCTGAACCCTGGTCCGTCGTGGGAATACACGGCGGCCATATGACGGCGCACCTCCTCCTCGGCGTGGACGGCGCCCCATACCGCCAGGTTGCCCCCTTTGGAGTGTCCTCCCACGTACAGAGCCGTATCCGGGGTCATATCCAACCGATTCAGATACTCCGCCGCCATGCGCTGGGAGGGCACCTCCTCCATGTGGGAGAGGTTGAAGTCCTCCCGCCAGCCTACGATGGTATCATCGGTGCCACGAAAGGCTACGAACAACTGCTCCCCCGGCAAGCGAACCGTCAGAGCCGAAAACTGCATTCCCCGCTCCTCGCTGACCTCGTTGACGTAGCCGGTCAATTCCAGATCACGGAAACGGGGATACTTGGCCATGCGGCGAAAGAGGGTGAGTGTATCGGCGGGGACCATGAGCCCCAACGGACGGACGGGGGTGGTATCGTGGGTAAAGAAGTACTCGGCGGCGGCGGCACGGACGGTGATCCTTCCCTTTTTCGAGTCGGCAGGGACGATACCGTCCAGGTCTACGTAGGAGAGCAGGCAAAAGATCAGGCTGTCTACCTCGTTTACGGGAGACTGCGCAAAGGACAGATCTCCCCGCCATTCCAGATAATCGAATACGTTGGGCATAGGGGCTCCTTGGAAAGATATGAGATACGAACAGTATGTGCCAATGCATGGGAAAATATGAAAACCCGCAGAGCAAAATGCGCTGCGGGCGTGTAGTACGTTTCGGGGCAGTCAGACGGATAAATCGTCGGGCTACTAAAGCGATCGTATTGTTTAATGAATATACGTTTGCAATTCTAAAACTCAAACATCAAAACACCTTACATTTACCTGCCCCAAAAACCCGCATATTTTTTCCCGAATTCTAAGAGACTCATAGTTGTGAGGTCCCTCATAATATTTTCATTTGTTTCCCACCAAGTATCTGCTATATACAGTCCCGTTTTCTCGTTTTGTGAATCAATCCATTCGAAGGTGATGTGACTGTCAAGAATAATTTGCAAGAAATCATTCACGATATACCCTTCTGCAACGGCTTGAATACGACACTCGCTTTGCGGCATATGGAAGTAGTATTTCAGCAAAAATGAAAGCGCGGATAAGGTTTTCAGATCTTTCAAAAGCAAACTCAAAGTTTCATCTTCATTGCTTTCTGGTTCTTCGAACGTACCAATTTGGGTAATCTGATGGGGATAAGTCCATGGAATCCCTATGTTAATCTGATCTTGGTAATAATACAATAAAATCCGTCCATTCTCGTCAATACGTATCGCGTGCTTCATATCGCAGAAAAAAGCATGCGAAAAATGGGCGTTTTCGATTCCTTTCAGAGCATTGTCGTAATGATGTAGCAAGCTTTGATAATCTGTCTCTTCATGAAATATATCCGACAAAATATGTTCTATTGTTGAAATTGGTTGTTTTTTCTCGTATTCAATACCCGCGAACAGAAGTAATGATTCTGAACTGAAAACAGGCATATTCCGAACGATTTTTTTCATCTCGGTATCCTCCTTAAGCGATAATAACTATTTCAAACTATTCCAGCAGAGACGAGCATTAACGCCCATATGCTTGTTATATATTGATATACACTATATCGAACAGTTACGGACGAGTATGTATCCCTAAAGGACAAAAATAGTATACCACATCTCTTATCACTTTGTCAATCCCCCCTCTTTTCTATATATTTTTGAGGATCCCGCTTTACAAAGTCCCGTTTTTATGCTATAATAAGGCATCACCAAAAAAGGAGTTCCTATGTCCTTTGAAGATATGAAGAATCCCCCTGCCGAGCCCGACGGCATTCTGCTGATCGACAAGCCCGCCGGGAAGACCTCCCACGATGTGGTGTGGAAGGTGCGTAAGCTGTTTAATACCAAAAAAGTCGGCCACACGGGCACCCTGGACCCCATGGCCACGGGGGTGCTCGTGGTTCTCTTGGGGCGGGCGGCCAAGGCCTGCGAGTACGTTTCCCACGACGAAAAGGTTTACGAGGCCACCCTGCGTCTGGGGCTGACCACCGACACCGAGGATGTGACGGGCACCGTCCTGACCACCTCCGAAGTATTGCCCTCTGCCCCTGATCTTGAGGCTGTCCTTCCCTCCTTCCGCGGAGAGATCCTGCAGATCCCCCCTATGTACAGCGCCCTGAAGGTAGGCGGCCGCAAGCTCTGCGATCTGGCTCGCGCGGGAGAGGTCGTCGAACGGGAGGCACGGCCTGTGACCGTCAGGGAGCTGACGGCGCTCCCCACCGATATTCCCACCGATTACAGGCTGAGCGTTCGTTGCTCGGGCGGGACGTATATCCGCACCCTGTGCGCGGACATTGGCGCGGCCTTGGGTTGCGGCGGCGTGATGGCGTCTCTGCGCCGTACCGAGGCAGGCGGCTTTCCCATCCACGACTGCGTGACCTTGGAGGAGCTGGAGGGGATGGGAATAGAAGCCCGTCTTGCCCTGCTCCGCCCCGTAGAGGGGTTATTTGCCGACCTGGAGTCGGTGCATCTGCCCGATTTTTACCGTACCCTCTGCCGCAATGGGTGCGAGATCTACCAGAAGAAGATCGGCACGAGCTTCCCAGTTGGCCGACGGGTACGGCTTTGCGATGGCCAGGGCAGGTTCTTTGCTTTGGGCGAAGTAGGAGAGTACGAGGACGGAACAGCGGTTAAGGCGATCAAAATTTTCGTTTTGTAAAAAAATATCAAAAAAGCAAAAAAACTTTTCATAAAACCCTTGACAAACGGATCGAGATGTGCTATAATAGGCAAGTCGTCAGGACATGGCCCGTTGGTCAAGCGGTTAAGACGCTAGCCTCTCACGCTGGAAACATGGGTTCGATTCCCGTACGGGTCACCAAATGAGGAAAGGAGTACGATGTGTGCTCCTTTCCTCATTTTAGCGTGGATAAAAAACTCGTTTTATATTGATATTCATCTTATTGGGGGGCAATATGTCACTTTTTAGTTTATTCATATTGGCCGTCGGTCTTTCCATGGATGCCATGGCGGTGGCCATCTGCAAGGGTCTGTCCGTGCAGAAGCTGAAATTCCGCCACGCCATCATTACGGGTCTGTATTTCGGCGGTTTCCAGGCGGGTATGCCTCTTATTGGCTATTTCCTCGGACGGCAGTTCAGCGCCTATATCGAAAGCGTAGACCATTGGATCGCCTTCGTGCTTCTCGCCCTCATCGGCGGCAACATGATCAAGGAATCCTTCGGTAAGACCGAGGAGGTAAACTGCTCCTTCTGCCCTAAGGCTATGCTCCCCATGGCGGTGGCCACCAGCATCGATGCTTTAGCTGTGGGTGTGACCTTCGCCCTTCTCCCCGGTGTCAACATCACCGCGGCGGTAAGCTTCATCGGTGTCATCACCTTCTCCCTGTCAGCGGTGGGCGTGTACATCGGCCATCTGTTCGGCGCAAAATTCAAGTCCAAGGCCGAACTGACGGGCGGTATCGTGCTGATCCTCATGGGCCTTCGCATTCTGCTGGAGCATCTGGGCGTTCTGGATTGGTTTTTCGGACTGTTTGTCTGAATCGTTGTAAATGAAATAAATAGTCCAAAATCCCGTTGTCCTCATGGGGGCAACGGGATTTTTGTATGAAGGAAAAAGGGGGGGGGAACAGTCACGCGCGTGCCTGTTATGATCTCATCTGCTGCAACGGCGGTTGATGTCATCCACCAGAGAAGATGCGTCTATGTCGTTCTTCACGGGGATGCGGAGAAGCTCTCCTTCTGCCCCACAGATCACAAGCTCGCACCACTTCACAGATACGGTCTTACCCGTATTGGTCAGGGTAACGGGCGTATCGTAACATTCCAATGAAGCGGAGCGTAGTCCCGAAAAGAGAAGCTGTTCTGAAAAATCGGTGATTCCCTCCCCCGTAGATTCGTTATAGGAGGCCACTGACAGCGTACGGCCTACGATGATCAAGCCGTCTTTGGTGTGGAAAACATGGGCGCGGGTATAGCGGTCGGAAATGGGAGTACCGTTCTTTCCCTTCTTAAAGTAGGTCGCATCCTCACCGAAGCTATATGCGGAGATTTCAAAGGGCGCGGGTTGCTTGAGAACCACGCGGTCGTAGCCGTTCATGTCGGTTACGGAGGTATCGTAATCCAGCATGGCGTGATCCATCTGCTCCTGCATATCGTTATCGGAGATATGCTTGGAGCTACCGACGATAAACATAATCAGACCGATGGGAATGGCGATGGTGGAGAGGACGTAGGATATATAGCTCCAACCGAAATACAGTACGGCAAGACCTGCCAAAAGCAGGCCTGCGCCAACGGGGCGGAGGATATCCTTCTGATGGTAGTAAAGACTTCCGTCTTTGATCTTTTTCTTCATATTTGGGAAATGCTCCTTTCTGCCTGAAAACATAGCGTATACATAACATACCGAGAGGGGCGGAGCTCTCGCCCCCCGTTGCTTTCATTATACTGCGCAGCACGGAGAAAGTCAAGAAACCGTTAGTTGAACTTCACTCAACGGGCAGGTGTCCCGCACTCTCTGTATATATAGTGTCGGGAAAGTGGGAGACGTTTTGTTATTTCAGAACCCATACAAAAAATTGCCGCACACCCTGAAAAGAGGTGTGCGGCTTTATTTTGTAGTTTATTTCCCAATCACCCGGAAGGTTCTTCCCTCCTCGGGTGCATCGGTCATGCAAACCACGAAGGACACGGAGTAGGTACCGTCCTTGTCTGCGTAGACGGCGTAGCCGTCAAAATCCTTGTAGGTCGAGTCCTTATAGGCGACCCATTCGCCGTTTACAAGTTCCTCGATCACGGGACGCTCGTAGCTTGTGAGACCGTATACACGGACAACACCGTTGTTATCACCACCGGTGAGGGTGAATGCGGCGGTTTGATTCTCGTCCACACGCACCTTGGGGATATAGACGTCCTCCATAGCGGAACCGACGTCAACGGCCAGCTTGTAGGGATCAATGCAGGAATCCTGACGGACGTTCAGCACGTTCTGATCGCTGGTGGAATCCACGTAGCCCCAAGGGAGGAGGATGTAGTCCACATAGATGCAGTCGCCGGCCTTCAAAGTAACCTCGCCCAGATCCAGGGTCAGATCACCGAAGTTCAGAGATCCGTCAAAGCGATCCCGCATAAGGAATCCGCCCGTGTATTCTTCCCCGCCGATCACGATGTGGGAATCCTTGACGATGAGAGCAAAGTTCACGGCATCGGCGGCCAGGGGCTCGAAGTAATCGAAGAAGGGATACTCGTTACCCAGCTTAAAGAAACGGTCGTACTTGGATGCCGTGGCGATCCCGAGATCCAGCACCTGATGCTGATTGTTCTCGTCCAGATAGCCCAGCTTGTTGAACTTGGGATGGCGGCCGTTGAAGCAGAACAGGGAGAAATCCGACTTGAAATCCTTGAAGGGCACGTCCTCCAGTACGTCGATGCGGAGGGAGTAGTAAGTGCGGTTCTCGTCGGTCTGGGGCATCTCCACGTGGCGGTAGCTGATATGGATGCGCTCGTCGTAAGAGAGGTAGTTCATCTCCACATCGGCGTACACGGGGCCGTAGGACGCGATTTCGTCGTGGTAATTCTCAATATTGCCCGTAACGCGGTCGGCCGTATCGTAGCGAACCACAAAGAGCTGACCGATGGCGGTATGCTGGGGTTGGTCGGCCCACAAGGGGGCGGACATGGCGCGGAAGTCGGGCAAGAGCCAGTTGTCCTTGCCGTATACGAAGGAAGGGGCGATGCAGTTGGTTTCGGTCACGCCGGTGGACAGATGGTAGTAGGGCGCGACGAACTGAATGGAGGAGAGCTGCTTGAGGGGATACTTGCCCCAGTTCTGATACAGGTTCAGAACCGTGAACTTCTTCGCCTCGCCCGCCTTTACGGTAATCGGGAAAAAGACCTCACCGTAGGATACGTCACCGGGCAGATACATCGAATCCTCGTTCTCACCGGTAAAGTTCTTTCCGACCTCCAGGGGAATGGGGATCAGCGTCTTGTTCTCGTCCATGATCACGGCGCCCTCAAGGCAGCCCGAATAGGTATGGGTATAGACGTAGATCTCGCGATCCAGATCGTCGCTTTGGATCTGGGCATTCACGTTGAAATACTGGAAGGGATTGTTGTAATAGTTATTGTTGAAATCACCGCCGTTGACGTCGAAGCGATAAGCACCGCGCAGAGCATCATAGCCCACGTAGGCGGCACCGTCGGCCTGCTTGCTGATCTTCAAGGAATCCAGCGGATTTCTTTCGCAATGAGCCTCGTGGAGGAAGTCGGTGAAATCATGACCATCGTCGGTATAGAGACGCAAACCGAAATAGATATGGGAATGATGAGGATAGACGGCATCCGCTTCATTTTCGATATGCTGTTCTACGGTATACATACCGTCCGAGAGGGTTACCGACAGCTTGCCCTCGTTAGCCTCATAGGGCAAGAGGATAAAGCCCATGATACCGGCGCGCTCAATGTCGAAGCCTACGTATTCGCAGGTGTTCCAATCCACGGAATCCAAGGACTCGTGGACACCCTTCGCATCCTTGGCAACGACTTTTACCACGCGGGACGCGTCGATGCGGTACTGCTGGCCGTACCCTGCAAGTCCCGTTGCTTCCCCACCCGTGGTGGTCAGATGCTGAACCAGATTCAGCTTATCCGAGTACATATGGAACGTGCGGTCTACGCTGAAATGATGCAGACCCGTGTCCTCATTACGCAAACCGAAGCCTTGGTCAAGAATATGGGCGTTGTAGTAGTAGTAACCCAACTGGTAGGTATTCGTACGTCCCTGCACACGGGAAGAGGAGGTATAGACGCGGCTGCCGTCGGCTCTCTGCATATATACGTCACCCGTGCTGACGGCATAAGGAATACCGTGAGCATTGGTGATCGATGTGAAGCAGTTCTCCTTCTTCATATCGTAGGTCAGCACCACGTTTTGGTTGGACAGACGCCAGACCGTGCGGCGAATATCCAAGAAATGCGTGGAAACGCCGTTGGCAAGCTCACCTGCGTGGGCAATATTCTCTGCCCATGCGCCGTTATACGTCACAGATGCGTTCTCAGTCGCTTTCTGAACGACGCAACTCGTTGATGCGGGAACGATGCGTGTCTCCGCCAAAAGCCCGTGGAGAACCTCTACGGCCGCCGTAAGACCCGCCTCCGTATTGGCCAGAACGGTTACGTTTCCGCCATTGGCTTCCACCACGTAGCCCTGATCTCCCAGCGTATTGATATCAGCTGAAAGTTTACCGGTCTGTTTCGCGTAACCGATGATCAAAAGAGATTGATCGGTAGGCGCTTTTTCATCCGAGACGATCTTGAGTCCCAATTCGGCGGCAAGAGTGTCGGCGCAGGTCTTTTCCCATTCGGCGGCATAATCGGACAGGACGATCACGGCGTTGTCCGCAGACAGGTCGGCATCGGGCTCGGGGACGATTTCGGGTTCTTTCGTCTCTTCTTCGGTTTCCTCCGCCGCAGTTTCGGAAGGATCGGTTACGGATTCCGTCGCGGCCGCAGTCGTATTGACGGTATCGCTGCTTGGATCTTGCGTGCCGGTACAAGCCATAGCGGATGCCAGCAATAAAAGAGCCAACGTAGCGGCAGACACGGATCGTAGAATATGCAAAGGTTTCATTCTGATTCTCCTTGTTCGTCGTATCTTGAGGTGCCTTTGGGATACGTTGTATTATACCATATTTCCCAACCTGTGTCAAGTTGATTTGAAAAGTCAGGCCTCGGTTACCCAGATCGGGCTGGTCCAGCCGAAGCGCCCATCGGTGAGTTCGACACGCAGATAAAAGAGATCGGTTGGCGTTTCCTGCTTGTAATCCAGAATCAACTCGGAGGGAGCGCGCAGGGAGATGTAATTCCGACAGTTCTTTACCAGGGTTACAGCCTTGACAGGGACATCTGCCTTGACGTTGTAATAAATGGAAATATCCCGACTCTCGGGACGCGCAATGGTTTCTCCCATATAGTGCCCGTTGATGCGGAAATCGATCTCCATACGGCCACTCATGGCGCCGTCGGGCAGTCCCATCATGTAAGCAAAGGTTCGACCGGCTTTCAGGGCTTCAAAAATGGCCGACGGACTGTTTTCGGTCGCCCATACGCCTGTAACACCTGGATACTTGGAGGGATAGGGGGAGGATGCAAGCGCCTGCCCGTTTGTGCCGCCGTGATCGTCACTACCGCCGATCACGCCCATTTTCGCTCCCTTGCGCAGAGCATCCTGCCAGAAGCCACCCTCACAGCAAGCATAATCCGCGCCGCAGGGATTTCCCATATATTCGGCGGCATCTCCACGGGACATGATCTCGATGAACGGCGTGATCAAATCAACGGGGAGGGCTGTGAAATCCGTATTGGAGGTGAGGGAGTAGGTATCGTGGGGGCAGGTGATCACGTCTTCTCTGGCCAGCAGTTCACGCAGTTCTGCCTCCGTAATCTCGCCGTCTCGCTCGCCGCGGACCATGTCCGCATCGTCGTCGCGGAAATACAGCACGAGATTATTGTAGAAGGGATAGGAATCCCGCTCGTAGCCGAGCAGGGTGGAGAACTTCCCTGCCACGCGGTATTCCAGCGCCTTTTGACGGATCAGATCCCATTTGGAAGGACGTCCGACCCACAGCTCGGGCTTCCCCACGCCGCCGTGGTCGTGGTCGGTCAGCACGGCAAAATCCAGCTTGGCAATATCTCGGATATTGCGAAAATAGGTATCGATATCCGGACGACCGTCGGACAAATTGGTATGGCCGTGCATCTCGCCCACCAGCGGGATCAATTCGGGTTTCGGGGGATCATAGCTTCTTTGCGCGGCGTTCATTTGCGCCCACAGGGCAGATGCGGCTCCGCTCTCTCCGCTGTACACCGTATCGGTGAATCCGCGGGAGCGGTTGGGGGTATCGTACCGTTTGGCTATGTATTTATCGGGATGATTCATAAAAAAATACCTCCAAACTCAAAATGAGCTCAGAGGTATAATAGCATATTTTAAGAAATTTGTCAAGGTACTTCGCTATTTACGGAATATCCATTTCAAAAATGCGTTCAAAGCCATGCTCCAACGCATTTGACGTAGCTTCGGAATTCTGCATAGATACGAGGAGACGCAGAGAGTAGCGTACGTATGCGTAACGGATATGGGGCAGGATGGCATCTACTTCCGCGGTACCCATGGAGCGAAGATCCAGCGCCAGGTAATCACATCCCAGCAGAATACGCCCCGGTGTCATGTTCCCCGCATACTGCGGCAGGGCATCCGTAGGTATACCGGCCAACTCATCCATTTCGGGATCCGCCGACGGAGTATACGCATCATCGGTTTGAAATGCCGCAAGGGGCAATGCCACGCCAATGGCAGGGGGATCCGCCAGATCCGCAAGCAGTGCCCGCAATTCTTGCACAAACGTCACTGCATCGGAATCCAAATCCTTTGTGCCGTAGGGGAGACCCAACAAAAGCAGATCGTCCATACCCGCTTGCGCGTATTCACGCAGGATCGCGAGTTCCAGCCCCCGTACGTAGGCGGCCATGGAGGCATCCTGTTCGAAAAAGCAGGTTACCGTAAAGACACAGGTCACGTTGAGGTCACGATTTTGGATCCGTTCTACGTCATCTGCCAGATTGGGAGATTCGGCATCGGCTGGAATTTGCGCTCTGGCACCCACTTCGGAGGGATAGCGAAGGGTCTGACGGATCGACCCAAGGGGGAGGATAATGCCGTCGTGCTTCCCTGCCATCAGAATATCTCCCACGTTGGCGCCGGGCTGAATCGAAATCCCTCGGATATCCGGAACAGCCATGGGCTTCAAGGGCTCAGCGGGTTCTCCAACGTTCCAATCCCGATTGGATACGGCCTCCCGATAGGCATCGGATTTCTCCTTTAAATGATTGCCGCACAGGAGCGCGAGGGTGATCACGGCAACTACAGCAATCACGATCGCGATCAGCAACCCCAAATGAGCCGGGCGTTTCAGAACAAAGCCCTTATTCGTAGAGCTTCTGGTAAACCGCCGTTGCTCGCGGGATTCTTGTTTCCTTCGTATGGCCATGGATCATCCTCACTGCATGGTCACGAGATCAATGCTCTTTCCGTACTCGTTGAATTCAATGACGCACTGCGGACGGAACTGATCTTCATAGATACCCAGCGCCACGCTGTGATAGTTGTTGAGCAGGGTCTGACAGTTCTTGACGATGTAATCGGTATCCAACTCCAGACGCATGATCACGAAATTGCCGCCGCTGCATACGACGGGCTCACTGACCTCACCGACGGCGAGATCAAACGCGGCTTTCTCGTAGTCCTCGTCCATTTCACCGCGGGTAAAGTAGTACCCGTCTCCCGTAATGCTCTGGAGATCATCGTTGTGCTTGGAGCCGATGTATTCGCTCATCAGCGCGCGGCGAACCGAAAAGTTTTCGGCGGCGCGCAGTTCATCACTGATCTTTTTCGCCTGGGCAAGATTAGCCGCGGGATCCTCTCCGTCTGCGTTCTCAATATACACGTGGATGGTACGGATATAGTCACCGCTGGTTTCTACGTAATCCAAAAAGTCCGCGATATTGTCCTGACGGTATTTGTACAGATCGTTGTCCAAGAGGGTGTAGTAGATCACGGATTCCAGATAGCTGATGCCAATGGAGAAGCGCAAATAATGCTCGGTCATCCAATGCTCATTCAGCCACTCCTTGTATTCCTTGTTTCCGTCAAAGGAATCTCGCAGCTCTTCCATCTGGTCGTCTACGTAACGGTCCATTTCCTTACTTTCGGTACGAATGCTCAATTCACGGCAGGTAGACAGGATCACGTAGTTCTCGTTCAGATTCTCCAGAACCAGCTTCTCCAGCTCCTCTCGATGCTCCTCGGCCTTTACGGGATCATCCCAGATGTCCGCGCCGTACTTCCCCTTCAGCATGTCCTTATAGAACATGGTGACAAAGCGAAGCTCCTCGTAGGGAATCTCATAGCCGTTGCAAGTAGCCACGGTTTCGCGATCCGCCGCAAGCTGTTGATATTCGTCCCAGTTGGCCACGGTTACGCCAACCACAACGCCGATCACGGCGAGAACAACGACCGCGACAACCACAGCGATGATGATATTTCGTTTCTTTTTATTCACCGTTTTTTGAGCGACAGGTTTTTTTAGGTTTGCAGAAGACATGAATGCGAATCCTTTCTGAGCGATTGCTCTCGGAAAATACTCTATACCGATTCAGTATACCATAAGATTGTGACTACTGTATGAAGAATTCCGAAAAAAACGTGTTTTTTCGGATTTTCTCTTTGTATTTAAAAAAATGATGTAAATTTTTTCTTTTCCTCTTTCATTACGGCGTATTTTGTGGTATAATGAATCCAGATCATCCGAAGGAGGCCTTTACTATGGAAGAAGTATATTCGATTCCTCTGTCTCAGCTGTGCCGGGAGTTCTCACTTGAGGTTGTGTATGCGCCCGAAACTTTTGAAGAGATCATGATTACAACCCCCGAGATCAGCCGCCCCGGTCTCGCGCTCGCGGGCTTTTTCGAAATTTTCGACCCGGATCGTATTCAAATTATCGGATACGCCGAGCATCGTTTTATGGAAACGTTATCCCCGGCGGTACGTCGCGAGAACATCACCAAATACATGAACTCACGCCCCGTTGCCGTGGTCTACTCCACGGGCGCCCCCATTTTCGAGGAAATGCTGGAGGCCGCCGCCCGCGTGGGCGTGCCCATTCTTCGCTCCCAAGAGAAGACCAGCCCTCTGATGGCTACCATGATTGCATCCCTGAACAATCACCTGGCCCCTCGTATCACCCGTCACGGCGTTCTGGTCGAGGTATACGGCGAAGGTCTTTTGCTGTTGGGCGACAGCGGCGTCGGTAAGAGTGAGACCGCCATTGAATTGGTCAAACGCGGCCACCGTCTGATCGCGGACGACGCGGTGGAGATCAAGCGCGTATCCAGCAAGACTCTCGTCGGTACAGCGCCCGAGATCATCCGCCACTACGTGGAGCTGCGCGGTATCGGTATCGTGGACGTACGCCGTCTCTTCGGTATGGGTGCGGTCAAGATGACCGAGCGCATCGACCTCATCATCAATCTGGAAACTTGGATCCAAGGTAAGATGTACGACCGACTTGGCCTGGACGAGCAGACGACCAACATTCTCGGTCTGGAAATCCCCTCCATTACCATCCCTGTAAAGCCCGGCCGAAACCTCGCCATCATTCTGGAGATCGCCGCCATGAACAACCGCCAGAAGAAGATGGGTTACAACACGGCTGAGGAATTCAACAAGAAGCTCATGGGACAGATGGGCCTGGATTGATATGGCCTATCCCCTGTATCTGACCGTACGCCCGATCCCGTCGGAGGCCGAGATTGCCGCCCTGCGCGGCTTTTTAGAGGAATCCTTTCCACGGAAAGAGAACATTCCCTACTTAGATGCTTTATGCGGTAGCCCCGATCATCCTGCAAGTCCACGTATTGTACTGGAACGGCTGGGCGCGCTTTCCCTGCTCCCCGCGCTTCTCTCTGCGGCGGGAATTCCTTCCGCATCCC
This sequence comes from Eubacteriales bacterium, assembly GCA_045643785.1. GTDB lineage: Bacteria > Bacillota > Clostridia > Oscillospirales > CAG-272 > CAMEON01. Next base: position 7,262 of record JAZRFR010000118.1, on the reverse strand, counting down.
TGATCCTGCGCCGTGACGAGCATCACAGGCCCTTCTGCGAGGATGACACGGGAGCCGTATCCTTTGATTTCAATCTCTCCCACTCGTCGGCGCACGTTGCCTGCGCGCTTCTGATCGGAGAGGGTCGGATCGGCGTGGATATTGAAGAACTCATCCCCCCCAAGCGAGCGCTGCCCCTCATTCGCCGCTTCTGCTCCGAAGGAGAGCTTGCTTTGCTGGAAAGTGTACCGAAGGATGATGACATGGCCGCCGATCTGTTCACCTCGATCTGGGTGGAGCGTGAGGCGCTGGCCAAGCAGGAGGGGCGCGGCATGCCTCTGCGCTTCGATACCACGCGCATTCCGAATGGAGTGATGATCTGGACAGGATATCTGCCCGACACCGAGACAAAGATCGCGCTCTGCGGACCGATGAAGAATGCGCCTAAAGCGCCCCGTATTCTCCCCGAATCCACCCCCGTCATCATAGCGTGAAAAAAACTCCCCGCAACGGTCAAACCGCTTCGGGGAGTTTTTATTTAGGAAGGATTCGATTCAGTCAACGTTTCTGCGGTCGTTTCGGCATCCGTGTGCAATTTCAGCCAATCAAAATATCTGTCCAGACCGTTGGCAATACCGATGGCGGCCTCCTGTCTGAAATAATCGGTCGCCATCAAGCGGTCGTCCGATACGTTTGAAAGGAAGCCCATTTCCACGATCACAGTGGGAACCCGGCTCCAGTTCGTCCCGGTCATGTCATCCATCTCCCGCACGTTCTGCTTGAAAATACCTGTTTTCGAGCAAAATTCATCCAACACAAGCTCGGACAATTTTCTGCTTTCCTTATAGTGAGCAGCGCAATCCGGGTACGGATTGCCGGCAGATTGGCAAATGGTCATGGCACCGTGCAGGCTTTCATCGTCCCAACTGTTGGCGTGGATGCGAATATAGGCAACCGCATTGTACTTATTCGCGATCTGCGCACGCTCCATATTGCTGATGTTGACGTTGTTCGTCTCGCGGATCATGACAATGCTATACCCGCGACGCACAAGCTCATCCCGCAACAGAAGGGCAACGCGCAAATTCAGATCGTATTCAGCCTGTTCCGTGTATATACCCTTCGCGCCCCACGTAACTTCCGCCTTCATGATTTCGGAATTGGGGCCGTTGGGTTCAAGGGCAGAGCTTCCCTTTAACTGATGTCCGGCATCAATAACGATGATGCGACTTTGATTCGGGCTGTCCTTCTTACCGAGATAACATATATCGGTTCCGCTATGCGCTTCTCCCGTATACTCGACGACCTCTTCAAAGATCTTCTCGGTTTCTTCGGAAGGATCAAGGCCTCCTATGATCAAGTCTCCGGTATTGATGGGATTCTCCTCGCGCGACCAGAGCCAATCCCACACACTCGAGCAGGATGAAAGCGTCAGTGTCGACATTAAAAGAACCGCCGCACATATGAATACAGCAACCGACTTACATGTGTTTTTTTGCATATGAGTACTTCTTCTTTCTGTGCAGACCCGAAATGAAATCGGGTCTGCATTTCGATCACGCTCAACGGTCAGCGGTTAACGCTCAACAGTTAATTGCGACCTTTTTCATATTTCTTCATAAAGGTGTTCAACTGATCCTCATACTCCTGCTCAATGAGAACGGGGCATTCCAAGCCTCCCTTGTAGGCGGAGATGTACTGAATCATCCACCGGTAGTACTGGTCGCCGTGACCGCCCACCATGGGCTCGATATCGCGGCTGTAGTCCTCGTTGTAGTTGTCGGTGAAATGGTACTCACCGGGAGCGATCTCAAGTCTCTGCGCAGTCCACTCGTTCCACCAGGTCAGAGTCACGACCTTGGGCTGATACTCAAAGGCGGTGAGCCACTGGGCGTACCAGAACATACCTCCCTCGCGGCCGTGAGCGGTTGCCAGATTGGACATATAGGTCTGCTGGGCGGCCACAGCTACGCTGACCTGCTCAATGGTGCCGTCTGCGGCGGTGGTGTACTTCTTGTAGTTGTTCTCGCTCAGGAAGCTCCACTGACCCTCTTTGTACTTGACGCCGCCCAGACCCCACATGGAGCGGACGGTGAAAAGATCCTTCAGGGGGAATTCCTCGGGGGTCTTATGAGTGGTCATCATGAAGGGCTTGCCCTCCCAGTATACGAAGCAGTCCTTCCACTTCTCTACGGCGTGGTACTTGTCGTACAGCTCCTGGTACAGGGGGCCGTTGCCGTCACCCACCCAGAACACTACGTAGGGGGTACCCAGACCCTCGGCGCGCATCTCCATGATGGTGTCGCAGATGGCATCCATGGGCTTCTGGATGTATTCCGTCCAAGCGGAGGCGCCGATGTAGCCGTCGCCTGCATTCGTAAGGTCAATGATGATGAAGTCCACACCGGCGGTGTAGAGCTGGGTCATATGGGTGCGGATGACGTCCTTATTGGAACTGGTGTAGTAGCCCAGCGCAGGCTTTGCCCAGTAGTGGAAGGAGGGAGAGCCGCCCCACTCCTGCTTGCCAGCCAGGATCTCGGTAATGTTGTGCCAGTTGTCCACGGTACCGCCCGACTTACCCAGAATGGCATCGAACCAAACCGAGTAGCAGATGGAGACCAGCCCCGTCTTGTCGGTGATGTCCAGACCCAGAGAATTGCCCTCGGTGGGGGTAGCGGTGATGGTAGTAGTGGTCACGGTCTCGCCCTTAGAGGCTGCGTACAGATCCAGATTGTCGATCTGAGCGCCGCCGCCACCGTGGACGAAGAGGGAGTAGTGCTCGCCCTGCAGGGCGTTGGTAGAACAATTTCCTTCTTTCACCATTTCATTTGCCTCGTTATATACGCGGATTTTACCGTCCGCGAAAAGGACGGTGCAGACGAGTCTTGCGGTGTCACCGCCCTCGGGAGTGACGTAAACGTACGTGGAGTAGTCGGGAGAGGTAATGATATCCACGTGGTGCTTGCCGTTCAGCATTCCCTCTTCCACGGATACGTCTGCCCAGCCTGCCGGCCAGGAGGCGTCATCGGGATGGTAAACGGTAATCTTGTTTCCGGCAGGCACGAAGGATATCCACAGACCGTCGCCGGGGCCATCGGGGATCTTATAGGTATAGTTGCTGACGTAGCAGCCCCACATAGCGTTCAGCCACGCGCCGCTACCGGCGGAGACGACGGTCCAATCCACAGACAGCTGAGCCTGCTTGTAGTTCTTCACGGAGGAAGAAGGATTGGGCGCCCAAGTGGTCCAGCTACCACCCGTCAGAGTGGGGGAATTGGCATCAAAAGGAGAATAGAGCACGCCGTCGCGGCAATCGGTAGCACCCGCAGAGCGAACCGATGCTTCCCCGTTACACGCGGGATCATTATCGGAAAAATCGGCGTGGAAGGTGTTGATAACACCGGTGTCTCCCTTGTTCATCAACTGACCCAGCTTATCGTCGGGATAAGCGGAGTGTACCTCAGTTTCGACTAACATCTCGTAGTCAACGATACCATCGTTAAACTTACCGGTATCCTGTTCCCAGCCCTTCAATTCCTCGACGGTGGTTTCGGTCTCTCCGGGTTCTGTATCCTTCGGAACATCCGGGAAGCCCTCTTCCGTGACTTCGGGATCCGTAGGCACTTCGGTGACAGCGTCGTTAGTGTCAACGGTAACCGCATCCGTCTCCAACAGTTGGGGGACTTCGGTACAACTCACGAATAAGCACAGGCAAAGCAGAAATGTCATTACCAATGCAACGTTCAAAATCGATCGGCGTATCGTACGTTTTCTCATAAACAACCTCTCTTTCAAGCGAATAAAGGGCAAAATGTTTAACTTGTCTTTTAATTATACCATATCCATTGCACGTTGTCAAGTCAAATTCACAACAAAGCAGACCGTTATCACAACCGGTGTATACAGTTTGTACAAATCCTGTAAAAAGCCAAAAAATCGCGAAAAATATTTCAAAAAACCCTTGACAAATTCATTTCGGTGTGGTATAATATGCAAGCGTTGTGAACAGCGCCTGTCCTTCAGACAGACATCATATGGCGGAATAGCTCAGCTGGCTAGAGCAACCGGTTCATACCCGGTAGGTCACAGGTTCAAATCCGGTTTCCGCTACCAATTACCGCTTCCTTACGGGAGCGGTAATCATTATATGGCCCGGTGGTCAAGCGGCTAAGACACCGCCCTTTCACGGCGGTAACACGGGTTCGATTCCCGTCCGGGTCACCATTGCCAACCTAAATTGAACCATTCAATTTAGGTTGGTTTTTTCTTTGCAAAAAACAGGCGCGCAGCTCGGAGTGAGGTGCGCGCTTTTTATAATTCGAAACGATACCTTTACGGCGGATCTCAAATCTCAATTCTTCGGGGATAATTTACACATCATCGCCTATTAGCGTTCATCGGAATTGCTGTTGGTAAGAAAATTGATGGTCACTTCTCTTCGATTTCTTCCAATAAATAAACTCACACCATACATAAAACGATACTCCCCTTTTATGTCTATAAATTCACGTATTTTATCCAAATCGTGCGAGTTATCGTCGTTCCAATATGTCTTAACTTCCATTATGAGAATGTTGTTATCATTATTCCCTCGACTGTGAATGATCACATCGGGATATACACCTTTTTCAAAAGATGGTAACTTTTTTGCATGAACACCATTTCGGTTATACTCACAATCAAGCACATAATCATTATATTCCCGGTTACTATCCATAAAATTTTGCATGTAATGGGCTAAACGAAATACGATAGACCTCTCTCCGACATGGTGATTTCCGTTTCGCTCTTTTAGAAAAGGCCTATTATCTACAAGATATCTATCTCTTTCATAAAGTTGATCTAATGCAAGTTTTATCAATTCCTCAATTTGCTCTTTTGTGATCCTCGCTTTATCACGTTCACACATATTTGATTCTCTCCTGTTCTCCATTACAGTTTTGATTATATCATTATACACTATATTTGACAAAATGCAACTCTTAATTATTATCAGTTTTTCTTCCAACTCATTTAAAACATCCATTTACTACACAAAATATAAAAACTGTAACTATAGTTATTCTTATACTGCTAAGCTTTTTTAAAGCAAACAGGTACGCACTTTCTTTGAGTACGTGCCTGTTTCTATTTTCATGGAATGATATTTAACAATCCATCAGCCCCTTATGATCTCGGAAATATTTTTTAATATCCCTTATAGACCATACCACATCAAGCTTCTTTGCATTGTTTTGACGCAAATCATCGAGCAAAGAATTACAGAAAAACTGCTCGTCTGATCCTTGTGCTGCTTTAGCGCAGGATGACTCAAGATGGTCGATTACTGCTTGGTAATTATTCTCTGCAACATTGACAAATGCTCTGCGAAGTGTTTCATACATTGTAATAAACCCATTGTCTTGAAAACCGGGTTTGAATCGAATAGCTTGCAATTTAGCCAGTTCTGGAAGCAGAGATGGATCATGGATCGCATCCAATTCCCGAGTTATTGATTCTGTTGTTTCTTCGCTATCACACCGGGAAACACTCATTGTTTCTTCAAGAATGGCACATAGTGTTTGTAGGCCATGCTTGCTCTCCATACGGATCAACCGAGGTAGATACAGAGTGCGATCAGATGACCTTTCATTCTTTTCTTCCAACTTTCGAGTTAGACGTGTATTCCGAATTGATTCGGTTGCATAAAGCAAACATTTGAATAATTCTTCATCTGTAGTATCGAGGTATAGATCTAGTACATAGTCATAGCCTCTGACAGCGATGAGATACTGAATAGCTGTTCCTCGGATATCAAACTCACCAACACCTTTCTCACATACTTCCCTTGCATAGTCCACTGCAAAATCCAAATGATTTTGCTGACAGAATTGCAAATGCTCGCGCGCTGACAGTAAACACAAATTCCCATCCATTATATTCTTTTCAACCTGTTCCCGAATATCCTGATCCGTCAAATGAGAGGTTACATATGATGCAAATATTTTCAGAGAATCTCCCTTATCTGTTTCATCAAAAATCAATTTAGGAACGATAAGAAACTTCAGAAACACTTCTCGTTCATAATTGACTTTAAATAAACTTGATACCACAATTAATTGATGAATTGCATTTGTCATACTGCAAAGCGACCCTGGCGCTATATCACGCTTAAAATCAATTGTTTGTAGCATACTCTTGCACCATGTTTCAATATAGTTTCTTTGTTCATCTGTAACGATTATTTTCTCATTTCGATAAATAACATTTTTGATTTTATTTATCGCATACCAGTCCCAATCATCAAACAGGTCTGGCAAATCTTTTACGCAGCGAGGATCATCTTCCATGTAGCGAATATCAAATGTCATCATTTGAAAAGCGTACTCTTCAGCATTACCAGGATGCAAGAAATAGTGTTTATCCCAAAATTCATCTGAAAAGCAGGTGTCAAATGTATCCGTTTTCCTCAGCAGAGCATGAAGCAATTCTCTGTATTTTTCTTTGCTGAATAAACTATCAAAGTAAAGTTGACTTCCCACTTTTCTAAGCAATTCATAATCTCTGAAAGATTCTTTGGGAGGAAGTTCAATTCCATTCTCGTGTAAAAGAGTAGCGTAGGTCTCATAAAACTCATGCTTTAGGGGCAAGCGAGAAGCGATCTTATAGAAAAAAGCGCCATATGTATTCTGGTCCATACGATAGGATTCACCAAGAACAATGTAACAATCCCTATCAGCACAGTATTCAAATTCAAAAACGGCATGGTAATCATCAGTATCACGATCATATGCTGCCATGGCTCGTATTAACATATTGCGTGTATCTGTACTTATAACGAATCTAAAGCAACTACTACGTACTATTTGGTTGAATTCCTTTGCGCCAATCATCCAGCCTTTAAATACTACATCCAAAGTCTCAACATTCCCTGCTTGATAATGTATGAGCAATTTGTCGATTAAACCATTCAACACCTCCTCATACGAAGAAAAAGTGTTCGAATTCTCAACAAAAAACAAGAACGAATCTCGCGTTAATTCAAAAGATGTAAACGCCAAAATGATTTCTTCGATGGTTGCACAGATATTCCATTCATGCCCACTTTTACTTTCGTTACGAGCAAGTAAATACTGTTCAAATAACACCGGGAGATATTTCCCCGGGTTTTCATGTTTCGCCAAATATTTAATTACTCCTAATTCATACTCCCCATGCTTTTTTGTCAAATGAGAAACCAAATAGTCGGTTATTATAGAACTGTGTAGATGTAATTCGCCTAGAGTTTCAATTGCAATATATCG
>JAZRFR010000117.1:0-15825 GCA_045643785.1 Eubacteriales bacterium | reverse complement strand
CACCAAAGAACTTTTTGAAAAAAGTTCTTTGGAATCTCAAAAACTTTCAAAAAGGGTTATTTATCAATATCTTTATTGAAAGTTCTTGAAGGGTGTCCAGAGGGAAACTTCTTTCAAGAAGTTTCCCTTTGGCGCTTTTCCGTCCCTGATTCATCCAAATACATAAATAAATTTGAGAATCATTCTCAAATTTATTGACAAAACCGTTTGATTGTGATATACTGATAAACTGTAAGACTATGCACAGGAAAGGAGGCGCGTTATGGCAGGCACCTACAAGACCGCGGGGCGGCAGAAGCTGTTGGATTTTCTGCAAAGCCACCCCGACCGCCAGTTTACGGTAGATGAATTAGCAGAAAGTCTCAACAATACGGCCGAAAAAAAGATCGGAAAAAGCACCCTGTACCGCCATCTGTCCGAGCTGTGCGACGGTGGAACGGTGCGCAAATACCGCAGCGATACCCAATCCGCCTACGTATACCAGTACGTGGGAACGGGAGATTGCTGTCGCCATTTCCACCTCAAATGCCTGTCCTGCGGAGACCTGATCCACTTGGAATGCGCTGTCAGCGAGGAGCTTCTTTTCCATATTTCCTCCCACCACGGCTTTGAAGTGGACAGCGGCCGATCCATCCTCTACGGCATGTGCGAGGCTTGCGCCGAAATGGAAAAGAAACAGACACCTCATGACCCCTGCGGCTGCAGCTGCGCCTGCGGGCACCATCATCACAGATAAAGGATACGAACATGAAACGACTTACAACTATTTTACTATGCCTGACCCTTGTTTTGGGTACGGTTTCGGTTCTGACGGGATGTGAGGGACTTAAAAACCCCACCACAGCCGATAACAACGGGATCACCATCGTCTGCACCAATTTCGCGGGCTTCGATTTTGCCCGCTCCATTCTGTCCCGCTATACCGTAGGCGGCGGGGACGGGGTGGTTGAGCTTGTGATCCTCGGCAAGCCCGGGCAGGATATGCACAGCTATGAGCCTTCCGCCCAGGATATCATTACCCTGGCCAATGCTGACGTGGTGGTCTGCACGGGTGCGGAGGGATGGCTGTATGCCGCCCTGAAATCCTCGGGAAATACCGTCGTGCAGGTGGTTCCCATGATGGATGCCTGCGACACATACATCACAACGGATCACGATCACATCCATGATTCCGAGCATGAGGACTGCGCGATCATCGGAAACGACGAGCACGTATGGCTCTCGGTAGAATACGCCCGCCGCATTGTTTCGGCGATTGCGGATGCACTGATGGAAGTGGATAAGGAAAACGCCACCCTTTGGGAAACAAGCGCAACACAGTACAAAGAGGAACTCAGAGTCCTGAAGGAAGAATATGAGAATATGATGGAGACCGCCGTCCGAAATACCGTGGTGGTGGCTGACCGTCATCCCTTCGTATACCTGTTCCATGACCTGAATCTGGAGTGTCTGGCCGCTTTCCCCGGTTGCTCCTCCGAAACCTCCGCCTCCTTTGAGACCCAGGCCAAGCTGATTCGGTATACCGAGGAGTGGGAGCTTCCGTACATTTTCATGATGGAGGGCTCCGACGGCAAGGTAGCCGAGGTGGTGGCTTCCATGACGGGCGCCGAGATCCTGACCCTCAATTCTCTCCAGGTGGTGACCGATTACGAGAATACCGACTATATCACCGTCATGCGTCAAAATCTGGAAAATCTGAAAAAGGCTTTGCAGTAATGGGGCTCTGCCCCACACCCCGCTTAAACCCTTTTTGAAAAAAGGGTTTAAGAATCCCAAAAACTTTAAGAGCAAGCATGGCTGTTTCACGCCTGCATTCGATCGTGTCACATGCGACGCAAAAAGTATTTGTGCTGCCGCTGTGTGGCAGAATGGAGATGATTATGCCACTGATTACATGTGAAAAACTCACCCTTGCCTACGACACGGGGGTAGTGGCCTCCGACGTCAGCTTTAGGCTGGAGGCAGGGAACTACCTCTGCATCGTGGGAGAAAACGGCTCGGGAAAGAGTACCCTGATCAAGTCCATCCTGGGGCTGCACCCCATTTCGGGTGGGACTCTGACGGTCTCCCCCGAAGCCCGCAAAAAGGGCATTGGATACCTGCCCCAGCACACCCCTGCCCAGCGGGATTTTCCTGCTTCGGTGAAGGAAATCGTGCGATCGGGTTGCCTGCGCCGCGCGGGACTTTCTCCCTTTTGGCGGGCATCCGATAAGAAACTGGCCGACGAGGCCATGGTGCGCATGGGTATCGACCGTTTGGCGGGGCGGTGCTACCGCGAGCTGTCGGGCGGTCAGCAGCAGAGAGTGCTTCTGGCGCGGGCCTATTGCGCCACGGGTCAGCTCATTCTGCTGGACGAGCCCATCGCGGGTCTTGACCCCTTGGCCATGACCGAAATGTACAATATGATTGCGGACATGAACCGCGACGGCGTGGCGGTGATCATGGTCTCCCACGACGTTTCCGCCGCGGTGCAGTACGCCACCCATATCCTCCACATGGGCAAAACAACCTCCTTCTTCGGTACCACCGAGGAGTATCTGTCTACCCCCGTAGGTCAGCAGTTTGCCCGCCGTGAGGGCGGCAGTTACGGAGATTGGAGCCCCAAGACCGCGTGGGATGCGCCGGATATCGGCCGTATTCTGGACGTCCGCGCCACCCCCGACGCTCGCTCCGTGCTGGGTGCCCGCGGCGTGTCTCTGAACCGCGGATTGACCGCCAGCCGCCGAACATCCCGTAAGGAAGTTCGCTTGGACAGAAGGGAGGGGGACGAATGAACGTGTTTGAAACCCTGATCCACTATTTCTCCTATCCCTTCGTGCGCTATGCTGTCATCGCGGGGATTCTCATCTCCCTGTGCGCGGGGCTTCTCGGTGTGGTGTTGGTGCTGAAGCGCTACGCCATGATCGGTGACGGTCTCTCCCACGTGGCCTTCGGAGCCATGGCGGTGGCCGCCGTTCTGGGCTTTGCGCCCATGACCGTGGCGCTCCCCGTGACGGTTGCCGTGGCTGTTCTCCTGCTTTTGGCGGGTGAAAAGCAGCTCATCAAGGGGGACAGCGCCATTGCCATGCTTTCGGCGGGATCTTTGGCGGTGGGTTACTTGCTCCTCAACCTGTTCCCGTCCTCGGATACGGGAAGTCTGTCGGGGGATGTTTGCGCCTCTCTGTTCGGCTCCACCTCCATGATGACCTTGTCAGGGACAGACGTCTGGCTCTGCGTGGGTTTATCGGTGGCTGTGATTGCCTTTTTCGTGATTTTCTACCACAAAATTTTCGCCGTTACCTTCGACGAAGGCTTTGCCACTTCTTCAGGAATTCGCGTGCGGGGATATAACTTCCTCATTGCGGCCATCAGCGGTGTGGTCATCGTTCTGGCCATGAAGCTGGTGGGAGCTCTGCTGATTTCCTCCCTCATCATTTTCCCCGCCCTCTCGGCCATGCGGGTATTCCGCAGCTTCCGCTCGGTGGTGCTTTGCTCTGCCGTGATCTCGGTGGTGGGGTCGCTTACGGGACTTCTCTTTGCTCTCCTGCTGTCTACCCCCACAGGTGCGTCCGTCGCGGTGGTGCATATCGTCATTTTCTTGGTGTTTACTTTGATAGGTAAATTTCGTAGAGCATGAAATTGGGATTTGTCGGTGGGATTGGGATCCAACAAACAAATTTAAACCGTAGGGACAGGCCTCCGGACTGTCCGTAAATAACATAGACCCGACAACGAACCTCGATGGGTCAGTAGAGGACAGTCGAGGACGCCTGTCCCTACGATTGGAATATAAACCCCACATACAAACCAAAATTTGCATTCTATTCAAATTACGAAAGGATTTCTATGCAAGACTTACTTTCTCTTTACCCTGCCGAGCTGGAGGCTCTGCTTCTCTCGGTGGGCGAGCCAAAATACCGCGCGGGACAGATGTTCCCCCAGCTTCATAAGGGGTTGTCTCCCGAGGAGATGACCAACGTAGGCAAAAAGACCCGTGAAAAGCTCTCCGAGGTGGCTGAGTATCACCTCCCCGCCGTGCGCCGCAAGCTGGTTTCGGCCTTGGACGGTACGGTAAAATACCTGTTCGAGCTCCGCGACGGCAACTGCGTGGAATCTGTTGTCATGCGGTACAACCACGGCAATACCATTTGTATCTCCTCCCAGGTCGGCTGTCGCATGGGGTGCAAATTCTGCGCCTCCACCATCGGCGGTAAGGTACGTGACCTCATCCCCGGGGAGCTTCTGGGGCAGGTCATCGCCGCCCAAAAAGACATGGGGGAGCGCATCTCCAACATCGTCATGATGGGCATTGGTGAGCCTCTGGACAACTACGATAACGTGGTGAAGTTCCTGCGTTTGGTAGCTCATCCCGATGGGTTGAACATCGGCTACCGCCACATTTCTCTGTCTACCTGCGGGGTGGTGTCGGGCATTCACAAGCTGGCGGAGGAGGATTTTCCCATTACCTTGTCCATTTCCCTCCACGCCCCCGACGACGAGACCCGTTCCTCCATTATGCCCATCAACAATCGTTGGGGTGTGGACGAGCTACTGACCGCCTGCAAGGATTACTACGACAGGACGGGTCGCCGTCTGTCCTTTGAATATACCCTGATCGCGGGGAAGAACGACACCGTGGAGGGTGCTTCCAAGCTGGCAAACGCCCTCAACCGCCACCTGCGTACCCGCACCACCACCATGCCCATCCACGTCAACCTCATCCCCGTCAACGAGGTGGAGGAGACCGGATTTTCCCGCTCTTCCGACGAAGCCGTGAAGGCCTTTGCCGCCGTACTGGAAAAGCGGGGCATCCGCGCCACCGTCCGCCGCAAGCTGGGGGCGGATATCAACGCTTCCTGCGGTCAGCTTCGACGGGCGGAGCAGAAGGCGGAGAACGAGGGGAACGAGGGGCTCTGCCCCTGACCCCCGCCAAGAACCTTTTTACAAAAAGGTTCTTGGATCTCCAAAAACTTTTAAAAAAAGATTATTGAACCTCCAAAAACTTTAAAAAAGGAAGAATTTCATGTACTCTTTTGAATCAAGCGGCTCCCGAAAGCCCCTGCACGCCATGGTGATCGGGGCGATGGTGGCGGCTGTCGTTCTGTTTTCGGTTGCGAACGGGGAAGGGATTCCCATGCCCTACCTATTCCAGATGGGGGGCATTCTCTGTGCCACCGCCGCCGTGTATCTGACGGTGCGCTACTCCCTGAAATACTACCGCTACGCCATCGAGCCCAATACCATCGTGGACGCCGAGGGGGTGGAGCAGTACGATCTGGTCATCACCGAGATTTCGGGTAAAAAAATGAAGGTAGTCGTCCGTGTGGGACTCCGCACCGTTGATCACGCCGCCGTGACGGTGATCCGCCGCGCAGACGATACCGCCAAATCCACTCGCTACTTCCTCTGTAAGGACAAGCGGGTGTTCCGCTACGAGAATACCCCCGTCTCCCCCGCCTCCTGCTACATTCCCATCCCCGAGGAGAATTCCGTTGTGGTGATTCCCGTGGACGAGCGGATGGTGGAGATTTTGAAGGCGAGGTAAATTGGGGATTATCGGGAAGGATCCCATCACCGTAGGGGCGATTCATGAATCGCCCGCCGCCCCTAAAAGGCAAGGTGTACGAATGTTTTTCATTATACGGGCGATTCGTGAATCGCCCCTACAAACATTTGAAACTCACCGCCAAACCCCAATTTGAAATAATAAAAATTTCGGAGAATCAACATGATCGTACTATCAACAACCGACCTGACCCTGCGATTCGGTACCACGTCTGTTTTGGAGAAGGTTTCCTTCTCGGTGGACGAGCGGGACAAGCTGGGCATCATCGGTGTCAACGGGAGCGGTAAATCCTCCCTTTTCAAGCTGCTGACCGGGGAATACGAGCCCACCGAGGGCGAGGTGTTCCTGTCCAAGGGCAAGACCATGGGCATTCTGACCCAGGAGGGCGCCTTCGACGAGGACGGCGAGGACGGCACGGGGGAGGAATCCGCGCTCCAGCACATGGTCCACGCCTTTCCCGCCCTGCTCAAAATGGAGGCCGAGCTGGAAGACCTGCAAAAGCAGTTAGACCTTGGTATAGAAGCTCTTGGGAGCGAAGAGTACGACCGCGTGACCCGCGCCTACACCTCTCTCAACGAGAAATTCATCCGCGACGGCGGTCTGGAATTCCGCGGACGTTGCGTGGGCATTCTGCGCAGTCTGGGCTTTGATGAGGCGCTGTCCAATATGCCCGTGAAGTTCTTGAGCGGAGGCCAAAAGACCCGCCTGGCGCTGGGTATTCAGCTCTCCCGCAAGCCCGACGTACTGCTTCTGGACGAGCCTACCAACCACTTGGACATCGAAACCCTTGGCTGGCTGGAGCGGTTCCTTGCCGACTACGACGGATGCGTGATGGTGGTCTCCCACGACCGTTACTTCCTCGACCGCGTCACCAACAAGACCCTCTGCATCCAGAACCACCGCGCCAAGCTGTACAACGGCGGCTACACCAAGAGCATGGAGCAGAGACGCATCGACCGCGAGATCCAAGAGAAGCACTACAAGGATCAGCAAAAGGAGATCGCAAGGCAGGAAGCCTACATCGCCCAGCAGAGGGCGTGGAACCGCGAGCGCAACATCATTGCCGCCGAGTCCCGTCAGAAGATGCTGGACAAGATGGTGCGGGTGGAGCGCCCCGAAAACGCCCCCAAGCCCATCAAGATGAAGTTCACCGCCTCCCGTCCCAGCGGAAACGACGTGCTGGATCTTCGTGACGTGTCCATGGGCTTTGACGGACGGATGCTCTTTGAACACCTGAATTTTCTCGTCAAGAAGGACGACCGCCTGCTGGTGCTGGGTCAGAACGGATGCGGAAAATCCACCCTCATCAAGCTGATCATCGGCAAGCTGGAGCCTGTTTCGGGTATCATCGAGGCGGGCTACAACGTGGAGGTCGGTTACTACGATCAGGAAAATCAGAATCTCGACCCGCAAAACACCGTGCTGGACGAGCTGTGGAACACCTATCCCCGCATGACCGAGACCGAGATCCGAAACACCCTCGGTCAGTTCCGCTTCGTGGGCGAGGATGTCTATAAGGAGGTCAGCGTCCTGTCGGGCGGTGAGCGGGCGCGGCTGACGCTGGCCAAGCTGATCCTGTCCAAAATGAATCTCTTGGTTCTGGACGAGCCCACCAACCATCTGGATATCGACTCCCGCGAGGCTTTGGAGGCCGCGCTGGAGGGCTTTGACGGCACCATTTTCGCGGTGTCCCACGACCGTTACTTCATCGAAAAGCTGGCCACCCGCATCGTGGAGATCACCCCCGGGCTTGGCGCGACCCTGGTGAACGGGCAGACGGGAGGCGATTTCACCGACTACCGCATCGAAAAGCGGGGAGAGGCCTACACCGAGTACCGCGCTTTCATGGATGCGCGGAAGGGCGGGGTCACGTCCAAGCCCACGTCCATGGGTTTGAATCCCACCGCCGCTGTCAGTGACACTCCCACCGCCTCCAAGGAGGCCTATCAACAGGCCAAAGCCTCCGCCGCCGAGGCCAGAAAGAAGAAAAACCGCATCGACAAGCTCCAAAAGGAGGCCGAGCGGTTGGAAAATGAGATTGAAGCCATTGATAACGAGCTGAACGGCTCCGCCGCCAGCGACTATATCCGCGCCGCCGAGCTGGATACCCGCAAGAATGAGTGCGAGGAAGCACTCATGGCGGTGTATGAGGAGCTGGAGGAGCTGGGAGAATAACAAACCATACAGAAAGAAACCGCCTCGGATTCGGGGCGGTTTTTTTGACGGTTAATTCATTATGCTCCAAAGGAGCAGAGGCGACAGGAGCATGGCAATAAGCAGAATGAGCCAAAGAGCAATGATTCCAAAACCCTTCAATTTGGATTCCCCCTTGCAGAGCGCGCCTATTCCAAGACCAATTCCGATGAGGCTTGCGACGATGGTATAAAAGGGAATGGAAAACAGCAGGGCAAGGCATACGACCGTCAAAACCAGCGTGAGATTATTGAGGTTACCGAATAGGTCTGACAGCGTGGCCAGACCTAAAGAGATCAGGAACCACCATGTGTTGAGGAAGGGAATCATCAAAAAGGAAGTGGATACGCGAACCAGTACGTTTTTCTTTTTCATGGGGTCCCCCTTTCCATTTTTTTGTTACTTAGAATTATACTACAAATTATTATTCTTGTCAAGACCATTTACTTTATGGAAATGTTTTGTACAACCTCCACAAAAAATCTCCCGAAATCTCATTTCTCCACTTGCAAATCATGAGAAAATATGCTATACTATAATAGACTAATTATATTTATAAATATATACACGAATCGAGAACTCTATGAACCATATAAAGCTTCACGAATCCTTTCCCCTGCTTCCCGGGATGCGGGTGCGGGCGGTCATTGACCCCGCGGCGCTGACGGAGAATTACCATACACTTTTGAATCCCGTGCGGGCTGTGTCACCCGACACCTACGCCATCGCCGTGGTGAAGGCCGATGCTTACGGCCACGGCATCCGTCCCGTTGTGTCAGCGTTGATCGCGGCGGGATGCCGCTCCTTCGCGGTGGCTTGTCTGGAGGAGGCGGTTGCCCTGCGGCGGCTTCTGCGGGAGCTTCTGGCGGGAGAGGCCACCGACCGCGACACCGATATTCTGGTGCTGGGCTACACCGACCCCGAAAACGTTCCCATTCTCAAGACCTACCGCATCACCACCGCCCTCCTTTCGGAGGACTACGCAAGGAAGCTCTTGGCCTGCGCGCGGAAGGCGCAGGTGACGGTGCGTGTCCACGCCGCTCTGGACACGGGAATGAACCGCATCGGCTACCCCGCCCACACCGACGGGGAGATCACCCAAACCGTCAACGCCATTTCCGCATTATGTCGGGACGGCGCGCCGGACGAAACGAGCGGCGGGCTGATCCTTGACGGTCTGTTCACCCATTTTGCCCGCGCCGACGAGGACTATGGCACCGAAATGGAGAGCGAGAACAGCTTGACCATGACCCAGTATACTCGCTACCGCAAGGTGCTGGAGGGATTGTGCGACGAGGGCATTCGTCCGCGTGTCTGCCACGTCTGCAACAGCGCGGCGGCCGTCCGTTTCCCCCGCGCCCTGCCCAAGGGGTGTCTCGACGCGGTGCGGCTGGGCATCAATCTCTACGGCTACGGGG
Source organism: Eubacteriales bacterium (assembly GCA_045643785.1). Taxonomy (GTDB): domain Bacteria; phylum Bacillota; class Clostridia; order Oscillospirales; family CAG-272; genus CAMEON01. The sequence continues at coordinate 6,669 of JAZRFR010000117.1, read as the reverse complement.
TGGGTGACGGAAACGCCGCCCCCACGAAACCCGCTATGAAATTGGAGACCGTGGTGACCCACATCCACACCCTGATCCCGGGAGAAACGGTGGGCTACGGCGGAACCTACTCTTCCGACGCTTCCCGTACCCTGGCTACCCTGCCCGTGGGCTACGCCGACGGCTGGATCCGCGCCTTTTCGGGGGCAAGTGTGACCTTCCACACTCCATCGGGGGACGTAACCGCCCCCATCGTGGGCCGTATCTGCATGGATCAATGCATGGTGGACGTGACGGATCTGCCTGTGGAGGTCGGTACGCCCGTGACCCTGTTCGGAGAGACCTCCGAGCAGCTGGATGCGCTGGCGGATCGCGCCCATACCATTCCCTACGAATTACTCTGTCTCATTACCGCCCGCGTGCCGCGGGTGTATCCATAAGGAGGTTTTCATGATGATCCGAAAGAGCCGTATCGCGCTACTTATTCTCCTCTGCTTTTGTCTGCTGATCCCGCTTCTTGTGACGGGATGCGGCAACAAGGCGCCCGTGGAATCCAACGCTTTGCTCTCGGCTATCCCCGACGGAAAAGGGAATATCATCGTCAAGGCGGCGTTGACCGATACCTTCCTGGAGGCTTACACCGAGAAGAAGGTATACCTGTTTGAGATCCCCTCGGCGTACACGTCGGACGTGGATCTGGAGGAGCTGGTCCCTGTGGCTGAGGCCAAGCCTAAGTCTCACATGACCTTTGAGCTTTCCCTGTACGACGGCGTGCGCTCCCGTCTGTATTCCTCCTTCCTGCTTGTTGCCCACAATCCCACCGATGGGACGTATCAGGCGTTGACCTCCCCCCTGTCGGTGACGGATTTCTCCAAAATAACGGACAAGGCTGACAAGTCGGCCGATGTGGCTGAGCATACCTCCATCAAGGGCTTGATCTCGGATCACCCCGCCGACGCCATGCGCCTGGGAATTTCTCATACCGTGGTGGACGTGCGGATGGACGAGCTGATCCTGAACGGTTGGCAGGAGGGTGCGGTCACCTACGTGTATAACGGCGTTACCGCGTATCTGGATGGAGCAAAATTGGACAAGCTGGATAAAACGGTACGGGACTATGCGGCGGGTGGCGTCAAGGTCTACCTGCGCTTCCTCCTCGGTGGCGCATCCAAAGAAACTACGCCTGCTTGCCTGTACATGCCCATGGATGGGGCTTTGGAAAACCCGGATTTCTACGCTGTCAACATGAATTCTCCCGAAACCGCCGAGATCATGGAGGGCTTCTTTGACTTCATGGCGGATCGCTACGCCGCCCCCGAGGACGGCTCCATGCCCGTGACCTCCTTCGTGGTGGGCTACCGTGTCAATGACGCCGCCACCTACAACTGCGCCGGAGATCTTCCTTTGGCCACGTATGTGACTAACTACGAAAAGCTGGTACGAGTGGCTCATACGGCGATCAAGTCCCACAACGCCGACGGACACGTCTACGTATCCCTGGATTCCCACCGTTCCTCCACCGATATGGAGGGCGGTTGGGATGTGCCCTCCTTCCTGTCTGCCTTCAACGACGAGTGCGCTCTGCGGGGCAACTACGACTGGTATGTGGCCTGCGATCTGTACGCCGACACCCCGGATATCTGGGTGGAGAATACCGAAAGAGACGCCAATCGGTATACCGTACACAGCCTCCGTACCCTGACGGATCTGCTTGTCAGCGACAAGTACCGCACGGGTAGCGGCGAGGAAAGAAAGCTGCTCATCAGCGGCTTTGCCATTCCTGCCGTTGTGCAGGGCGGCAATCCCTCGGAGGGGAACGACGCCAAGCAGTCTGCCTCTTATGCCTATGCCTACATGACCTGCGTGCAGAACGGATACGTGGAGGCGCTGGTGTACAGCGCCTACGCCGACACGGATCAGAACGGCGATCGCGAAGCGCAGTACGGCCTCTGGACTCTGAACGAGCGAGGGGAGAGCGTGGTGATCTCCGAAAAGAGACCTCTGTACGACCTTTTCAAAAAGATTGATACCTCGGAAGCCCCCACTCTGTCGGGGGAGCTGACCGCTCTCATCGACGAGCCCTACACCAAGCTGGAGCGTGCGCTGGCGGGTCAGGCCCAGCCCGTAACGGCCATAGCGGGTACGGCGGCTCTGGAGGGCTACGGTACGGGGTACCGTAAGACGACCACGCTGTATTCCTTTGCCGAGGGAACGCTCCACGGCTTTGCGGATGCGGGCGAGCTGACCTACCTGTCGCTGGTCAAGGCCGAGACCCTGAACAGCCAGAATCTGTACGCCGCCTTTGGGCGGGATGAGATCTGCGATCCCATGGGTCTGACCGTAACGGTGCCCGCCTCGCGTCTTGTGGGCGCACGGGAGCTTTTGATGGATCTCTACGCGGGTGCTGACACCGAGGTAAGCGACCGCCCGACGGTGACGGTGCGCCTGACGAGACCCGCAACGGCTGAAGGCGGGACGGTTATCTACGAGTCCACGGCCGCAGAGGTGCGGGACGGCGTATGGCAAACGGCGGTCTTTGACATAGAAGATTTCACCGCAAGCCTTTCGCGGGATGACGAGGTCATTCTGACGGTTCTCATGGATTACCCCATCGAATCGCCTATGTACGACGACGCCCATATGGCGATTGCCAATATGTCGGTTACGGGTAAGACGGGCGGCGGTCAGATGGCTACGTGGCTGATCGTTACCTTGATCGTCGTGCCCAGCGTACTGGTCGTGGGCGGATTCGTGCTGCTGCTTGTCCTCCGCAGACGCCGTTGGTAATGGAAAACAAACAGGAGTCGGTATGAACTACTATATCGGAATTGACATAGGCGGCACCAAGTGCGCTGTGGTACGGGGTGACGAAGCGGGAAACGTAACCGCCAAGGTTCGCTTCTCTACCACCATTCCCGCCGAGACCCAGAACCGCATCTATGAGTGCGTGGACAAGCTGATTGCCGAAGGGAATGCCTTGGGTGAGAGTCCCGTGGCCATCGGTGTGTCCTGCGGCAGTCCCATGGACTCCAAACGAGGCATCATTCAGGAGCCTCCCAACCTGCCGGGCTGGGTGGACGTGCCCATCGTGGAGATTTTGACCACCCGCACGGGGCTTCCCGCCTTTCTGTGCAACGATGCCAACGCCTGTGCCCTGGCTGAATGGCGGTTCGGCGCGGGGCGGGGCACGCAGAATATGATCTTTTGCACCTTTGGCACGGGCTTTGGAGCGGGACTCATTCTGGACGGCAAGCTCTACGCGGGCACCAACGACAACGCCGGTGAGATCGGCCATGTTCGCTTAGACACCGACGGCCCCATGGGGTACTACAAGGTTGGCTCGGTGGAGGGCTTCTGCTCGGGCGGAGGACTTCGCCAGCTGGGTCAGCGCTTTGCCCTGCGCGCCTTGAAGGAGGGAAAAACCCCGTCCTTCTGTCCCACCGAGGCGGATCTGGAGAGCATTACCGCCCTTTCCATGGCGAACGCCGCCCACGCCGACCCGCCCGACGAAACGGCTTTGGCGGTTTGGGAGGAATGCGGCCGACGCCTGGGCTACGCCATGGCCATTCTCATTGATCTTTTGAATCCCGAGCGCATTGTTCTGGGGAGCATTTACGCCCGTTCCTCGGATCTGCTCTGCGAGGCCATGAACCGCGTGCTTCGCGAGGAGTGCTTGGCACCCAATCTGTCGGTTTGCGAGATTGTCCCTGCCGAGCTGACCGAGACGGTGGGGGACATGGCCGCCCTGACCGTGGCCATTGAGGGGATGCGGAACAAGTAAGGAGTGTACGCCATGATCTACGATATTTCACAAGAACTGTTTTCCTGCCGCGTCTGGCCCGGCGATCCCGCGCCTGTTCGCGAGGTTTTGGCCGACATGGGCAAGGGGGACATCATCAATCTGACCGCTTTTTCCATGTGTGCCCACAACGGTACCCATCTGGATGCGCCGTCCCATTTCATCAAGGACGGAAAAACCGTGGATCAGCTGGATCCCGCCGCCTTTCTGGGGGATTGCTACGTGGCTCGCCACGAGGGGGACGTGACCGCCGATGATGCGGTTGCGATCCTGCGAAAGGCCGCTGATGTTCACGCCGCCGAGCGGATTCTCATTGCGGGGAAGGCTACCGTTACCGAAGCCGCCGCCCGTGTCTTTGCCGAGGCGGGTGTCAAGCTCATCGGCAACGAGAGCCAGACCGTAGGCCCCGAAAACGCCCCCATGGCGGTGCATCTCATTCTCCTGGGCGCCGACGTGGTTCTCCTGGAAGGCCTTGTCCTTGCCCACGTCCCCGAAGGGAAGTACTTCCTGACCGCCGTTCCCCTCAACCTGGGCGGCTGCGAGGGCTCTCCCTGCCGCGCGATGCTGATGGGGGAGTGAGAGAGCGGAGGAACGGGGAAACGGCCTCCGGCGGCTTAAACCCTTTTTTGAAAAAAAAGGGTTTAAGAATCCCAAAAAACTTTCTGAAAAACACATATTGGACAGGGTGAAATGATACCCAGAACCGTTCCGGCAAGGCACATGGGGCCCCTCCCCCCATTGCGTTATTTGGGGAGCGGGGAGCGATCGGGGGGAAACTTCTTTCAAGAACTTGAAAAAAGGAGTATGACAATGTCTTTGAACATAGAAATTCTGTTGCAGAATCACCCGGCTCTTGCGGCCTGCCGCGACTCGATTGAGGAGGCTCGCGATCTGGTGGTGAACACCTACCGCGAGGGAGGGAAGCTCCTGCTCTGCGGCAACGGCGGCTCGGCGGCAGACTGCGACCACATCGCGGGAGAGCTGCTCAAAGGCTTCCTCTCCCACCGCCCCCTGTCGGAGGAGGACTGCATCGCTTTGGCCGACACACTCCCCGAGGGGGAGGCCGACCCCGATCTGTACCTGCTGGCGGGTCAGCTCCAAGGGGGACTCCCCGCCATCTCTCTGCCCTCCCAGACGGCGGCGGTGACGGCTGTGTGCAACGACACCGACCCGGCTTTGATCTTTGCCCAGCTGGTATGGGCCTTGGGACAGGCGGGGGACACCCTCATCTGCCTGTCCACTTCGGGCAACTCCCGCAACGTGGTGCTGGCCGCCAAGGCCGCCCGCGCCAAGGGACTCAAGGTGCTGGCCTTGACGGGGGAGGCGGATTCCGCTCTTTCGGCGCTGGCCGACGTGACGGTGCAAGTACCCGCCGCCGACACCTACCGCGTGCAGGAGTACCATCTCCCTGTGTATCACTACCTCTGCGCGGCCGTGGAGGAGGCGCTATTTGAAGGAGGCAACCCATGAAAAAGAATGAAATCCGTCTCTATAACGCCATGTTTCCCATTTGGTTTCTGTTCCTCTTCCCCGCCCTGTGGCTGGTTATCATCCCCGCCAATTTCATCATCGACACCCTGGTTTTGTGCCTGACCCTGAAGTGTATGAAGCACCCCTCCCCCAAGGCGGTGTGGAAAAAGAAGATCCTGCCCGTGTGGGTCTTTGGATTTGCCGCCGACATGGTGGGCGCGGGGCTGGTGGTGGGACTGTACGCCCTCCTAACCGAGCTATTCCCCAAAAGTGGCCTGGGCGCCGAACTGGTTTTCTTCCCTGGAACCACCCTCATCGCCATCCCCGGCGTAATTTTGGCCGGAGTTTTCATCTACCTGCTGAACAAAATGATCACCTTTCGCAAAACCGACCTGACCGTACCCCAGGTGAATCGAGTCTGCCTCATGTTGGCACTGTGGACCGCCCCCTACACCATGCTGATTCCTCTGTACTTCCAATAAAAAAGAAAGGAATATCTACCATGACCAACCAATTCCGTTACACGGCTCCCGCCGATGAAAAGCCTCTGGATAACCTCGTGACCGACGGCGGTTACGCCTCTATTTTCCGCACAGTTGCCTTTGTGGGCGACAGCCTGTCCTCGGGGGAGTTCGAGACCTTTGATCCCGAGAAGAACGAGCGCCACTACTACGATATGTTCGAGTACTCCTGGGGTCAGTTTGCGGCTCGCATGGCGGGTTTTACGGCCTACAACTTCTCCCGCGGTGGTATGACCGCATCCGAATACTGCGACTCCTACGCCGCCGCTATGGATTGGTGGAATCCCGCGCTGAAGGCACAGGCCTACGTGATTGCCCTGGGTGTCAACGACCTCATCAACGCAGGTCAGCCCTTGGGTGAGATGTCCGACATCAACCCCGATGATCCCACACAGAACGCCAAGACCTTCACGGGTTACTACGCCCGCGTGATCCAGCAGTACAAGGCCATTCAGCCCGATGCCAAGTTCTTCCTGGTCACCATGCCCCACCAGGTCATGTACGAGTCGGTGCCCGAAAAGACCGAGCTCTGCGACGCCCACGCCGCCCGTCTCCACGAGCTGGCCGCCCACTTTGACAACGTCTACGTCATCGATCTCCGTGCCTACGCCCCCGCCCACGACGAGGCTTTCACCCATATGTTCTACCTCCACGGCCATATGAACCCCCTGGGCTACCGCCTCACCGCCGAGCAGGTCTGCTCCTACATGGACTACATCATCCGCCACAATCCCCGTGATTTCGTCAACGTGCCCTTCATCGGCAACGAGACTCCCATGCTGTGCTGATAAGGAGAGAGCCAGGGCTCTGCCCTGGACCCGCTTAAGGGACTTTTGAAAAAGTCCCTTAAGAATCCTCAAAACTTTTAAAAAGGAGTTCGATATGAACCAATACCGCTAC
>JAZRFR010000116.1:0-28600 GCA_045643785.1 Eubacteriales bacterium | reverse complement strand
CGAGCCCGGTCAGGGCGGCGAGTCCCCCTTGGCTAAGCTGGATTACTTCGTCAACTGCAAGTGCCCCAAGTGCGGCGGCGACGCCAAGCGCGAGACCGATACCATGCCTCAGTGGGCAGGCTCCTCCTGGTACTTCCTCCGCTACATCGACCCCAAGAACGGGGAAGCACTGGCCGATATGGATAAGCTCCGCTACTGGATGCCCGTTGACTGGTACAACGGCGGTATGGAGCACGTCACCCGCCACCTGATCTACTCCCGCTTCTGGCATCACTTCCTTTACGACCTCGGCCTGGTTCCCACCGCCGAGCCCTACGCCAAGCGTACTGCCCAGGGTCTGATTCTGGGCCCCGACGGCGAGAAGATGTCCAAGTCCCGCGGTAACGTAGTTGACCCCAACGACGTGGTGGACGATATGGGTGCCGACGTACTCCGCGTCTACATCCTGTTCATGGGTGACTACGGCGCCGCCGCGCCCTGGTCGGATAACTCCATGCGCGGATGCAAGAGATTCCTGGAGCGTGTGGCCGATCTGCCTTCTCTGGTGAAGGGCGGCGAGGGCAACGCCAAGCTGGAGTCCTCCTTCCACAAGACTCTCAAGAAGGTCACCTCCGACATCGAGGAGATGAAGTTCAACACCGCCATCGCGGCTATGATGGGTCTGCTCAACGAGGTATTCGAGGTTGGTTCCATTACCAAGGATCAGCTCTCCATGTTCGTCCGCATGCTCTGCCCCTTCGCTCCTCACCTCTGCGAGGAGATGTGGGAGAACATGGGTGGCAAGGGCTTCGCTTCCATGGCTCAGTGGCCCGAGTACGACGAGGCCAAGACCATTGACTCCACCATTGAGCTGGCCGTCCAGATCAACGGTAAGGTCAGAGGCAAGGTCACCCTGCCCATGAACGCCGACAAGGACACCGCTCTGGCCGCCGTCCGCGCCGACGAGAAGCTCTTTGCGCTCATCGACGGCAAGACCGTGGTCAAGCAGATCGGGGTGCCCAATAAGTTCATCAATATTGTGGTGAAGTAAACACAAAACAAAACACAGCAGGATTCAATCGCTGAATCCTGCTGTGTTTTTATAAAGTTTTTGGGATTCTTAAGGGGCTTTTTCAAAAGCCCCTTAAGTGGGGGCAGGGGCAAAGCCCCTCGCTCTTACAGCTTCACAATCCACTCCGCCGCCAGCAGTACCAGCGGTAGCGTCCCCACCGAAAGCAGGGAAGAGGTTCCCACGGTTTGGGAGGCATAACCCGAGTTTAAACCGTACATTTCCGAGAACATGGTGATGGACGATGCCGCGGGGAGAGCCGCTTCCACCGTGACGAACAGGATCATGTCGTGCGGCAGACCAACGAGCTTTCCGATGATACAGACTACCAGAGGAAGGGCCAGAAGCTTCATGGCCGAGAAGTAGTAGATCTTACCCGAGCCGAAGATCTGCTTGGGGGTTCTTGTGGCCAGCAGAGCACCCGTGATCAGTACCGAAATGGGGGTGCAGAGGTTGGAGAGGTACATGAAAAACTTGGAGAGGAAGGCCGGGAGAGCAAAGCCGGGGAGGGGGATGGCCAGCATATAGATCAGAATGCCAATGAGGCAGGGGATGGAGCCCAGGTTGATGAAGATCTTTTTCACGGTCAGCTTGATATCCGAGCGCTTACGGGCCAGAATGGCAATGCCCCAGGACCAGATGAACAGGTGGAAGCTGATGTTAAAGAATGCCGCCAGGAACAAGCCCTTTGCGCCAAAAAGCGCTTCCAGGATGGGGAATCCGATGAAGCCGCCGTTGACAAACATCAAGGAGAATTCGGTGATCTTGCGCTCGTCCAGGTCGCGGAAGCCCTTGCACAGCAGGAAGGCCAAAGCACCCATGACAGCGTGGAATACCATGCCCACGCCGATGTACAAAAAGCCGTCCTTCAAATTGTCGTAAGAGAATTCTGCCTCGGTCAAGGCGGAAATGATCATCATGGGCTGGCCGATCTTGATGATGAGGGTGGAGAGACGCTTGGAGGCCACGTCGTCGATGATGCCCTTCTTACGGGCAAAAAAGCCGCAGGCCATGAGCAGAAACAGGGTGGCGATGATGGTGAGCAAAGCGGAAAAATTCATGATTTTCGGTATCCTTTCGGAGTGTCGTAGGGCGGGGTCTTGCTCCCGCCGATCGATCAAATAGATTGCAGAAGATCCAGCTGTTCCTTGATCCGCTCCATATCCAGGAGCATATCCTCCTTCTTGGAGGCGTCCCGCAGAAGGGCCGCGGGGTGATAGACGGCGGTCATCAGTACACCGCCCTTGCGGACGAATTTCCCGTGCTCCTTCGTAATGCGGAAATCCGGCTTGATCAGCCGCATGGCCGAGATACGCCCAAGGCAGACGATGATCTTGGGTTGGATCAATTTTACCTGCTCACGCAGGTAGCCGATGCAGGCGTCTTCCTCCTCGGGGAGGGGATCACGGTTATGGGGTGGACGGCATTTTAATATATTGGCAATATACACAGACTCGCGGGGAATGCCCACGGCGTACAGGTAGCGGTCCAGGAGCTTGCCCGCCGCACCCACGAAGGGGATGCCCTGCTCGTCCTCGGCTTGTCCCGGGGCTTCACCCACGAACATCAGATCGGCTTCACGGTTGCCCGTGCCGAAGACAAGGTTTGTCCGTGTGGCGCCCAGTTGGCATTTTTGACAGGCTTCACAGCGGGATATCAGTTGGTTCCAGAATTCTTGAGACATGGAATATCTCCCTTGTGTTTGATCATTCTATATTATATACCATTTTGCTGTGTTTTTCAAGTCGTTTTCCAAGAATCAAAGCAGATATTTTTGAAAGAAATATAAAAAGTTTCGAAAACCCTATTGACAATCGCGTGATTGTGTGGTATAATCTAATCAAGATCCAAGGAGGAATACTTGGAAATGCAAGTAAGGAGGAAATTCACATGATTTCGAACGCAATTTTGGACTTGGCTCCACAGTCTGCAACCATCTTTGCCGAGTTTGATTGGGGCTCCGTCGGGGCACCGTTGCTCTGGTTTGGCATCATTGTCCTGACGCTGATCGTTGAGAGTCAGACAGCCGATCTGGTGGCCATTTGGTTCGCTCCCTCCGCATTCGTATCGTTGATCCTCTCCTTTTTTGACGTGTGGTTCTGGCTTCAGTTCGGGGTCTTTGCGGCATTGACGGTGGTGGGCTTGATTCTGTCCTTTGCCGTTTTCCGCCCCATGATGAAGAAGCGAAACACCGTCCTCAAAACCAACGCCGATGCGTTGGAGGGGCGCCGAGCCATCGTAGAGGAGGACATCGATAACCGCGTGCCTGCCGGCGTAGCCAAAATCAACGGACAGCTCTGGACCGCGCGTATGGAGGACAACTCCCTTACCGCCCAAAAGGGGGAATGGGTTGAGATCGTACGCGTTGAAGGCGCCAAGCTCATTTGCCGCCCCATTTCGAATTAAAACATTTTTAAAGACGGATATCCGTCGGAAAGGAATCACTCATGTTGCACAGCTTTGCTCTCGTCGCCCTGTTCAGTAGTGTCCCCACCGTCGCCATCATTCTCGGCATTCTGGGTATCATTGCCATCATCATCGTCATTTCCAACATCCACATCGTTCCTCAGGGAAAGGCCTACGTTGTTGAACACCTGGGCTCCTACCGCAAGACCTGGACCACGGGCGGTATCAAGTTTACCATCCCCTTCTTCCAGAGAGTCGCCAAGAAGATCAACCTCATGGAGCAGGTGGCCGATTTCCCGCCCCAGCCCGTAATTACCAAGGATAACGTCCGTATGCAGATCGACACCGTGGTCTTCTTCCAGATCACCGACTGTAAGCTCTACGCCTACGGTCACACCACCCCTATGACCGCTATTGAGAACCTGACCTCCACTACTCTGCGTAACATCATCGGTGAGCTGGAGCTGGATGCCACCCTGACCTCCCGTGACCTCATCAACACCCAGATGCGCTCCATCCTGGACGAGGCTACCGATCCCTGGGGTATCAAGGTCACCCGCGTGGAGCTGAAGAACATCATTCCTCCCAAGGAGATCCAGGATGCCATGGAGAAGCAGATGAAGGCCGAGCGTGAGCGCCGTGAGTCCATTCTCCGCGCTGAGGGTGAAAAGAAGTCTGCCATCCTGGTAGCAGAAGGTCAGAAGGAAGCCGCCATTCTGAAGGCAGAGGCCGAGAAGCAGGCCGCGATCCTCCGCGCCGAGGCTCAGAAGGAATCCGCCATCCGCCAGGCAGAAGGTGAAGCAGAAGCCATCCGTAAGGTGCAGGAAGCAACCGCCGCCGGTATTCAAATGATCAACGAGGCCAAGCCCTCCGAGGCTGTGCTGACCATCAAGAGCCTGGAGGCTCTGGAAAAGGTCGCCGACGGCCAGGCCACAAAGATTATCATTCCTTCGGAGATTCAGAGTATCGCAGGTCTTGTGACCAGCATCAAGGAAGTCGCTACCGACGTAGCTCCCAAAACCAAATAATTCTCATATGTCCGTCAAAAAGACGAGGACTGCTGTTGAGCAGTCCTCGTCTTTAAACTTTAAACTTAAAGGGGGATATCCAAGGCTTCTCCGAGGGGAAGTGAGAAAATGTATGCTTGGGTCGGCCTGGTTCCGTACATTTCTTCCACGGCGGCGGCGTACTGCAAAAGCTGATCTCTGTGTGCATCGGTCATACGCATCCGCAGATAGGTGGGGTTGATGCGTTCCTCGTCGGTGATGTGATCTGTCTTGTAGTCGCATAGCTCCATGTGTCCGTCCGGGAAGGTACAGAGCAGGTCGATAGAACCCTGCACGAACAGGGAACGATCCCCCAGCGCTTCGGATAATTCAGCATTGGCGGTCAGAGAGGCCAGCGGGATAAAACGGGCAAAGCGCAGTTCCCGTTCAACCCGTGTCGCCAACTTAACACGGGCAAAGAACTCGCTGTCAAAAAAGGCTTGAAGCATATCCCGATTCAGGATGGATGCCGTCCGCTCGTTGATGAAGCCCTGCTCGGCAAGTCGCAGGATCTCGCCTTCAATACCGTCGCGCAGAACGCGGTTGTAGTCGCAGTATTGCAGGAACAAATGGGTCGCGGTTCCGGTCTCTGCGGCGGTGGGACGGCGGCTCTGATTGAGCAGAAATTCGAATTCTTGATTCCCCGAGGATTCCATCACAGAGAGGGAATGGCGAATGGATGCGATGCTTTGGGCATCGCACCAGGTACCGTCGGATCCGCTGTCCGGAAGCTTTCCGTCATGGATATCCAAATCATTTTCATAGAAAACGCATTCGTCCAGCAGATTTTCCTTCATGCGGGAAGCAGGAACCTTGGTTGGGATGTGGCGGAGCACCATGTCCAAAGAGGTCGGCGGAGCGATCCCATCCAGAATGGCGGCGTAGCGTTGCACCATGGTTTCGTCCACGGTCGGAGCCTGCGCGAAGGAGGATCGCGTCAAGGGACGTCCCGGGCGTTGATCCGTTGCCAAAAGATAGGATACCTCGAAATGGTCGCTGATTTCGGGATGGGCGTTCAAGCCGGCCAGAATCCATTTCAGGTAGGAGTTGCAGGAAAGGGTGGCGTAGCGGTCTCCCTCGGGTACGAAAACGGATTTGCCGTTTCCGACGCCGACCAGGTAGAGCCGTTCACGGGCGCGGGTCATGGCAACGTAGAGTACGCGCATTTCTTCCTCACGCTCCGCAAGCTTTACGGAGAGAGCCGAGACGGCACGCAGCGTGGTATCGGTCTTGTATTGCTCCGCCCCGTTTTGAGCGCGGTGGTAGAGCTTCATGGATAATCCTGCGCGCTTGTCGAATATCAGATCGGTGGAGTAGGATTTTGCGCTGAAGGCTTGCCCGCAACGAGTCACGAAGCAGACGGGAAATTCCAGACCCTTGGACTTGTGAATCGTCATAATGGAAACGTGGCCGCTGTCGCCGCCTTTTTCGGGGACGGGAAGGCTCTTGGTCGTGGTCAGCTTGGATTCGAAGTAGCGCAGGAAGGAGAACAGGGACAAAAAGGCAGACGAGCGATAGGTGCGGGCAGATTCATAGAGGTAGAGGAATGCAGGTGTTTCGCGGCAGGCGCATTTTTTGTCCTGTTTGAGCAGACGGAGAATGCCGTCTGCGGGGTGGGTGGCGGTCAGCCGTCTGTACTGCTCCAGCCAGGCCATAAAATCCGTCAGCTTGCGGGACAGAATGGGGTCAGCCCCTTCCAGCGTGGGGTATTCCTCAATACCGGCAAATAGGGAGAGGGATTCAGCCGTGCGGTCATGCACACCTCGTACCGCAATGAGTTCCTCCAGATCCAGGCCGGGGAAGGGGGCTCGCAATATCTCGGAGAGGGGAATGTCGCTGTCGGGATTGTCGATCACCCGCAAAAGGTTGAGCAGATAGGACATGTCGGATCCGTGGAGAATATCTGTGCCGGCTTCGGCGGCCTCCATTTCTTCGGAACCTGTGGGAATGCCAAGGCTACTCAATGCCTTCATGTAGTGGGGGATGGCGGTACGGTTTCGCATGAGGATGGCAATATCCTGCGGACGGATGGGTTCTCCGTTTGCCTTGCAGGTGCCGTTTTGCAGAAGAGAGGCGATTTCATTGGCAACGTAGAGTGCTTCTGCTTCTACCGAGGAGATATCCTCTCCTGCCTCGTCGGCCTCGTCGTTGGTGTCTTCGGAGGAGCGAGGGGGAGGGGTCAACACCGCGACCTGCACCTTGGGGGAGGTATACTCTTCGCTCGGAGGCTTTTTGCCCCATACCAGATCGTCATCGGGTTGATACCCCACCGTATGGGGACAGGCGCGGAGAATGTGTCCGCAAACCGCATTGGTCACGCGGATCACCGACTCGTCACAGCGGAAATTCTCCGACATGAATATGCTGTTCCCCCGCAGATCGGCCTCGGCTTCTTCTCCGTAGGGAGGAGTTAGTTGGGTCAGATCCCGACGGTAACGGGCAAACACCGAAGGATCTGCGCCGCGGAAGCCGTAGATGCTTTGCTTGATGTCGCCAACCATGAAACGGTGGTTGGCGCCGACCAGACGAAAGATCTCGTCTTGCATTTCATCCACGTCCTGGTACTCGTCAATGTAGACCTCGTCGAATTGCTTTTGGAAGTCCAGGGACAAGGGACTGGGTGTGCCGTCCTCCCGACGAAGCAGGGAGAGGAGATAGCGTCTGTTATCGGTAAAATCGCAGATGCCTCGCTTCTTTTTCTCGGTTAGAATGCGTCGGTCGTATTCCGTGAGCAGATCGTGCAGCACGTCGCACATGACGGCGGTGTTCTGCATCTGCGCGGAAATATACGAAGGTTCATCCGAAAAGTAGGCTTTGCGGAGGGATTTGATATCTTTGACGATGGCGGTTCGGGCGTCCTTGTGGGCAACGAACAGAGGATCCGCGCCGCGAAGCGCGCCCAGGCGCTGATTGGAATAGAGCGACATCAGCTCGAAGGCTTCGACGTAGGTGGTGGTGTTGGACAGCTTGACAATAAACTCCAGATCGTCGGTGAAGGCGGCGGCGTACGCCTTACAGGCGGCCTCGTCCATGACAATATCCCGTAGCGCATCCTCCAGCATGACCTTGGCAGAGAGGCAGAACTCAGCCAACCACTCCCGCAGGATAGCGCCGTGTTGCGACATGAAGAAGTCTCCCTTGGCCTGTTCAGCCAGATCCATAGCCTCTGTCTTGAGGCGCTCAAGCTCCGCAGGGAAATTGAGGAGACGGTTATAGAGATTCAGGAGGGTGGGGATCAGATCCTCATCATTTTTTGAGGAGGTAAGACTGTCGCACAGATCGGCGAAGGGATTGCGCTTCAAAAGAGAGAACGCAGTATTATCGCGGTCTCCGTCGGCGTATTTATGATAGAATTCGTCAATGATCTCCCCCATGATCCGTTCGCAGAGGGGAAGCAACTCGGCATCGTCGGCAATGCGGGAGGCCGCAGGCATACCGATCTCGGCAAAATGTGCCTTAACAGGCTCTCGGCAAAACGAGTCAATGGTGCTGATGTGGGCACCGGCGATACCGATCAGCTGGTTTTGCAGATGCCGATTCCCGGGGTCACGGGAGACGGCCTCGTTTAGTGCCGCGGAGATACGTTCCTTGAGTTCAGCCGCCGCGGCGCGGGTAAAGGTTACGATGAGCATACGGGACAGATCGGCGGGGGATACAGGATCCGTGAGGCGGCGAATGATACGCTCAGTCAGGGTCGCCGTTTTACCCGAGCCGGCCGCCGCTGATATGAGCAGCGTTCTTCCCATGGTAGACATGGCCGCGGTTTGTGCGGGTGTCCATTTTCTTTCATTTGACACGGTATATGCCTCCTTTCGTAGGAGATATGAGGAAATGTTATTTGGAGTAGCAAGCGCCGCAGGCTTCCTTCATGCGGCAGTAGCGGCAAGCATCTTCGGAGGGGGTTCTCTTGGCGCAACCGCTGTACATGACGGTAGCCGTATCCTGAATCACCGTGCGGAGCATAGTTTCCAACTCTGCGAGCTGGTCTGCGGAGTAAAGACCTTTTCCTGTGAATGCACCGTCCTTATTTCGTTTGACGGAGGGCAGGAAGGTCAAGGTATCGTCATGATTCGCGGCCTCCAGAATCTCGGATTCTCCCAAGATAACGCCGGTTCTGCAGGGAAGGATCTGCCCGTTTCGGTCTGATTCATCAGGGCTGACGTAGACCGCCGAGGCAGGAAGCACCTTGGTGGGGAGAACTCCGTTTTCATCCGCAAAGAGAGAGCGGTTTTCGGGGGAACAAAGGGTAAACAGGTAGAGGAGGAGCTGAATGTTCATATCCTCGGTCAAGGATTTTACGCTGAATTCGTGTTTGGAGGATTTGTAGTCGATGACGCGGACGTAGACGGTTTCTCCGTCGGCGGCGCGGTACATATCCACCCGGTCGATCCGACCGCCCAAAAGCAACCGTATATCGGTTTTCTCCACCATGTTCTTGGTCGGGATGGGGGAGATATATTCGGAACCCTCGGGAGCCTCCATGGAAAGGATCATGGGCGAAGGATCTCCCGGACGGCGACCGTGGGTATCCCATTCCAGCCCGGCTACGCGGAAATCGCTTTGGCGAAGCTCGGCTTGAATGTTTTCGATTAACACCAAGGCTACCTGGCGAAGTCGATCAAAGAGATGAAGCAGTCGTCCGTTTTGGGAAATATCCCCGCAAAGCTCTTCGATATATGCCGAAATGACGGCGTCGGCCACGGCGAGGACTTCTTCGTCATCCATAGGGCGAAGGCGGTTTTGCTCGTCCAAGGCCAGGCGAAGATACTGCTCCATGACGTGATGCAGGAATACGCCTGCTCCCAAATTGTCGAATTTGGCTTGGTTCTTTTCGCGCAGACGGAGAATATGGGAGCCGTAATAACTGTAAGGACAGCGCGCGTAGGTCTGAAGTCGGCTTTGAGAAAGCCAAATTTCTTCTCCCAAAAGGCGGCGTGCGGTGGGCTTGGAAACGAAATCATCGTTCGGGATATGATAACGGGTTTCGGATGCGTTACGAATCAAAGACGCCGAGAAGGGCGTGGGTGTGATGTACGGGAAAAGCCGTAAGATACGCGTAAACGCGGCGGAGGGCGCGCGTGTCTGTCCGTCCGGGGTAGCGGTTGAGTGGGATAGGATCAAGACGTCGGCTGGTTTTGAGAATGTGCGCCATACGTACAACAGTTCGTCCGAGGTGATGCGAGACGCGCGGCTGTCCAAAACGATGCCCAAATCGGCCAGAATTTCCTTGTCCTGCTCCGAAAGCAGACTTTCCTCGCTGACGGCGCGGGGGAATTCACCCTCGCATAGGCCGAGGACCAGCATGGCGGCGACGTTGTCAACACGCAAGGTGGAAGCCGATCCCACGGTTACGCAATCGTGTCTGGCGGGAACGGAACCGATATCCGTTTCCGCAAAGACCAGGGACAGCGCCGTGGATAACTCATCCGGAGTCATGGGTTCAACGTCCTGCATGACCGAGGCGATCGTAGCCAACGTTTCAATGAGGAAGGACCAGAGACGAACCTGCTCACCCGCCAAGCGAACCTGACCGAGGGCAAGATATGCTTCGGCTTGATCGGACAGTTGGGTTTTGATATCCAGATCGCACAGGTATTCGTACAGGGCTCGGCATTGGTCCGTGAGGGACGGCGCCGTGCGAAGTTTGTCCTCCAACCGCAGAAGGGGAAGCATGACGGTTTCTTTCACGCGATTCGCCGCTTGCAGTATGTCAAGTCCGCGGGCAGACATTTCCACCGTATACCCGTCGGGGTTCATGCTCCAGACGGCATCCGTCATGCGACGGCCGCTCAAACGCCAGGTATCTACGTATTCGGCAAAATAGTCCAGCTCCCGTCGTTTCAGTCCTAAAAGTCCCGTCTTGCAAAGCTCCATGATGTCCTCGATCTGCCATTTGCGGGAAATACAGCGAAGGGCGGTGAGGAGAAGTCTTGCGGCGGGCTTTTCGTTCAGATTGGTACGCGCAGACAGAAAGTACGGAATTTGGTATTGATCGAAGGCGGCGTCCAGAACACCTTCCCAAGCCGTGGTATCCCGTACGACGACGGCGATCTTTTCATAAGGGATCCCCTTTTGTACAAGCTCCAGAATATGCAGAGCGGCGGCTTGCGCCTCGTCATACAGATTGGGGCAGACGTAGGCTTGTATGTGCCCGCGATCCTCGGTGGAGGGGACAGGGAAGGAGGCGGGGGATGCCTGGAAATCCCATAAGTATCTTTCCAGAAGACAGAGCTCTTGGTTTGCCCCGTAAGAATCGGCCAGCGTAAGATCGGTATATTCTTTGCCGGTGTCTTCGCAGATACGGGTCAAGCGGTGAACGGTATCCTTCATACTTTCAAACTGCGGCTCCGTCGGGTAGCGATCGTGACAGCCAAAGGTAACCGTAACGTTTTCAGCCTGCTCGATCATGGGGCGAAGAACGGCGTATTCCTGGGCGGTAAAGCTCGTAAAGGAGTCGATATACACAGTGGCGCCCTGAAAGAATCCGTGTTTTTCGATCTGAGCGGCGGCACGGAGCAGGCGGTCAGAGGGGTTTTCTCCGTAGATCTGCGTGAGCAATCCGTCATATGCGGCAGATACCAGCGCAAGATCCCGCAGCTTTCTGCGGAGGGGAGATTCCTTCTCCAGATGCTCTGCGGCGCGCTCCAGATCAACCGAGGAAATGCCGTTCATTTTCAGCTCCTCGGATACCGCGAGCATTTTCTTGCAGAGTGCCGGGTCGGTAGCAGAAGCCTGGGTATATACCTCCAGAATGCCGGTTAATTCGCGCATGTTCTCCCACATGAGCAAGGACTTCATGGCGCGGGTAACCGTATGTTGCGCCCTTCCGCCAAAGCGGTCAGCTACGGTATCGCAGAGTCGGGAAAAACTCAGAATGGAGAAACGCGTACCGGCCTCCGGCGGCAATGCCGACAGAATATCCCGCTCTGCGGAATAGGCTTGCTGTTCGGGGACGATGAGGTAAACGGGATGTGTGCCGTTTGCAACCAATTCGCGGATTTCGCGAATGACGGTTTGGGTCTTTCCGCTACCGGGGTGGCCAAACAGGAAACGGATCATGGCTCTCTCCTTTCTTTGCTTATTTCAAACAACTCGGTGTTGCGTCGGATTACCGCTCGGCCGCGCCAAGCGTAAGCGCGGTCAGCGAAGTCGATGTCGCTCATAGCGTCCAAAGCGGCGGTATCCAAATGAATACGCCGTTCCTCGCGGAAGTAGGGGATCGGAGTATCCTGCTCCTCTCGGATGATGCGGATATTGTGGGGACAAGCCAACTGACAGGCGTCGCACCCCCACACAAGTCCGCCCGTTCGGATGGCGTGCGTCTCCTCGTCGGTCAAATCCCCCTTCTTTTGGGTCAGCGCCGAGAGACAGCCCTCCCGCGTCCCGCCCTTACACCCCGCAGGGCAGGCGGCTACGCAGGCACCGCACCCCTCGCACAGGGGCGGTTCGGCAGGGAAGTCGGGAACGTGGAAGCCCGTGACGGTCTCATAGTCTGCGTCGGTCACCACCTCGCCGAGGAACACAAAGCTTCCGTATTCAGGCGTGATGAGCAGGCCGTTCATCCCCAGAACCCCCAGTCCCGCCCGTGCCGCCGCGTCCACCTCCATGATGGGAGAATGGTCGGCAAACAGGGCGAATCGGTGGGCGGAGAAGGACTCGGCCAGATCGGGGATCAAGGTTTCGGAGAGTATCTGCATATATCCGTGGTAGTCCCGCGGGACGGCGTACAGAGACAGATTCCGATCGGGATCTCGCACGTCGGCGGTGATTACGTAGGGAATGGCAAATAGAATAGCCGTTCCCGCGGAGGAAATGCCCGCCTTGTCCAAGAGATAGGACTTGGCGGGTTTGCATACAGATAAAGGAATGGCGCACGCAGGCGCGCCAAGCAGAGACCGTATGGTTTCAAGCATGGTATTCGCCTTCATGATGCCATTCCTTTCTTTGTTATGAGAATTAAGCCTTATCTACGGGATACATGATCTTGAGCTGGTTGATCTTGCTCTGGTAAGCGGCCTGCTGCTTCTCGCGGGTCAGCTGCTCGTAGAGCTGGGCGCGGACGTCGTTATAGGACAGCGCCTCTGCGGGGTTCTTCTTGTTGAGGCGAATGAGGTGATAGCCGAACTGGGTCTTGACGGGACCGCGTACCTCGCCCTCTTCCATCTCAAAGCAAGCGGTGTCGAACTCGGGAACCATCTGGCCGCGGCCGAAGTCACCGAGATTACCGCCCTGAGCGGAGGAAGGGCAGGAGCTGTTGTCGCGAGCGGCATCCTCAAAGCTGATCTCGCCGGCATTGATAGCGTTCAGAAGTTCAGTAGCCTTCTCCTCGGAATCCACCAGAATGTGGGAGGCGTTGACGGTCTCGCCCTCGGTCATCTCATCCTTGTGAGAATCGTAGTAGCCGCGAACCTCGTCCTCGGTCACGCGGACGGACTCCACGCACTTGGAGATGGCGTATTCCATGAGAAGCTGCTCCTTGACGGCGGCCAGCTGATCCTTGAAGGCCTGCTCGCGCTCAAAGAGGTTGCGCTGAGCATCCAGAAGGAAAAGTCTCTGAGCGATGAGCTGCTCCAGAACGGCGGCGCGGCCCTGGGGATTGTTGTAGGCCTGGCCGTTGCGGCCCATGGCCATGATAAAGCGGGTAACGTCTTCCTCGGTGATGGGCTTACCGCCTACGTTTGCCAGCACACGGGCGGTGGGCTGAGGGTTAGAACCAAAAGAATTGGGGGTCAGAATTTCTGCCATGATGGGATTTCTCCTTAAAAATTATAATATACCTATATTATAGCATATTTGCGTGGAAAAAGCAAGGGTTATGCATATTTTCTTTTTGAAGAAAAGTATTGACAAAATATAGAGTTTGTGCTATACTGGTGAGCGAACTTTTTGATTTTTGGAGGAAAACATGAAACACGTTTTTATTTTGTTGTTGGCGCTGACCATGTGTTTATCTCTGGCAGCTTGCGACAACACGGTGACTGCGGAGCCCTCGGGCAAAGAACCTGCTGACACAGCCCCGCAGATCGTTAATGACGTGTACCGCCAATTGGTGGAGTACGCGCAAAACGGCCAGTACGCAGATGCATGGCGATTGGTTATGCAGAATCCCGAGTTGAAGGAATATGAAGACGGCAACGAATACTTCGAATACTGCCGCGGTATGCGAGCTTTTGAAACCGGTGCCATGGGAACCGCTTACGAGATACTGAGCACGGTACCCCATATCTTAGATGCGAGTAAGGTTCTTTTTGTCATTGAGGAACGGATCCACCCCCTGAACGGACATTACGTCTCCGATAACGGTAAGGGCTCTTATCTGCATCTGGTTATCAAGGATGGTAAGATTGCGTCCGGTCTCGTAGGGTACTACGACGATGATCAAACCTTTTCCTATACTGAAGAGGACTTCCAGGAGGAACTGGTTGTTTCCAAGTATACGAACGGTACCGAATTTATCGGTATGGGTCGGTATTATTCCAATGTATCTTCCGAAATTACCGTGGAATACGTAATCAGCTTGTTCGATGATACCGACGATATCATGGTGTTGAAGTACGAGGGCTACGATTATAACACGTTTAATGGAATGTACGAGAAGGTAAAGGAGGAAGCTCCTGAGCAGAATCCCGGCGGCGAGCCTCCCGTTGTGGAGCCTCCCATTATCGAACCCGATGAGCCTGCCACCGAGGAGCCTGAAACTGAATGCGCTCACGACTGGCAGCTGTCGGATTGTGAGAGCCCCTTAACCTGCTCTAAATGCGGAGAGAGTGGAGAAGTACCCGGGCACACATGGACGGAGGCTACCTGTGGCGTTCCGAAAACGTGTGGAGCTTGTGGAGAAACTGAGGGCGAACCGACCGGTGACCATACTGTTAACATGAATAACGGTTTCTGTAATGAATGTGGACAGTATGCATATGACGTTACGTTCATTGCGAATGAAATATTGAGCTCTTATAATGGTAGCGATTCTTACTGTGTTGCTATTAAATGGGCGTGCTATGTGGAAAGCCCTGAAAAGTGTAATTGCCTGTATTGTTCGTTTGATGAAACCTCAGAATTGGGCGAGGCATTTTTCTCCCTTGTTTTTTGTGTGGAAACTTTCTATAAAGGTGAATATGATACATATGTAGGTATTGTGACGATCCATAAATGTTATGATCCGGACAATGATAAATACTATAACATATGGTACGATCCAACGACGAACAGTGTTGTTACCGAAAAGGACGAGAACGGGAATATTTCGCATATAAAGGTTGAATATTTGGGAATCGATGCGGATTTGGACGAACTTCAAATGGTAGATTTGTCATGCGAAAACGGCCATACCATGTCTGAGAACAGTGAGATATGGCCTTCTGTATGCATTATTTGCGGAAAGAAGGAAACGTCCGAGGACTATATCTACCTTGCTCAAACGGTTTTCCGTTCTGTTCAGCGTGAGTATTCGAACGCAACCCCTAATTTTGCCTTTGTTTCTCTTTACAAGGATACTAATGGTGATGTATGTGTTGCGATTCACTTGAATTATAAGATTATCAGTGACTATGAACAGGAGGTTCTGTATAATCTGACGCAGGGAAAAACCATCAAAAATCCGACCAAATACTATAAAAACTTGGCAAACAACTCCTATGGAGCAACCAAGATCAGATACATGGAGTTGCAAAACGATTTTCTGGAGGCTTTGATCGCCGATTCGGCTGTTATACTTTTGAAGGATCAAATTGACCCGTCCTGAGAATAATATGCATAAACACAAAAGGGAGCCGAAAAGGGCTCCTTTTTGTATCGATACGGGTAACAGGACATGAAATCCTCGCTCCGCTCGGGGCAAGATGCACCGAAGAAGCAGTAATGGGAAGCTCTCTTGCATCTTGCACAGGTTCGATGTAACCCGCTACCAATACCAAAAAAACCGAGGGAGGATAGACCTCCCTCGGATTTTTGGTACGGGTAACAGGACATGAAATCCTCGCTCCGCTCGGGGCAAGCTGCACTGAAAGAAGTGAAATGAGAAGGATGCTTGCAGCTTGCACAGGTTCGACGCTACCCATTATCCGTACCAAAAAGGAAGGAGGGACATGCCCTCCTTCCTTTTTGGTACGGGTAACAGGACTTGAACCTGCACTCACGAGGAACCGGATCCTAAATCCGGCGCGTCTGCCAATTCCGCCATACCCGCGTACCACGGTATTATAGCATAGTTGGGGAGATTTGTCAAGCGAAAAAAAGCAGGATTGGGGGAAAATTCGGATTTACGGTTGACAAATTCCGCGGTTTGCGGTATAATATATGGTGGA
This sequence comes from Eubacteriales bacterium, assembly GCA_045643785.1. Classification (GTDB taxonomy): domain Bacteria; phylum Bacillota; class Clostridia; order Oscillospirales; family CAG-272; genus CAMEON01. The sequence goes on along the minus strand of JAZRFR010000116.1, from coordinate 12,794 downwards.
TTATTACACGACCCGCCGTTTTTCGCGCGGGTGAAAGGATATTCGTATATGTACATTCTCGGAATGGAAAGCTCCTGCGACGAGACCTCTGCCGCCGTTGTTGAAATGGCCGATAGTCCTGTCACTGTCCGCTCCATAAAATCCAATATCGTGGCATCCCAGATCGAGACCCACCGCCTCTACGGCGGCGTTGTGCCCGAAATCGCCAGCCGCGCCCATATCGAGGCGGTATCTCGCATCACCAAAGAGGCGCTGGACGGGGCAGGTATCACTCTGCAAGACGTCGGCGCCATTGCGGTTACAACTCACCCCGGTCTCATCGGCGCGCTTTTGGTCGGCGTGAACTTCGCCAAATCCCTGGCCTATGCCAACAACATTCCCCTGATCTCGGTCAACCACATCCACGGCCACGTGGCCGCCGCTTACCTGCAGGAGCCCACGCTGAAACCTCCCTATCTGGCCGTAGTGGTCTCGGGCGGGCATACCTCCTTCTACGTGGTGGAAGACTACACCACCTTCAACGAGATCGGTGCCACCCGCGACGATGCTTGCGGCGAGGCCTTTGACAAGGTAGGACGGGTCATTGGTATGCCCTATCCCGGCGGTGCCGCCCTGGACAAGCTGGCCTACGAGGGGGATCCCAAGGCCTTTGCCCTGCCCAGTCCCGCCGTTCACGGCGATAACCTGGACTTTTCCTTCAGCGGTCTGAAAACCGCTGCCCTCAATATCATCAACTCCGCCGTCCAGAAGGGCGAGGAATTGAGCCGCGCCGATCTGGCTGCTTCCTATACCCACGCCATTGTGCAGGGCCTCGTCAAAAAGACCGATATGGCCTTATCCACCGCCGCAAAGGGGGTAGACACTCTGGTCTTGGCAGGTGGCGTAGCCGCTAACTCCCACATCCGCTCGGCTTTGGCTCGACTCTGTGAAAAGCGCGGCATCCGCTTCATTGTTCCTGACCGTCACCTGTGCGGCGATAACGCCGCTATGATCGCTACCGCCGGGTATTTTGAGTACCTGAAGGGAAGCCGTTCCGATACCGCATTGAACGCCTCCGCCTCTGATTACGTGTAAGAAAGGAGTCCCCCCATGGAAAACCAAACGAACCACCCTATTTCGGTGTCTCCCGCCGTTGTAAAACGCTTGCCCAGATATTATCGCTACCTGCGTGAACTCATCACCCAAGGAAAGATGCGCATCAGCTCGGGCGAACTATCGGCTATGATGAACGTAACCGCCTCCCAGATCCGCCAGGATCTCAACTGCTTTGGCGGTTTTGGCCAGCAGGGCTACGGCTATAACGTCAACTACCTTTTCGCAAAGATCAGCGAGATTTTGGCTGTTGGCGCAGGCTTCCACGCCGTCATCATCGGCGCGGGGGATCTGGGTCGCGGTCTTGTTCACCAGTCCATGTTCGAAAAACGCGGCGTGGATATCCTCGCCATGTTCGACACGGGCGAGGGGATGGTCGGTCAAAGCGTAGCAGGCATTGATGTCCTGGCGTTGGACTCTCTGGAGGACTTTTGCGCTGAACACCAAGTAGATATCGCCGTGATAACCTGTCCCAAGGAGCAGGTGCGCCCCATTGCTGCCCGTCTTGTGGACTGCAAGGTCAAAGGCCTTTGGAACTACATGGGCGTGGAGTTGGGCTATACTCCCCAGGAGATCGTGGTGGAGAACGTCCACCTGGGCGACTCCCTCATGATCCTCAACTACAAGATCGCCTCCCGTTTTGAGAACCTCTCGGAGGAGGAGCGGGGAGAGCTCACTACCTCGGAGGACAGCATCAGCGATCTTTCCGAAACCCCCAACGAATAAGCAGGGAAGGGATTTTCATTCATGATCATCAGAATCAATTACGGAGCGGGCGTGGCGACCCTGCCGACCTCGGCGCTGGATTCATTGGATCGGGCGACGAAGGTTGACGTCAAGGTACTGTTCCTCCTTTGTTCCGAGCCGAATTTGTTGGTTGCTGAAAATCGGGAATCGTGTGTCAGCCGTATCAGCGACCGAGCCGGCTATTCGATCGGACAGATCGAAGCGTCGTTGGCCTTCTGGCGCGGCGCGGGAGTGCTCAATTCGGACGAGGAGGATGCTCCGCATACGTCCGCGGCTCCTGTAGCACCCATGATCGCGGAAGTAGTCGAGGAACGCGCTCCTGCCGCAACGGTTTCTTCCGAAACACCCTCTATCGTTACGGTGACCCGCGCGAGAACACGGCCGCTGGACGAAATTATCAACTATACCGGCGACGAGCTGGAGAAGTTCTTTCAAACGTGTGAAGACGCAGAAAAATACCTGCAGGAGTGTCAAGATATTTGGGGCAGTATGTTCTCGCCTTGGGAAAATAATATGATCATTGCCCTGATTCAGGAATGGGGTCTCTCCTGGGACTACATAACGACCCTTCTGGCTTCGGCTGCAAAGCATTTCAAGGAGCGGGAGAACCAGGGTAAGACCTTAAACTACGTGTACCGTACTGCGGTCACCTACCACAAGGAAGGAATCACTACGTTGGAGGCGCTCCAGCAGAAATTCGTCGAGCAAGAAAAAATGGCGGGATTCGAGCAACGCATTCGCACCATGTTCGGCATGGGAGTCCGGAATCTGACCCCCAAGGAGAAAAAGTATTTCTCCACTTGGCTCTATGAATATCACTACGATATCGAAATCGTGGAGCTCGCCTATAACATAACCGTCGACGCAAAGGGAAGCCCCAATATCGGATATATCAACGGCATCCTCAAGAATTGGTACGAGGACGGCCTGACAACGCTGGATGCGATTATCGCCAAGCGTGAGCAAGAGAATCATACCGTAAAAAGCATCAAGGAAGGGCAGATCACCCCGGATAACGTTCTTTCGGCGATTGAATCCGCCGGCCGTGAAACGGCTTCTTCCGAAGCCTCCCGAGTTACCAATATTTCGCAGGATATCAATATTCTGCGACGCCTGTTGAATATGGGAAACCGGATGCTCACCGAAGGAGAGATTGCCGCCTTTACGAAATGGCGCACGGAGTACGGGTTCCGCTACGAGATCATCCATCATGCATATGAGATCACGCTGGAAAATCGCCGCGAGTACAATCTCCCGTATATGGATGCCATACTGAAAAAATGGCATGAGCAGAAGCTGACGACCATGGAGGCCATTCGAGCCTATGAAAAGGGCTACAAAGAAGATAAGCAACGGAAAAAGAATTCCGGAAGCGCAGGATCAACGGACGGTTCCTTTAATACGGATGACTTTTTCATGGCGGCTGTGAAACGCAGCTTCGGGGAGGATTTTGACCCCGCCATTCTGAATCAATAAAAAAGAGGTATCGCTATGGGATACAACCAAGCCAATTATACCCGTATCCGCAAGGAATACGAGACTAAATACCTGCGTGCCAGAGAGGCCGCCGATCTGCGCCGCTCTGAGGCGCTCTTTGCCATCCCCGAGCTGGCCGACATTGACCGTGCCTTGGGGCAGACGGGACTCGTCATTATGAATGCCGCTATGCTGGGCGAGAACGTGGACGAGAAGATCCAGGCGGCTCGCATGGAAAATCAGGCGTTGCAGGACAAAAAGCGCCGTTTGTTGATCTCCCACGGCTTTCCCGCCGACTATACCGAGGTCAAATACGAATGCCCCCTTTGTCACGACGAGGGATTCTATGAATTTAAAATCTGTTCGTGCATGAAAAAAAGATTGGTGGAAGCCGCATACGAGTCTTCGGGCATGGCCCATCTGCTCCGTACGCAGTCCTTTGAAACCTTTGACCTGGGCTACTATGCAGACGATGCCAAAACCGTAGCTCACATGAAGCGCGTGCTGGATATTACCAAAGCCTACGCTGAGGATTTTGATCCTGCCGTGTCCTCCAACATGATCTTCATGGGCGGGACAGGTCTGGGTAAAACCCATCTCTCCACATCTGTTGCCCGAAGAATCATTGACAAGGGCCTTGATGTGTTCTACGCCGGCTCCATTACCATGATCTCGGATTTCGAAATGCAGCGCTACGGAAATTCGGCAGGCGGCGAAACAGGACTTGGTACCTCTCAATATTTCGATTGCGATCTGCTGATCATTGACGATCTGGGTACCGAGGTCATCAATCAGTTTACGACTACGGTTCTCTATAACGTTGTCAATACCCGTTTGAATCGCAAAAAAGCGACCATTATCAATACGAACTTCTCCCAAGAGGATCTGCGTCATAAGTATACGGATCGTATCACCAGCCGTATCTTTGGGGAATACCGCGTCATTCCTTTCGTGGGAAAGGACGTACGGATGGGGAAGATCCACCGTAACAGCTGAACATATTTTCCGGAAAGCAGGGCGAGTAAATGCTAAACGCATTTGCTCGCCTTTCTTTGACGTTTGCAATTCAGCATAAGCACGTAGAATTTATCTGGTGCATAATTTTATCTGGTGCATAATATGAAGGAAATAACTCCGAAAACATCCGGAATTGTAATTTCTCTGTTGTGATTCTGTACAAAAATGCGGAAAATGGGGAATAAGGCTTGACTTTTGGGAAAATTAGGAGTATAATGTATCAGTATAACTATACGAATATCATAGGGTACGTGTTTCTATTTTTGATATCAGTCTCCCCGAGTGGGGTCAAAATTCAAAAAAAGAGGGAAGGATGCTATGTATAAACGAAAAATCATCATAGCCGTTGCGGCGCTTATGGCCTGTCTGATCCTGTTGGTTACGGCGAGCTATGCGTGGATCACGTTGTCCAGCGCTCCGGAGGTGACGGGTATTTCCACCCAGATCGGTGCCAACGGTAGCTTGGAAATGGCGTTGCTGAACGACTCAACTTTCCTGGATCCGTCGTTGGTTCGCAACCTCGTTGGCGATTCGGTTACCGTGAGCGGTGTCCTGGCCTCTAATCAGGCGTGGGGAAACATGGTTGATCTGAGTGATGCCGCCTACGGTCTTCAGAAAATCAATCTGTTACCCGCACGTTTGAACGTCATGACGGGGGCAGAAGGACAGCCCATCGTTGCCAATAATATGTTGGTGTTTCCCGAATATAATGTGGATGGACGCTTTCAGACCATGAACACTAATTCGGTCAGCGCCGTATTTCGGGACGATACGTTTCTGTACTCTACCCAAAGCCATGGCTACGGTGTTCGCGGAATCGGTACCATCCCCAGCATCTCGTCTCAGCAGTCGGCTCTGGTCAATGCCCGCGCGTCCGTGCGCTCCTATACCGCATCTGCCATCAGCTCGTCCAAGACTCTGTGGAAAGCCAACGGCGCATCCATTCTGGATCTGTACATACGGCACTACGTGGAGGGTGAAAACTCCTTCAATGACACCGATATTGCTGTCATTCGGGATACCGCCGTCCGCATGACGAATGCCGTCAGTTATTTGGATCTGGCCCTTCGTCAAGGCGTGATCGGTTACGCCGCAACCATGATCGAGGATGAGGTGGAGTTCCAAGAGATCCGCGCAACGGTTGGCAATACGGGAATTCCGCTGTCGCTGATTATTTCTGCTGCATCCGTTGAACTCCCCGGCTCCCTGGCCGACTGGGTAACTCGTATCGATGAGGATAAGCTTACCCTGCAGAAGACCATATATGCGTGCGATCTGCTGCATGGAAGAACCTACAACTGGGAAATAATTTCGGCACTGCTGGATACGCTGTTCAATGCCGATAAAACCTACTTTAACGAGGTCAAGCTCAACAGCCTGACAAGCTCCACGAAGGTTCAGGAGGACAATTTGCTTTCCCTGATCCCCGGGGCAGGCCCCATGTCCACCGTTACCGAATACGCCGGCGCGTATACGGTATTCTTCACCTATGAAGACGCCAACGTAGAGGTTGAATCTCTTACCAACATGTCCGAGGCGCACCTTGTGGAACTGGCTAACCTTCTGGACGAGCGAGAGGCAGTCAACGGACAAGGCGGCCCCACGACCGCGCAGTTGACCGATATATACGGTTTTGCCCTGGACTTTGCCTTCCGTTGCAACGCCGCCGCATCCTATCTCCGCCTGCAGACCGAAGCGGTTGACCGCGTGAACGGCGGGAATGAAAACCGCCAAGCAGCCGGACAGGGAAGCTTTATGACATTTTCCTCGGAACAGATGACCGAGGAACAGATCGTTTCGCTGATCGATGCCGTTCGGATCGGTTTTATGGATAACCAGAACAATCTGTTAGCCGTTGCCAAGCTGGGAACCAAGAATTACACGGTGAACGACGAGGGTGTGGTATACGCCCCCCTCTACCTCTATGATTTCTCCGTATCGGTAGACGGAAGCATTTCCATGGGCGCGCGCCGAGAGGAAAACTGCGATATTATTGCGCTTCCTCAAGGTGAAGCCGTGGTCATTACCGCCATCGTATGGCTGGATGGTGACCATGTAGACAATAGCCTTGCGGCTATCTCCCAGAAAAATATGACGGGCTCGTTGAACCTGCAGTTTTCCAGCAGTGCCAACCTGAATCCCGCAGATATCATGAATTGACGAAGGTATTTCCTTCTTTCAATTATAAAACAATTATAAATCGCATCACAAAAAAGAATGGAGGCTTTTATCATGAAAAAAGCACAGACCAAGCGCGAGATGCCTCGCATGGGTCGTCAAAAGCTTTTTGCCGCGGCATCTATGCTGATGATCGCAGCGATCCTTTTGACGGGCGCTACCTTTGCGTGGTTGACGCTCTCCCTGTCTCCCGAGGTGACCGGTATCTCCACCCAGATCGGCGCAAACGGTAGCTTGGAGATCGCGCTCCTGAATGCGGAGACCCGCGGAGATCTTTCCAAGATCAAAACGTCGGTTGGCTCCTCGCTTGCGAACAACAAGACGGCCAACAATACCTGGGGTAACCTTGTTGACGTCAACGCCGAGGAATATGGCCTGTCGGCCATTACCCTTATGCCCGCGAGACTCAACATTGAGGCCAATCCCTCGGGCGGTTACACGGTGGCTGACAACTATCTGCTTGTTCCCACCTATGGCTACGATGGCCGTATCACTCACCTCTCCGGCGATACCTACGGTATGACCTACAAGGACAACGGCTTTGCGGGTAGCCTGACTGCCCCCGACTTCGGTGTGCGCGGTATCGGTACCTCCAGCGCCCTGTCGGTGCAGGGAAGCGCTCTGGTGATGGCCAAGACCAACATCATTACCTACACCAACAGCGCAAAGAATTCTGCCGTTTCGGCTTTGAGCAAGAATGCCGACAATCTGCTTAATTTGGTGATTGCACATACCACCGACGGCAACAAGCTGTATAATGATGATGACAAGGCTGTTCTGACCGCCATGCTGACCGACCTTGACACCGCATATACCTACGTGGATCTGGCGCTCCGTCAGGGTATCCTGGCTCACGCCGCCGCCAACATCGGTGATGAGGATCTCTTTAACCAGGCCAGAAGCATAATTCTGGATACCTCGAAGGATCTGTCCACAATTCTGAACGATCAGAGCGAGGCTATGGATTTCGAGATTCCCGCAGCGCTCCAGACCTGGATTACCAATGCTGCGGAATTGAAGAATAGCTTGAATACCGCACACAACGCAAGCAATGCTTTGACAGGGGGCTCTTATAACTGGTCCGCTATGCGTACGGTTATGGACTCTCTCATGAACCTGGATAAAGTTTATGTAGGAGATAAACTGTTTGACAACATGACCGCAGATGATTTCTCGGCTTTGCTTGGCACCACCTTTGAGATGACTCTGGCTCCCGGCTCGGGTATCTTCGCCGACCTGGCAGACTTTACCGGCAATTACTCCACCTGGATCAACGCTATGGGCTCCAAGGTCGAGGTTGCAACCCTGTCTGCTGTGAATCCCGCATACCTGCCGGCCCTGTCCAACTCGCTGAGCGATCTGACGGCCGCTTCTGGCTCCAACGAGAGCGAGATCAAGCTCTCCGATCTGTACGGCTATGCGCTTGACCTGGCCTTCCGTTGCAACGCACCCCTGTCGGATCTGCTTCTGCAGACCGGCGCCATCTCCCGTATCAGCAGAGATGATCCTGATGATGAGGATAAAGCCTCCGGTGCCAGCACCATGGGCGCAGGTAGCTACATGGAATTCTCCACCGATGACGAGCACTTTACCCCCGAGCAGATGATCACCCTCATGGATGCCGTCCGTGTGGCCTTCCTGGATGACATGGGCAATGTGTTGGGTATTGCTAAGCTGAACACCAGCAACCGCACCATCGTCAGCGGCGTTATCACCGCGCCCCTCTACCTCTACGACTTTACGGTAGAGTACGACGAGGAATCCGACGGCAATATCCTGGTTATGGGTGAGCGCCGCAGTAAGGACGATAATGCTATTACCGCTCTGGATCAGAACGTGGCCAAGGCCGTGACCACCCTGGTTTGGCTGGACGGTGACATCGTGGATAACACCATGGTTTCCGCCGAAGCCGAGGCTTCTCTGACCGGTATTCTCAATCTGCAGTTCGCCAGCAGCGCAAACCTGGTGCCCGCCGAGAATGGTGAGCTTATGCAGATGGTCCCCGATAAGAAACATCTGAATGAGTTGATTGAGACCAACAAGACCATCTACGAAAACGGCCAGCTGATGCATACGACCGAGAGCTGGAATGCCTTTGTAAAGGCATATGAATATGCAGAGATCATCTACATCGATGCTAACTCTACTGACGCCCAGGTATATAAGGCAATGACTGACTTGACTCTTGCCGCGGCTGATCTTGAGACCACAAGCCTGGAGACTTTGAAGGCTCGTATTGATCATTATCGTGGTATGATGGGACGGGTTGACGAAGTGGCTCGCTACGTTGTATACGATGCTGCAAGAGGTTACAACGTCGTTCTTGATTCCTATACGCAAGAGCAGGAAGCCAATCGCGTGGGTGAAATTGACCGCGTAGATGATACAAACAACCTTAAGGACGATGGCAACGGTGTGATGAATCCCATCTATACCGATGTTAGTTGGAATGCCCTTGCAAATGCACTTTACGAAGCCGAAGCCCTGTATCTGTATCCCGAACATACCGATGCCGCCGATATGGATGCCGCTATCACGGCTTTGGATCAGGCATATGATACCCTCACTCCTTATCTGATCAAGGTTGCCTATGAGTTTGAGGATAAGCTCTATTACTTCGCGATTAGTGAAGATAGCGATACCTACGGTAAGTGGTATGATTCTGATAATCAACTGGTGACATCCGATCTGATGATTCTGAAGCTGGATGCGAATGCAGAAGCCGCTAAGATCGCTGAAATCAAAGGTATAAAAGAATATATTGATCTAAATGAAAAATTTGAACCTGTGAAGGACTATTTGGATCAATTCCGCGATGAAGATCTGATTCTTCGTCCCTATATCCAATTCAAGTATCCCGAATTAACAGGCGAGGACATTCTTGCGATTCATTGGAGCATTGATAGCGAAGATTATGTATTCACGATCACTCCTACTCAAAAGAAGATCCTGAATTCGCTGATCGATCGTGCTAAAAGCCTTGGACTGACCGAGGCCGCCACCGCTGCTGAGGAGCTTTTGGCACTCGGTAGCGACAATGAAAGCGAATTGGCTACCATGGAGGAGGCCAGAATCGCGATCAACACTTTACTTGAAGCCATTGAGGCCAAGGAAGCCGAGAATGCCGAAAATGCAGAGCCTGTTGATCCGAATGCTACAAATATGACCGAGGATCAGAAAACGGTTCTCAACAAAGCAATTGCATACGCAAAGACTGTAAATGGTTACGAAGATCTGGAAATGACCGATTTGGATGATGAAACCAAGGCCATGTTGAATGCGTTGAGAGCTGCTGTTGCTAACGCAGAGACTCTGCTGGCTACAGACGGAGCTACTATGCAAGCCGCCAATGATGCTTTGGATGCTATCAATGCACAGTTGACCGTTGCAGGTTTGAATACCATTACCGAATACAACACCATCGTGTATAATCTCCCCGCTGGCTTCGGCTACGGAGATCTGGTGTATGATTTCGACGAGAGTGAGTTGATTCTCTCTCAGATCGGTGCCAATGATGACCGTACAGGACGCGGTACCACCATTAAAGCTGTCGTTTTGACGAAGAGCGGTGTCTTGTTCACTGTAGAGAAGGAAGTGCAGATCTACGCCAAAGCAACAGGTCTTGAGTGGATGGTAGATCAGGTCGAGTCTACAGAGCACGCCCATAGCATGACAGTTGGTGAGACCATGGTCATTGAAATTGGAATGAAAAACGCGACTTACACACTGGAAGGTGTTGAAAAAGAGTACGCGGTGAATGAGCATGTTGACAAATGTACTTGGTCTTCCGCTAATTCCAGCGTAGTGTCCGTGAGTGTCAGTGACGGCGTATGTACTCTCAACGCTGGTGCGGTCGGTACTACTGAAGTTACCGTGTCCGTAGAGACCGTAGAGGGGAATACCTACCTTCAGACTTTCACCATTACCGTTACCAATCCCTGATCAAACTTGATCCAAACAAAAATTACCCGCCACCGATTCGGTGGCGGGTTCTTTTGCATGTTGCAAGCAGAAAGATTATTTGTCCGTGAAGATAAAGTTGAAGGAATAATTGAAGGATTGAATGGTCGTTGTGACGTAGGACACTTTGTAATCGTCAAGTTTAGTCGATCCCGTAACCACTTCGTATACGTACTTATCTGTGTACTCGTTTTCAACGCTCTCGCCGGTACCATCTTCCTTGGGTTCGGCGTCATATTTGTCGTCGTACTCGTATTTATCCTTGTATTCTTTGTCTTTATCGTGTTCCTTATCTTTATCGCCGCCTGCGCCCGCGCTGAATGTACTATCGTCGTACAGGAGCACCGACACGCGACGGGTCTCGCCGGGGAGTAGTTCGCCCAGGGAGAGGTTGCCCTCAATTTCATTGCCGTCCTTGTCCAAGGCAACGAGGGTGAGAGAACCGAAATCAACACCGAGAACAGAGGAGGATGAGGAGGAGGAAGATGACGAGGTGGAGGAGCTAAAAGCGCCCTTGATGCCCGACAATGTGGCGCGCGTCTTCGCTACACCAAGAATATCGTGGGTTTCGGTATCAAAGAAAACGAGGCGAAGATTCGACGAGATCGAGACCGAAAGCGAACCTCCGATACTGGTTGAGCTCGAAAATGCGTAATCGGTTGTGTCGGCTTCTTCATTCGAAAAGGCATTAAGGATCATTTCCAGTGTGCTTCCGTTTTCACCCGTGCAAAGCGACAGCTTACCACCCTCCGTGGAGCGGAAGGCCAGGTCTACGATGCATGCATAGACGTCAATGCCTTTTTCTGTAGCAATACCGACAGCACGCACGCCGTATGAGTCGTTCGCCTGATAAGCACCGTCGGTGTAGGTGCCCGTAGCGTTGATTGTGGTTTGATTTGTCGATCCAACGATGGAACCTTTATCGGAAAAGGAAAGGTAAACAGAAGGCTTTATCCACTCATTCGGATTCAACTTCCCGTTTTCCGTGATGAGCTTTGCGGTTTTCAGACGGGAAATGGCATCGCCATACAACGATTGATCGGAGATATCGAGCTGACGGCTCCATTGATCTGCTACAGGGGAAAAACTACCGCTTTGACCTTGGGTCAAGGCCATTTCCAGTGTGCTGCCGTCTGCAACGCTGAACAAGTGGGAGATCTTTTGGGGTTCGTTTTTCATTTGCTCCTCACTTCCGGTGAGAATATCGCATGCCGCAAGCTGCAGACACAGGATCGCCGAAAGGAGCAGGAGGATGAGTTTTTTCATGAGTTGTACCTCAATATCAATTTTTCTAAAAGAGAGCGAGGGAAGCTTATGAGAAGTTTTCCCGGCGTGGATGAAAATGATTACTTAGAAGCCTTTTAGATCGCGACAGCAACCGCAACGGTCGGGCTGTTATCAGCGTCGAACGGGGGTCAGATACCGAAGAAAAAGCATTCTCCGAATCGGTTTTTAGTTTACGGCTTCGTCCCAAGTCACAGAAATCGTACGGTCCTCATTGTTGATATAAACGAGGGTATCACCATCCATGACAAATGTTCCTCTTAAATTTGTTTCATAACCATCACATGAGTTAAAGGCATCTGCAATCGTACCCGAGCTTACTGTAAAATTACCATTTGCATCCTGTGATACAAAAACTCCGCTTGATATTTCCCAATTGTTATTATAGGTTATCAAATTTACCTTTACATATTTTGAAAAATCATTCAATTCATTTTTCATCGCAGCAATTGTAGCTTGTTGGGTGAAAGAATTGATTTCATTGCATGCTACAAACGACAAGCACATTACCGTAACCAATAGCAGGACAATAATTTTTTTCATTTTTTACCTCGCTTTTAGAGTAACAATTAGCCCCATCGAGATGATGGGGCTAATATGTTTTTTCATGTGCGAATTACTTGCTTGCCTTTTCGATAGCAACCGCAACAGCCACATGTCATCAGGAATGACGGTCGCGTGCGGTTGCCGCAGGCAATACAAACTTCTTACTTGGAAGCTTCCTCGATAGCTACAGCTACAGCAACGGTCATACCAACCATGGGGTTGTTACCTGCGCCGATCAGACCCATCATCTCGACATGGGCAGGGACGGAGGAGGAGCCTGCGAACTGAGCACCAGAGTGCATACGACCCATGGTGTCGGTCATACCGTAGCTGGAAGGCCCTGCGCCCATGTTGTCGGGATGCAGGGTACGGCCGGTACCGCCGCCGGAGGCAACGGAGAAGTAGCCGACACCGTTCTCCTGGCACCACTTCTTGTAGGTACCGGCATCGGGATGCTGGAAGCGGGTGGGGTTAGTGGAGTTACCGGTGATGGA
>JAZRFR010000115.1:0-5181 GCA_045643785.1 Eubacteriales bacterium | reverse complement strand
TTTTAAGAGGGGGTTTGGGGGGGGGGGGCGGGGGGACAACCCTGGCCCGACTGCCTCTTTAGGGGTTACAGCAGCCGCCCGGCTTATAGCCCTCTGCGATCAGCTCCTCGCGGGAACCGAAATGCTCTTTTCGGTTCTTGTCGCTGATGGTGTCGGCGTTGGAGCAGGTGGGCTTGTGGAACTTCTTGGTATTGGTATTGAGAATATAGTTGGGAGAGCCCTCGGGAAGGTCAATGCCCACCAGCTCGCTCTCGCCCGTGGCGTAGTCGATCTCGACGCCGGGCTGGACGTTGTAGAGGTACACGCAGAAGCAGATGCCGTCGCCCTCATCCTCCACCGACCACGCCTCCATGAGCACGCCGTCGGCCACGAGGTTATTCCCCGTGAACACGGGGGTCACGCGGTACAGCACGTGATTGCCCGTCTCCTTGATATAGTCGGCCACCATGTTCTCGAAACGGGTCATGACGGTCTGGTTCATGTATTGCGTACCCGTAATGAGGTTTTCCTTGTTGGCGTTCTCGCCCGTGAGTTGGAAGGCGATGAGGTGGGAACGGTTATACAGGCTGGTGACACCCAGCTCGGAGTAGGACACGCTATGCCAGCCCGTGGGCTTCACCGAGCTGATGCTCTCGCGATCCTCGGTGGGCATGAGATCACGGCCGATGGAGGCCACCACCGTACCGCAACGTCCCAAAGCATCCAGGGGGCTGTAATACTCGTAGGACTCTGTTACGTACTGGTTGGGGGTAAAGAAGGGGACGTTGCCGTTGACCTCCGCGTAGGGCTGATCCGTATAGCCGGGGACGTCGGAGGCCGAGAAGCTCGGCATGGAGAGGGCGGGACTTTCTACCTCGGGCTCGGGCGCAACGGTTGTCTCGGGTTCGGGGGCGACCGTGGTTTCGGGCTCGGAAACCGTCGTTTCGGGTTCGGGCGTTTCGGTCACATCCCCGTACGCACACTCGCAGCTCTGGCCGGGATGCAGGGGACAGCTATACCCGGAGGTCTCTTTTTCGGTCTCGCCCGTTGTCTCGGAAGGCTCCTCCGTGTCGGGGGTAATCGGTTCCGTAGCATCGGCGTCAGTCTCCTCCGCAGGATCATGCGTGGTAATGTCAACGACCGTGCTCTGTTCCGGCGCGATCGTATCTATGGGCAACTCGCCGCCGTCACAACCGAACAGAACGGCACAGGTGATCAGCAATAGGGCCAGCGCGGCGACCAGATTCTGCTTCATAATCTTCATTTTTTCCATATCTCCTTATTGATGAGTTCGTGGGACGATCCCTCGAAGGCGGTGACGTCCGTCATGCGAAATCCCGTGAGGTCGCAGGCAAAATAGGTGTCCGCGGGGTAGGCGCGGTTCCAGCGGTAGATGATGAGGGTGGTGACCGTCTCCCACGCGGAGGCGGGATCGGTGTCCTCCACGAAAGCATAGTCACCCTCGCCCGCGGCGGCGCAGGGATCCTCCGCCACGGTGATATTGACCGCTCCCTCGGGGAACAGGGATTTCGAATAGGGGCTGACGAGCAGCCGACTCTCTCCCACGGTTTCCAGAAGCTCCGCGATCAGCACGCGGTCGCGGCTCTGGCGGCGGCGGTTGAACATCATGCCGTGGTCGTCATCCAGGCAAAGCACAAGCGTCATACGGGGTCTCCTTTCGCTTTTCGCTATGAACCTACTCTATTATGCCATATTCTCCGATAAATTGCAAGCATGCGGCAAAAATATTCAAAAATCTTTCACAAAACCCGAAATATTTTCCCTTCTTTTGGTGTCTATATAGGTGAGGAGCGGAAATACCTGCGGGCAACCGTCGGTTGTTTGACTTTTTGGCATTATTCCCTTGACAAGAAGAAGGGCGCGTGCTATAATGAGGTCATATCCCATCCGCGCTGTACCAAATTTACATACAGGAAAGGCATTTTTTATGAGAACACTCACCGTCACCCGCAACAAAACCTTCGTTGGCTGTGCCAGCAAGATCCGACTCTACATCGAAGACTACACCGCCCCCGAGATCACCATTCTGGACACCCCCTGCCGTCCTCTGGGCACCCTGAAAAACAACGAGACCCAGTCCTTTGAGATCACCGAGGAAGCCGTCAAGATCTTTGCCATTGCCGACAAGGCCAGCAAGAACTACTGCAACGAATTCTACCCCATCCCCGCAGGCATCGACCCCGTCACCCTGTCGGGGCAGTGCCGCTACAACCCCATGAACGGCAACGCCTTCCGCTTTGACGGCGTATCCAACGAGGAAGTGTTGGCCAACCGCCGCAAGAACACCAAAAGAGGCATCTTCGTGATGGTAGCCGCCGTGGCTCTGGGCGTTTTCATCGGTCTGGCCTCCTCGGGCGTTCTGTTCCCCGAGAAGGACAAGGCCTTTGAGGAACCCGCCTATTCCATCACCCTGACCAACCGCTTCGAGAAGGATACCTTCGAGGGTTACGAGGCCATCTACGAAAAGGGCGACGACGTCCTGGTTATGATCTCCAAGGAGACCTTCGCCTCTCTGGGCGAGTACGGCTCCATTTCGGTGACCGAATACAACAAGCTCATCCACGAGGGCACCGAAGCGCCCACCAAGACCGAGGTACGCACCGAGGACGGTCTCTGCTACTATGACCATACCGCTGACATCGACGGCGAGAACTACACCTACCGCGTCTTTGCCTACAAGGGCTCCGACGCCTTCTGGCTGGTACAGTTCGTCGTGTACACCGAAGATATGGAAAAGAATCAAGCGGATATCATGGCCTGGGCAAAGACCTTTGCACCTGCATAAGCCTATAGAAACAGGGCTGTCTCACAGACAGCCCTGTTTTTTCATGACACGTTACACGCAAAAATGGAAGAATCTCATGACCTCATAGAAATCGTCCGTTTCAAATTTCACGGTCTTGGCGTCCACCGAGGATGCACCGGGATAGAAGGAATAGCTGTACGCTTTATTCCAGTCCCCGTATTCCACGACCACCTCGAAATGGGAGGGCAGGGTCAGCATGCAATCCGACAGATCCTCCTTTTCCAGCGCGCTTCGGATCCCGCGGAAGATGTCCGCCCGCACCGACTCGGGATGGCGGGAGATCACCGCCGAGCCCACGCTTGACTTGGAGGCCACCGTGGTGATCCCGGGGATCAGCTCCTTGGCATAGCGGCAGAGCGCCTCGTCGCCCGACAAAAACACGATGGGGACGCCGCGGTAGGCGGCCATGTAGGCGTTGACCAGGAATTCGGGGCAGGGCTTTCCGTTGAGGGTGATGCGATGGACGGCGCCCGTCATGGTGTGGGACAGGGGATTGCCCGTGTTGGCCGCCTCGGAGTGGTACCCCGTAAAGGCGACGGCATCGTAGTCATCCTGATCCAGTCCTCCCATCATGCAGTAGCAGTCCTTGGCCCACCCGCGGATCAAGCGGGCGGAGCGGGGGAGCGCCATGGGGTCAATGTTGCGGGCAGAGTCGTGGGCGTCCTTGACGGTGCTCTCAAAGCCCGCCTTCTCCGCGCCCTCGATGGCGGCGGATGCCTCGGCGGTCATGCGCCCGCGGAAATAATCGTAATTGCGGCCGTTGGCCTCGGTCTCCTCCCAGGCGGTGATCCCGCAGGTGCCTTCGATGTCGGCGCTGATGAATAATTTTTTCATGATACAGTCCTTTCGTCAAAAATTTATGCTTCTAATTCCCGCAGAATCAACTCGGTGACACTGGTCACGGTCTGTCCGGCGACACGTTTCACTTCCTCCACGCCGTTCTCCATGGCGTAGGAGCGAAAGGCCATCAGCATATCCAGGTCGTTGAGGTTGTCCCCCACCGCGATGATATCCGCCTCGGCTCCCCCGAAGAGGGCGGCTACGCGCCGCAAACCGTAAGCTTTGTTGACCGTAGGCGCAACGATGTCGATGCAGATATTGTTCTGCAAAGGATTGAGGCGGTCTCCGTAGGCGTTCTTCACCTGCTCCGTCACGGCCGCCGCCTCGGCGGGGGATTCCAGCTGCACGCTGATCTGATGGAAAAAGGGAAAATCGCGGGGGAGATCCGACAAGTGACTCTCGCCGTCCCGCAGAACGTCGCCGTCCTGTCGCAGGGTATAATTGCGTTCTCCGTTCACGTAGACGAAGGGACAGCCCCACCCGAGAAGATCTGCCGTCAGTTCAAAGGAGGATACGCCCTCGCACGCCGTTGTGTCCAGGGTATTTCCCTCCGCGTCCACAATGAACGCACCGTTGTAGGCCGCAAAGAAATCCATCTCCAGATCGGGATACTGCTCCCGCAGATGGTTCAGATAGCTCGGCCCTCGCCCGCTCACCAGGCCAAAGAGATTCCCTGCCCTGCGCCATGCACCAATGGCCTCGCATTTGGTTTGATCAACGCCACCGTAGTTGAGCGTCCCATCAAAATCACTGCCCAGTATTTTCATGTCGCAACCTCGGCTCACAGCTCGGTCACGGTATGCTCCAGAGGATACCGTTCAAAGTGGCGGGGGGCGGGCTCCGCGGTGTCGGAGGGATAGCCAAGCGCCAGCAGGATATAGGGCGTCAGGTTCTCGGGCAGATCAAAGACCTTGTGCATGGCGGGGACGTCAAAGGCGCAGATCCAGCAGGAGCCTACGCCGAGGGACTGAGCGGCCAGCATCATCTGGGTAGTCACGATGGCGCAGTCCATTTCCGCCATGCAGTGATCCACCTTGGGACGGTTACAGGCCACCTCGGTGTCGCCGCAGACCATCAGCACGGTGTTCACGCCGTAGCACTTTTTGACGCTGCGCATTTTGGCCAGCGCCTCCTCGGAGCGGATGACGAAGATCCGCTGGGGCTGAAGGTTCATGGCCGTGGGGGCCAGACGACCCGCCTCTAAAATCTGATTCAGAATATCGTCGGGAATGGGCGTATCGGCAAAGGAACGAACCGAGTAACGCTCGGCGCAAAGCTTGAGAAAGTCCATGAGAATTCTCCTTTCGGTTATAGATTATAGGCGATTGCAAAATGCTTCAAATTTGGGTTTGTCGGGCAGGGGCTCTGCCCCTGCACCCCGCTTAAGGAACTTTTGAAAAAGTTCCTTAAGAATCCTCAAAACTTTCAAAAAACATTGATAAATAATTCTTTTTTAAAAGTTTTTGGGAGTCCAGAACCCTTTTTTCAAAAAGGGTTCTGGTGGGGTCCAGGGGTGAAACCCCTGGCCGATAAAC
>JAZRFR010000114.1:0-3020 GCA_045643785.1 Eubacteriales bacterium | reverse complement strand
CTGCAAACCCAAATTTGAACATTTTGCAATCGGCTATACGGGATAGACATCAAAGCGCACTCCGCAAGGCGTCCTTCCCGTTTTATTTGGATCCTACGATTCCCATCAAGCTTTCATATATACGAGCGTTCGCATCGGGACAGGCGAACTTCTCGCGGATCTGCGCGCCCATTTCGGCGCGGGCATGCCCATCGTCCAGCAGAGCGCATACGCGCCGAGTCAGAGTGCCGTCGGGAAGGGTATGCTCCTCCACGCACGCCCCTGCGCTCTCCCCCACGAGAGCCATGGCGTTCTTGAGCTGATGCTGTTCGGCCACGTAGGGGGACGGAATGAGTACGGCGGCCTTCCCCGTCAGCGCCAGCTCCGAAATGGACATAGCGCCCGCGCGGGAGATGACCAGATCGGCGGCGGCCATACGGACGGGCATATCGTAAATGTAATCCACCAGAGTCATGCGGTCACAGCCCCCGGCGGCGGTCTTGTCCCAGTCGGCGCGGATGCGGTCATAGTCCCGCTTTCCCGCGGCGTGAAGGAGCTTGACGCGGCTGTTGGCGGTCAATTCTGCCGCCAGCTTCACCACGGCATCGTTGACGTATTCCGCGCCCAAACTGCCGCCAAAGGACAGCACGTACAGATCCGTGGGAGAGAGCCCCAACTGCCGTCTGGCCTCCTCGCGGGAGACCGTGGTGAATCCGGGCATCATGGGATTGCCCACGCGGATGATGCGCCCGTCGTTTTTGCCCAGGCGGTCGATGGTGGCGGCAAAGTTCACCATAACCAGATCGGCTTTATCCTTCAGCTTCTGCACGGCCTTGCCGGGGATGGCGTTGGACTCATGGAGGGCGGTGGGAATGCCCTTTTTGATGCCCATGCGGCAGGTAGGCCAGCAGGCAAAGCCCCCCGTACCCACAATGAGGTCAGGCTTGAACTCGTCGATGATCTTCCCCGCTTCCCCCTTGGATTTCACCATCAGGATGGGAAGCTTCAGGTTAGAGGGCGACCACACGGGGCGCGTAAGGCCTTGAATATGCACCGTATGGAGGGGATACCCCGCGCGGGGCACGAGATCGTTGGCCTTGTCGCGGGGGAGTGCCGAAGCCACGAAGGCGATCTCGGCGTCGGGTTGCTGTTCTTTTATGGTCGCGGCAATGGCCAGCGCGGGATTGACGTGCCCCGCCGTGCCGCCGCCTGTCATGAGAATGCGCATACGGGCGACTCCTTTGCGTGAATAAAATGGGGAAGTTGGGCTTTCGCCCGGAATGCAGAATGCAGAATGCAAAATGCAAAATGAAGGAACTTTTCACTATGGCGAAAAGATTGTGGGTGGTATCCGTGGGTATTCGGATATCCAAAAACTCGCTGTCCCCTATAGGGGGTCATGCTTTCCGTCAAACCTTTTTCTTCCCATTACCATAAAAATGCGTTTTGCTCTATGCAAAACGCTTCATTCATTTTGCATTTTGCATTTTGCATTTCCAATTCATCTCTTCTGATAGGAATATCTTGAAATAGACAGGATAATCCCCATCTCAAAGATCTGCAAGATCAGCGACGTACCGCCCGAGGAGAAGAAGGGCAGAGCGATACCCGTATTGGGAATGGAGTTGGTGACTACGGCGATGTTGAGGATGGCCTGAAGGGCCACCTTGGCGATGAGGCCGTAGACCACGATGGAGGTGAACTTGTCGGGTGCCTTGGAAGCGATGCGGAAGCCTCGCCAGACCAGGAGTCCGAACAGAAGGACTACGGCGAGGGCGCCCACAAACCCAAGCTCCTCGCAGACGATGGTAAAGATGAAGTCGTTCTGGGGCTGGGAGACGTAGCCGTACTTCTGCTGGCTGTTGCCCAGACCTCGGCCGAAGAAACCGCCCGAGCCGATGGCGTTGAGACCTTGCAGGGTCTGCCAGGCAGAGCCCAGGGGGTCCACGTTTTCAATGTTGAGCCAGGTGGTCACGCGGAGCATGGCGTAGTCCGAAACCAACAGAACCAGCACCACGGCGGTGCCGCCGATGGCAAAGAGGTAAAGGAACCACTTCTTGTCGGTTCCGCCGATGTACATGGTCACAAGACCCATAAGACCGATGATGATGATACCCGACAGGTGATGCTCCAGCATGACCAGACCGCAGATGAAGCCGAAGACGATCATGGGGTACAGCACGCCGTAGACGAACTGACCGCCGAAGCGCTGACGGGCGGCGATCTGCCGCTCATACTTGCTCATGATGAGGGCGATACACAGAATGACCGCCATCTTGGCAATCTCGGAGGGCTGGATGGAGATGGGGCCGATCTGGATCCAACGGGTCGCGCCCGAGCCGTAGCTGGAGCCGATGATCAGCACCAAAAGGAGCAGAACCACCGAGATGCCGTAGGAAGCCACGCCAAAGAAACGCCAGAACCAAGGCCGCGCCTTCCACACGAAGGGCACGGTTACGGCGGTGGCCAGCACCAGGTAGAGAATGTGGCGCTTGATGTAGTAGGCGCTGTCATCGTGGTACTGGGCGGCGTAGACAGAGCTGGCGCTGTAGGCCATCAGCGCGCCGAACAGGCACAGGGCAAGGACAATGAACAGGAAGGAATAGTCGATATGTCCGCGGGTCAGAATCAGATCCGACGTATCCACGGGCTTGGGCTTCTTATAGACGGGCTCGGAGTAGATGGGGTCGTTGTGTTCGGTGGCGTCGTCGATGCGGTCGCTGATGGCATCCAGACCGTGCTCCACGTCCTCGCCAAGATTCTTGACACCCGACTTGTCGGGGGTGTACCGCTTCAGTTGCTTCTTGACGCGAGACCAATCGGGATGGGGAAACTTGAATTTCATGGAAAACGGTCACCTCTCTTTCGGGAAATGGAGTGTTATGGTTCAAATTTGGGTTTATCGCTGAGCGAAGCTCAGCAGGCAGGGGCTTTGCCCCCTCGACCCCCACCAAAGGGACTTTTGAAAAAGTCCCTTTGGAATCTTCAAAACTTTCAAAAAGGGTTATTTATCAATATCTTTTTTTGAAAGTTCTTGAAGG
>JAZRFR010000113.1:0-3757 GCA_045643785.1 Eubacteriales bacterium | reverse complement strand
GACCCCACCAAAGAACTTTTTGAAAAAAGTTCTTTGGAATCTCAAAAACTTTCAAAAAGGGTTATTTATCAATATCTTTTTTGAAAGTTCTTGAAGGGTGTCCAGAGGGAAACTTCTTTCAAGAAGTTTCCCTTTGGCGTTCCCCCGCTCCCCGATAAACCCAAATTTGAAGAAAGGAGTCCCCATGGAACCCGCCTACACCTCCATTCTCACCCCCGGGGATGCCAAGGCCTTCATAGAAGCCGTCAACGATCTCCACGACGGTGAGATCACGGCCATCGACTACAGATTCACCGGCATCACCGCGCTCCCCGAGGGCGGTCACATGTATGCTCCCGACAGGACCGAGCTGCGCATCACGGTGCTGGTCACCTCCATCTGGGACAGCGTGGTAGAATTGGTCTTTGAAGCCTTGGCCGACTGGCAACTGAAGGGCAAGCAGTCCGAGATATACGGTGTGATGATGGACGTAGGCGACCAAGGCTCGGTGATCTGGACGACCGCCCACAGCACCGATACGCAATTCATGCGGGAGGAAAGCTACGTCATTGCCCGCCGCATGAAGTGGCGCTTTATCGAGGACAACCGCCCCGACGAATACAAGTAAATCCAACAGGAGAATCATATTACATGGAAGTATTATACTGGCTCGAATCCATCCGCAACCCCATCCTGGACACACTCATGCTCCTTTTCACCGAATTCGGCAATGAGATTCTGTTCATCGCCGTAGGCATGATCATGTTCTGGTGCATCGATAAGAAGCAGGGCTATTTCGTTCTGCTGACAGGCTTTTTCGGGGTTTACATCAACCAATTTCTGAAGATCACCTGCCGCATCCCCCGCCCCTGGGTGCTGGATCCCAACTTCTCCATCGTAGAGGCCGCCCGCGAGGCCGCCACGGGGTACTCCTTCCCCAGCGGGCACACCCAGACCGCCGTTGGCTGTTGGGGTGCTTTGGCCGTCTGTCGCAAGGAGACGTGGGTACGCATCGTCGGCATTTGCCTCGCTCTGCTCATTCCCTTCACCCGTATGTATCTGGGCGTACACACCCCCCTGGACGTGGGCGTGTCCATCGCCATCGCCCTCGTTCTCATTTTCGCGCTGTGGCCTCTGTTCCACAAGTTCGGCACCCGGAGAGAGCTCATGTACCCCCTCATGGGTGCTCTGACGGCCATGGGCATTGCATTCCTGCTCTACGTCACCCTGTACGCCTTCCCCGCCGACATTGACCCCGACAACTACGCCCACGCCGTGGACAACGCCTACAAGTTCCTGGGCTGCGCTCTGGGTCTGTGGGTCATCTACGAGGTGGACAACCGCTTCATCAAGTTTGAGACCAAGACCGAGAATTGGTGGGCACAGATCCCCAAGCTGCTCATCGGTCTTGCCCTGGTTTTGGGCATCAAGGCAGGCCTCAAGCCCCTGCTCAACCTGTTCCTGGAGGGCTACGGCATTGCCCACGCCATCCGCTACTTCATCACCGTTCTCTTTGCGGGATGCGTGTGGCCCCTGACCTTCAAGTGGTTCGCCGGACTTGGGGCGGATAAGTGAATTTTTTTGCGGGGGAGGAAAACTTCTTGAAAGAAGTTTCCCCCCCCAGCGCCCCCTCTTTTCAAGAACTTTCAAAAAAGGATATGACATGAAAACTATTCAATTACGACTCCTGCGAGAAGAAGACCGCCCTGCTTACGAGGCGTTGTACGAGTCCTCCTTCCCTGCCTCCGAGCGCAAGGAGCTGGATTACATGCTGACCGGCGAGCACGCCTCGGCCTATGATGTGCTGGTGATCTCCACCCCCGAGGTACGGGTGGCGGGTATGGTCATCACGGTCGCCCACGGGGATTTTACCATGCTGGACTACTTCGCCATCTCCCCCCACCTGCGTGGGCAGGGGCTGGGCCACGCCGCCCTTCCACTCATTCGGGATCACGTCCGCAAAAGCGGCGGCGGTCACTTCTTTTTGGAGATCGAGACCCCTCCTCCTGCCTGCATCCCCCGTGATCCCTGCGACAACGCCGAGCAGCGAGTGCGCCGTAAGGCCTTTTACTACTCCGCGGGCATGGTGGAAACGGGTGTGCGGGCGTTCATTTACGGGAATGATATGGAGCTGTTGGCCTTCCCCGAGGATACGGGGGCCATCACCTTTGAGGGGTACGATGCTCTGCTGAAAGCCACCTTCCCTGCGGGAATGGGGGCTGAAAGGATATAGCGAAAAATACACAACATAAGCTGTAGGGACCGGCGTCCTCGACGGTCCGCATTTCGAGCGGCGCTGAAAAAAATTCAGCGCCGCTTAACTTATATTTGAGAAACGTTCTCTTTACAAATCCCGAAAATGTGGTATAATGAGGGTACAAAAGCGCTTTTGAATCCACTTTCAAAGGAGATTCACATGGAAATCGGAACCATCATCAAAAAATACCGCCGCCAGAGGGACATGACCCAGGAGCAGTTGGCTGAATACCTGCGGGTCTCGGTCTCCGCCGTGTCCCAATGGGAGAGCGGCAAGACCGCCCCCGATCTGTCCCTGATCCCCGCCATCTGCCACCTGTTCGGGATCTCGGCGGATGAACTTTTGGGAATCAATATGGAGCAGAAGGAGCAGAAAATCAAGGAGATCCGCGACGACGCCAATAAATACAGCGCCCGAGGCTACAATGATGAGGCCGCGAAGATTCTGGAAAAGGGGCTTCAGGAGTTCCCCGATAGCTATGCCCTTATGTGTGATCTGATGTACGCCCGCAGCTACGATGCCAAGTATCTGGACGAGGCTATCCGTCTCGGCCATGCCATTCTGGACGGCTGTACCGACGATGACTACCGTATATCTGCCAAGCAAGTCCTTTGCTACGCCTACCGTGACAAGGGAGAAAATGAAAAGGCTCTGGAAATCGTCAAAACTCTTCCCACCATCCATATCACCAAGGAGTCCTTCTATCCGTTGTTATATACGGGCAACGAAAGCTATGACCGTCAACAATGCCTCATTGAAAATCTGTTCGATATGCTGGGGCTGAAGTTGGGCGGCATGAACAAGCAGTTGGACGACGGCACGTGGGCGTACACCCCCGCCGAAATGGCCATGATCCGAGATAAGCAGATAGCCCTGTACAACATTATGATCGAGGACGGCAACTACGGCTTCTACCACAACCGTATGGATAACATCCATCGCGGTCAGGCCAAATACTACGCCGAAATCGGGGATACCGAACGCACCCTGCATCACCTGTCTGCCGCCGCCGACCACGCCATCACCTTTGTCACGACCGAGGGTGAAGGTGAATATACATCCCTCCTGCTTCGCGGTCAATCCACCGGGGTATTCTCCACCTCGTCCCCCGACAACGACGCCCAGGATATGATCAACTTCATGGGCTCCCCCGCCTTCGACTTCCTCCGCGACACCCCCGCATTCACCGCCATTCTGGATAAACTCGCGCCCGTGGCTGGGCAGTGGGCAGTGAAGGAATAATACCATTCTCGAATAACTATGACCGTAGGGGAGGGGCTTGCTCCTCCCCTACTGCTTTGCAATTTTCGGGAGGAGCAAGCCCCTCCCCTACCGAGGGTTTATACCAATTCTCTTTAGCGCAAAAATCCCCACGGCTTGTGAACAAGTCCGTTAAAAACGGACAGTAGACAAAAGCCCCCTTGATGTGGTAGAATATAGATACCATATCAAGGGGGTAATTGTATGCCAAGAAAGTATCAACACACAAAAGAATTATTGCCACAAATCAAAAAGATGTTA
>JAZRFR010000112.1:0-3898 GCA_045643785.1 Eubacteriales bacterium | reverse complement strand
GACCGTGGCCGCCAAGCTGGCAGAGTCCAACATGGTGTTCATCCCCGGCGGCTTCTCCGGCGGCGACGAGCCCGCCGGTTCGGCCAAGTTCATCACGGCCTTCTTCCGCAACCCCGCCATCAAGGCTCAGGTGGCTGACCTTCTGGACAACCGCGACGGTCTGATGCTGGGTATCTGCAACGGCTTCCAGGCACTCATCAAGCTGGGTCTGGTGCCCTTCGGTAAGATCATCGACACCGACGAGACCTGCCCCACCCTGACCTACAACATCATCGGCCGCCACCAGTCCAAGCTGGTACGCACCCGCGTGTGTACCAACAAGTCTCCTTGGTTGGCAGGCACCAATGTGGGTGACATTTACACCGTGCCGATCTCCCACGGCGAGGGTCGCTTCCTCTGCTCGGACGAGCTGGTGAAGAAGCTGGCCGAGAACGGTCAGATCGCTACCCAGTACGTTGACCTCAGCGGCGCTCCCTCCATGGACACCGCCTTCAACCCCAACGGCTCCGTCTGCGCCATCGAGGGTATCACCTCTCCCGACGGCCGTGTGCTGGGTAAGATGGGTCACTCCGAGCGTATCGGTAAGAACCTCTACCGCAACGTCATCGGCGAGTACGATATGAAGCTGTTTGAGTCGGCTGTCAAGTATTTCAAGGGGTAAGGAGAACGCCGAGAGAAAACCTTTTTGAAAAAAGGTTTTCCCCTCGACCCCTTTCCAAAAACTTTTAACAAAAATGGTCGTAGGGCGGGGGCTTGCTCCCGCCGAATAACCGAAAATCCCGAGGCGGCGGGAGGCGAAACGCCTCCCCTACGAAGACCGCCAAACCCCGTATATTGTAGGGGAGGGGTCTTCCCTCCCGTCCGATTTCTCCCTTGCCTCCCCAAATCCATCATGGAGAAAGGATACTGACTATGAAAACGGTAAAGAAAAGCACCATCCTTTGCCTTTGCGCCGCCCTGTTGCTGACCCCCTTGCTGACCGCATGTGATCTTTTCAACGACCTTGAAACCCAAGACACCCAAGAAGCTGTCACTGAGCCCGCTCCGCAGGATTGCGGTCACGAACCCTACCGCATTGAAGCCAAAGACGGACAGGCGGAAATCATTTTTGATCCTTGCTATACCAAACCCTTTGTGCTGGAGATCCCCGAGACTGACGGAGAAGGAAATCCCATCACCGCGATCACCTGTAACAACCGCGCGGCTCTTTTACCCAGCATCATGGCGGAAGAGGATTTCGCGGTTTTTCGAGGCGGATTTGAGAAATATTTTGGCATTACAGTTGAAGAGGCCGTCGAAATTATAGATAATCCTCAAGATCCGAGGTTTTCATCAGCATTTTACCTGTGGAAAAATATGGCCTATTTCCAGCATATGAGTCTTGATGACTGTGATAATGACAGTCAAAAAGAAGATATGATAGCAACATATCCCATCACTGAGAAAATGGATGTTTATGTGTTGGATTCGTATGCTAAGGATATAGAGATTGTGAGAACATATGCATATGCCCGCAAGGCTGCCCCTGAGTTGGATGACGTGTGGTATTCCGAGGCTTGTGCGCGTTCAGAAACGACGTATTTTTCCGGTTTGGGTGAAACCATAACCGAGATCCGTTGGCCCTCCCAACTGTCCGAGATTCCCGAATTGGCATTTGTTGGTTGCAGTAGCATGGAAAGCGTTACCATTCCAGGAACTGTGAAAACTGTGAGGGTGGGGGCATTTGCTTGCTGCGATGGCTTGCAAGAGATTACCTTTTCGGAGGGTGTAACGAATATAGAAGAAGACGTGCTTTACGAGTGCCTTCAGCTCAAGACCATCAACCTTCCCGTCTCACTGGAATCGTTGATTATGTTTGATCACACTTTGATGATTCATGGGTGTGAGCGAGACTTGCCCACCATCAACTACGCCGGTACCATGGCGCAGTGGGGCGAAGTAGTATATAATTCGCAGTATGAATATTTCGACATCCATTGTTCCGACGGCGTTGTAAAGGCAACCATGACCTTGAATTAAATCAAAATTTACAGATACGAAAAGGAGAAAATCCCATGGCTTTTCTGTCCGATATCGAAATCGCCCAGTCCACTCCCATGCAGCCCATCACCGAGATCGCCAAGGTCGCCGGTGTGGACGACGCATATCTGGAGCAGTACGGTAAGTACAAGGCAAAGGTGGACTACAATCTGCTCAAGGCATCTGACCGGGGTAACGGTAAGCTGATCCTGGTTACCGCCATCACCCCTACCCCCGCAGGCGAGGGTAAGACCACCACCACCATCGGTCTGGCCGACGGCCTCAAGCGCATCGGCAAGAACGTGGTCGTGGCCCTCCGTGAGCCCTCTCTGGGCCCTGTGTTCGGTGTCAAGGGCGGCGCGGCCGGCGGCGGTTACGCCCAGGTGGTGCCCATGGAGGACATCAACCTCCACTTCACCGGTGACTTCCACGCCATCGGTGCTGCCAACAACCTGCTGGCCGCCATGCTGGACAACCACATCTATCAGGGCAACCAGCTGAACATCGACCCCCGCCGCATCACCTGGAAGCGTTGTGTGGACATGAACGACCGCCAGCTCCGCTTCGTCACCGACGGTCTGGGCGGCCGCGTCAACGGCGTGCCCCGTGAGGACGGCTACGACATCACCGTGGCCTCCGAGATCATGGCCGTGTTCTGTCTGGCTTCCTCCATTACCGATCTGAAGGAGAGACTGTCCCGCATCGTGGTTGGCTACACCTACGACGAAAAGCCCGTCACCGCAGGTGATTTGGGTGCCGTTGGTGCCATGGCCGCCCTTCTGAAGGACGCCCTGAAGCCCAACCTCGTGCAGACCCTCGAGGGCACTCCCGCCTTCGTCCACGGCGGCCCCTTCGCCAACATCGCTCACGGCTGTAACTCGGTTATCGCCACCAAGATGGCCATGAAGCTGGGTGACTACGCCGTTACCGAGGCAGGCTTCGGCGCAGACCTCGGTGCCGAGAAGTTCCTCGACATCAAGTGCCGCATGGCAGGCCTCAATCCAGACGCCGTGGTTATGGTCGCCACCGTCCGCGCCCTCAAGATGCACGGCGGTATGGCCAAGACTGAGCTGGGTCAGGAGAATCTCCCCGCTCTGGAGGCGGGTATTCCCAACCTGCTCCGCCACGTGGCCAACATCAAGGACGTGTACAAGCTCCCCTGCGTGGTGGCTGTCAACCGTTTCCCCACCGACACCGATGCCGAGATCAACCTCGTCATTGAGAAGTGCAAGGCTCTGGGCGTCAACGTGGTTCTGTCCACCGTCTGGGCCGAGGGCGGCAAGGGCGGTATGGCTTTGGCCGAGGAGGTCGTCCGCCTCTGCGAGCAGGAGAATGATTTCTCCTTCAGCTACGAGCTGGATGGTACCATTGAGGAGAAGATCGAGGCTATCGTCCGCCGCGTCTACCGCGGTGATGCCGTGAACTTCACCCCCGCCGCCAAGAAGGAGATCGCCAAGCTGACTTCTCTGGGCTATGACAAGATGCCCGTCTGCATGGCCAAGACCCAGTACAGCTTCTCGGACGACATGACCAAGCTGGGCGCTCCCGAGGGCTTCACCGTCACCGTCCGCAACGTCAAGGTCTCCGCAGGCGCCGGCTTCATCGTCGCCCTGACCGGTGACATCATGACTATGCCCGGTCTGCCCAAGTCCCCCGCCGCTCTCCGCATCGACGTGGATGAGGATGGCAAGATCACGGGGTTGTTCTGATTCGTAAATTGAGAATATGTATAAAGCAGCGCTTGACCTTCGGGTCGAGCGTTGCTTTGTCATGTTTTCAAATTTGGGTTTATAGGGGAGAGGGGGAACGCCAAAGGGAAACTTCTTGAAAGAAGTTTCCCTCTGGACACCCTTCAAGAACTTTCAAAAAAGATATTGAT
>JAZRFR010000111.1:0-10696 GCA_045643785.1 Eubacteriales bacterium | reverse complement strand
AGTTCTACAACAATGAACGTATTCAACTCAAAACAAAACTGACACCACTTGAAAAGCGATGTCAGTTCGTTGCTTAAAAATCTAATCTTTTCTACCTAGGGTCTCTTTTTTGTGCTGTCCGTACAATTTGGGGCGGTTCAGCAAACGGGGGCGATTTTGTTTTTGTGAAGGGATTATTCCTCACGTTTTTTGCGGCTGACGGCATATGCGGCCAATGCCAGCAGGGGCAGTGCGAGGGAGACGGACACAACGGAGCTGCATCCGCTTTGAGTGGGCGCGGTTTCACTTTCGCCGTTTTGGCTTTCCGTCGCGGGGGGATTGGTGAGACTTTCGTTTGTTTCCGAAGGCTCGGCGGTATCCATGGGAGCGGCGGTTTCGGCTTCATCGCCACGGTCGGTGACGGTCACATCCTCGTCGGCGCGGTTGACCAACCACTTGGCCTTGAGCGCCTCGTTGGCGGCCTTGATCATAGCCACCGACTCGGGGAAGTCGGTCATGTTCATGTTCCAGTCGTTGTCGTCACCAAAGGAGGGCTGACGGCAGGTGTCGTAGCTCCACCAGTGAACCAGTTGGAGACCCAGAGCCACGTAGCCGTCCAGCGTTTTCTGAATGGAGGTGTAATCGGTGTTTCCGTGGGCGGTGCCTGTACCCGCCTCACCCACGTAGAGAGGCTGACCCAGCGCCCGCGCTTCATCCACCATGACCGAGAGGGACATGCGGTTGGCGGCGCTCTTCAAACGGCCGGTCGCAATGTGCAGATCCTCGGTGGATTCGCCGTAAGCGTGGACCGAGGTGGCATCCATTCCGCCTAACCCGTTGATCAGGTAGTTCATGTAGAGGCGCTGACCGTAGGAGTCGACGGTCCAATCGTTGGTGTCGCGTCCCGCCATGGTGCCCGCCAGCAGATGGTAGTTGGAGTTTCGCTGTACGCTGTCGCCCGAGGTCACGAGTCTGTCGGGGTCGCAGGTATTGATGATGTCGGTACACCAAGCATAGAACTCGCTGAGCTGGTAGGCAGAGTAGGTTACCTTACCGATGGAGGGGCCTACGTCCATTTCCAGGTTCATTTCGTTGTTGATCTCCCACATGAGGATGGTGTCCCGATCCTTGTAGCGGTTCACGTAGGCTTCGATGTACGCTTTCTGGAACTGACGGGACTTGCTCTCGGGGTTGGTGATGAGGTCGATGCGATCCTCACCCATGGAAACGTAACCCAGTCCCTCCACGTACTCGCAGGCGGTCATGTAGCTCGTTCCGCAGCAGAGGGAGGGAACCACCTTGATGCCGTACTTGTCGCAGAGGTCGAACAGCTCGTCCAGACCCTTCCAGTACTTTTCGCTCTCTGCGGGATCGTGGATCATATCGTAGGAGTCTATGTAGGAGAAGAAGCGGATGGAGGTAAAGCCGTTGTCGTGCAGCTCTTTCAGCGCCCGCTCGGCGTTGGCTCGCTGATCCTCGCCAATATTGAAATCGCGGAAGTTGTTGGGGAAGTAGTTAATGAGGATCTGGGCGGCGATGTCGAACTTGTTGAAGCTGATCTCGTAGTAGGGCTGGCCGTTCATGTAGAAGCGGCCGTTGATATTGCGGAGGATGCCGTCGCTTTGCCGCTCGCCGTCGGTGAAGACCACCATCTGCTCGGCCTCGTCCCACCAGACCTTGCCGCCGATAAGGTCAGCGGCGTCCTGAATGGTGATGTAGGCAATACCGCTCCAGATAATGGGTTCGGGAGCGCACTCAAGGTCGGGGTTGATGGAAAATTTTTCCTTGACTGTATTGTAGGGAAGATACAGGGTATTGTTGGCCTCCTTCACGGGGATATCCAGCTTCAAGGCCGACTTGCCCGCCTCGGTGCCGTCGTGGTTGAGCCAAAGAGTAATGCCTTCGGGCTTGTAGTAAGTGGGGTAGTCCAGCTCCGCCATTTTGCCGGGTTCTTGGGCGGAATATTTCTGGGGATAGACGCGGGAGGTGCTGTGAACCTTGAAATCGTCAAAATAGAAATTTGCTCCCGAGGTAGCGTTGAGACGGAAGGCCGTGACGGTGTAGACCGCCGAGGCGTAGGGAATATTTCTGTAGGTGTTGCCCCCGATCTCCAGGGTGAAGACGTCGCTGCGAGAGGTGATGTTCATCTTGACCGCGTAGGTCTTGCCGTATTCCAGCGCGGTGATCAGATTCCCGTTTCGGTCGTATACGCCCAGATTCGTCCCATCTCCTTTGATGACGGTCAGCGCGCCGCCAAGCCCCTCGTTGGAGGTGGACGCATCCGAATCAACCGTCATACAGGTCGTGAATTCAAAGGAAGCGCCCTGCAGGACATGAAGGGAATACGAAACGGTCAGGGTGTCGGTGGTGATGCTTCTCGCCCACCAACGCCAGTCTATGTGATCGTTCACCAGAACCGAGCGGTTGCCCGACAGGGCGCCGTCCTTTACGATGGCGTAGTTGTTGCTTCCAGAAAAATCGGCGGAGACGTGCTTATCCGCGACGTTGCCGTTCGTGATGTTGAAATGCTCAAAGGTATCCTCGATGTATACCGTAGAGACCTCGGCGGCGGTAATCGGGAGGACGGCGAACAGCGCAGAGAGCATGACGATGGAAAGAGTCAGGGCAATGGCGCGCACGGACATAGATGATCGTTTCATAATGACCCCCAGAATGTATTTTTTAGTTGATATCGGACAGGCTGATCTCTGCCTCCAGGCAGGTTGCCCCGTCGGGGCGGGTGGTGCGGATGAGGTAGGAGTTCTCGGCCTCGGCGGTCTTGCGATGAACCGTCAGGGTGTCCCCGAAGGCGGCCTCCCGCAGGTAGGACAGGGACAGGGAAGTGACCCATTTCCCATCCATAGAAGGCAGGAAATCGCAGATCATGTCGGGGTATTTCGTGTTGTTCATGTGGCGGTTGAAGTCCAGATCACTGTAGACGATGGTTCGCTGTCCCACGGCCTCCATTTCCACAGATGCGGGGATGCGGACACGGGCGGGAAGCACCGACTCGTCGGGAAGCTCGCCGTAGGGGAAGTCACGACGGAAATCCGTGGTGCGGATCATTTTGCCCTCGTGGACGTCGATCAGCGCCCAATGGGATACGGCCAGCGCCATTTGCTCATCGCCGCGGTACACCGCGAAGCAACGGATGAAGTTGTAGCCTTTGTTGTCGATGCACCAGGTGCGGACTTCAATATCCTCGTAAGCGCGGAGAGGGGCAAAGATCTTCACCATAATGCGGGAGAGCAGAAAACCCTTGCCCTCGATGTGGTGCAGGTCGGTGAGATCCATACCGTACTCGCGGCACTGTACGTTGGCGGTCTCCTGCATGTAGACCAAGAGAGCCGAGGGGCGCATGATCCCGTCACCGTCGGTGTCGTGCCATTTGGTTTTGTAGTGGGTGGAATAGTACATGGTAATGCTCCGATATATGATTACTTGTTCTTGAATATGTTGAAGAAGAAATTTTTGACGAGCGTGTCCGTGGAGGTGGGCTCGTTTTCCGTTGCCTCATTCATTGTAGGTGGTAGGTGTTAAAAAAGCAGATCAGGGTCAATGTAAATGTGGGGCGCGTATTTTTTTGCATAGTCTGCCAAAACGGATATGTTACGGCTTGTTCCGTCGATATACCAAGGCCCGCGTTTCTTTCGGTTGAAAGGGTGTTTTTCCTTTTCCTTCTGGGACGGATCCGTATACAGTACGATCCAATCCTCGGATGAACGGTGACCGTAGGCAGAAGAAAACGTGGCAACACTTTCTGTTCTCAAATCGATCAGTTCATCCCATTTGATTTCCTTGATGGTTGAGAGCAGCGAGCGGATGGTAATTCCATGATCGCTTACTTCTGCGTACTGTACCATATACAGGGCATTGATGAAAAGGAAAATTGATCCAAGAGACACAAGAATTAAAAAACATATGATGACTACCAAAGAATCGTTTTCCGTGATACCGAATATAAAAGGGAGTAACAGTGGAACAAGCGAAAAGCACCACAGAAACCAAACCGAGAACAGAACCTTGTTGGGATTGACTTTTATTCTTGCTTTTTCCATATTGCATGTAATGTATAAGTTCTGTGTACAAGCAAAGGGAGCCTCCAAGAAGCCCCCTCCACCATGATAGTTATGAAATTACAGCGCTGTTTACAGCGTGTTGTCCGAACCCAGCACGTTGACGATCTTGTGCTTGACCATCTCCTTGATGGCGACGCGGCCTGCGCCCAGATAGTCGCGGGGATCGAAGACCGAGGGCTTCTCCACGAAGGTACGGCGGAGAGCGGCGGTCATAGCCATGCGGATATCGGAGTCGATGTTGATCTTACAAACGGCCATGGAGGCTGCCTTGCGGAGCTGCTCCTCGGGAATACCCACTGCGTCGGGCATCTGGCCGCCGTACTTGTTGATCTCGGCTACGAACTCCTGAGGCACGGAAGAAGCGCCGTGGAGAACGATGGGGAAGCCGGGGAGACGCTTTTCGATCTCCTCCAGAATGTCGAAGCGCAGAGGAGGGGGAATCAGGATGCCCTGCTCGTTGCGGGTGCACTGCTTGGCGGTAAACTTGAAAGCGCCGTGGGAGGTACCGATGGAGATAGCGAGGGAGACAACGCCGGTGCGGGTGACGAAATCCTCTACCTCCTCGGGACGGGTGTAGGAGGAGTGCTCGGCCACTACGTCGTCCTCGACGCCGGCCAGAACGCCCAGCTCACCCTCAACGACTACGCCGTGAGCGTGCGCGTACTCCACGACCTTCTTGGTCAGAGCCACATTATCCTCGTAGCTGTGGTGAGAGCCGTCGATCATAACGGAGGAGAAACCGCCGTCGATGCAGGACTTGCAGATCTCGAAGTCTGCGCCGTGATCCAGGTGCAGAGCCAGGTCAATGCCGCTGTCCTTGATAGCGGCCTGAGCCAGAGCCACCAGATACTCGTGCTTGGCGTACTTGCGGGCGCCGGCAGATACCTGGAGGATGACGGGAGACTTGACCTCACCGGCAGCCTCGGTGATGGCCTGGATGATCTCCATGTTGTTGATGTTGAAGGCGCCGATGGCGTAGCCGCCCTCATAGGCCTTCTTGAACATTTCCTTGGTTGTAACGAGTGCCATATTATGACCGTCCTTTCAACCCCCGCATGCGGGGGAACGCAAATATTTTCACAACTATATTGTACCACATAATCCGTGATAAATCAATAGGTTTTCCGAAATTTTCTTGCGAATGGCCACGGAAAGAAAAAAACTTTCCAATACTCTTGACGAAACTGTTTTTTTATGGTATAATACAGGATGAATAAAAATGCCCAATTATGGGCTTTCCACATAAAGCGATACAGCGGCAAAAAGAAAGACGGGTACAGGTAAGCATGGAAAAGAAAGAAGCAAAATTCTATACGGGTGCAGGCGACAAGGGGCTTACTGCCCTCACCCCCGCCTCCCAGGTCTCCAAGGCCGACGAGCGGGTAGCCGCCGTGGGCGCCGTGGAGGAGATCGTGTCGGCTTTGGGCGTGGTCAGAACCGCGACCCCCTGCCCCATCTTCCGCGGAAAGCTGGAGCGCATCCAGAAGACCCTCCGTACCCTGTCCCAGGGCCTCCGTGACCCTCGCAGCGGCAAGTTTGTCTTCTCCGCCGAGGAGATCGCATTCCTGGAGTCCGATATGGATAAGATGTTGGGTTCGGTTCCTGCCGAGGCTTTGTCCGATGCGCTGCCCGGTGGCAACACCCAATCCGCATACCTGGATCTGGCTCACACCACCGCCCGCCGCGCCGAGCGGGATATCGTGGCCATGGATCGCCGCTACGCCGTCCCCGCTACCTTCAAGCAATACATCAACCGTCTGGCCGACTATTTGCTGGTCGCCGCCCGCTACTCCGATTACCTGCACGAAAAGTCCGAGGCTCAGGAAGTCGCCGCTGAAAAGCCCGTTGCGCCTGCGATTGCGCCCGCAGCTTCTTCCGCATCCGCTCCCACCGCTACCGACGCTCTGGTGGCCGAGGTTCTGGCCCGCCTGGGTGGCCCCAAGGTACTGGATCTGGATCGCGCCAAGCGCCTCATTGAGGCCGTAGAGCTTCGCGCCAAAGAGCAAGGGAAGCACGCGGTCATCGCCGTTTCCAACTCCGAGGGCAATCCCGTGGCCGTCCACGTCATGGACGGCGCATTCCTCGTGAGCTACGAGGTGGCGGTCAAGAAGGCCTACACCGCGGTGGCGGTCAAGATGTCCACCATGGAGCTGTCCGCTCTCTGCCAGCCCGGTGGCACCTTCTACGGCCTGCAGGCCCTGGATAAGGTCATTACCTTCGGTGGCGGCATTCCCCTGTATCACGACGGCGTCATCGTCGGCGGTCTGGGTGTCAGCGGCGGTACGGGCGAGGAGGATCACGATCTCGCTCTCTACGGCGCGGCTGTATTCCAAACGCTATAATCGCTACAATTATAAATATAGAAAAGGGTGTCTCTTGCGGGACACCCTTTTGTGATGCGAAAATGGGAAATATACGCGTTCCTTTATCCGTTGCACCCGCACTTATTGCGGTCGGACGTGGGCAGAGGCATGGGGGCGGGGCAGAATTCCGAGATGGGGAAGGCCATGGAGCGGAACAGGTCGCAGGGATTGTCGGGGGTGGCGGATACGCACTCCTTATCGGGGATGACGAACTCGGTGGCGTTGATCAGGTACTGGGCGGGACGAACCAGACGAACCAGGGAGAAAATACCGAGGGAGACCACCAGACGGCGGCTGGTGGGATCATCCTTTCCGTCGCCACCGCAGGTGTCGGGGCAGAGAGGAGCGGACAGGCAACCTACGATGGAGGGCGGAATGTCGCAGGCGCAGCAGCAGCAACAGACGGGCTCGGGGCAGACGGGCTCCAGTACTCGCACGCCCAGAACGATGGGATCAACGGCCTCCACAACGGCGGTGGGTACGCTCCGCTCCTTGTAGCAGGGCTCGGGCTCGGCGCAGAAGGCGGAACCGTCGGAGCTGGAGCGGAATACGCTGACGGAGCAATCGCCGCCGAAGAGCACGACCTGCTTTTCCAGCACGGCGATGCCGTCGAATTCACGGGATTGCCCGGCGCAGAGGCAGGCCTCAAAGATGAGCTTGACGTAGAATCGGATGTGTACGGTGTAGAAGCCGCGGTTGAACTGGACGGGGTCGATGCCGATGTAGGTCCAGGCGATGCAGGCGTCCTTGACCCGTACCTGGGTAGTGTGCTCAATGATCTCCTGGCCGAGGTCGGTCAGGAATACCCGTGCGTTCTCGTAGCAGTCGCGGTCACGGCAGGAATCCAGGATGCGGTTGGTTTCCACGCAGACCGTGCGGGTGTCACCACCTCTGCCGCACCCGTTCCCGACGGGGGCGCAATGGGTCAAACGGTTATCGGACATAATGGGTACCTCCATATCGTATTGAGGGAAGGGAATGGCTCTCCCATATCCCCCCTCGGTACAAGGATATGCGGATGCGGGAAAATGTGACAGGATTTTACAGAGAAGTACGGCAACAAATTTGGGTTTGTAGGGGAGCGAGAGAACGCCCGGGGAAAAACTTCTTGAAAGAAGTTTTTCCCCAGACCCCTTTTCAAGAACTTTCAAAAAAGATATTGATAAATAACCCTTTTTGAAAGTTTTTGAGATTCCAAAGAACTTTTTTCAAAAAGTTCTTTGGTGGGGTCCAGGGGTGAAACCCCTGGCCGATAAACTGCAATTTAAACTTCTTTTCATAATCCGCTATGGATTTCGCAACGATATATAAAACACCGCAATCATTTCTTTTTACAAAAAAATCGTTATAGGGTATTGCATTTTAGCCTGTAATGTGGTATAATAAGAGTACCCAAAAAATACATTTTTAGATTGGAGTATAACCATGAACAAGAGCCAACTGATCAAGTCCGTCGCCGAGAAGAGCGATCTGTCCCAGAAGCAGGTTTCCGAGGCACTGAGCCTCATCGAAGCCACCCTCATCGAGAGCCTGAAGGCCGGTGAGAAGGTTCAGCTGTCCGGCTTCGGTACCTTTGAGGTTCGCGAGCGCGCTGAGAGAAAGGGCCGCAACCCCAAGACCGGTGAGGTCGTGACCGTTCCCGCTTGCAAGTATCTCGCTTTCGTGTCCGCAAAGGCCGTTAAGGAGACCCTGAACTGATATGCGTCTGGATAAGTACCTGAAGGTAAGCCGCATCATCAAGCGGCGCACCGTGGCCAACGATGCCTGCGACGCCGCCCACGTGACCGTCAACGGCCGTCCCGCCAAGGCTTCCTACGACGTCAAGGTCGGGGATCTTATTGATATTACCTTCGGTGCCCGTACCCTGCATATCCGCGTGCTGGAGGTCAAAGAGACCGTCGGCAAGGACGCCGCTTCTACTCTCTACGAGGTATTGGACTGACCCTGCGCGCACTGTTTTCGTCATATTCCCGCCTCTGCTTGCATAGAATCCTTCAGATTCCATCAACGGAGGCAGGATATGAACGAGAGCGTCACACAAGCAACAAGTACTACCGCAACGCAGAACCGGGGACATAGCCTCGTGGCGATCGACCGTCGTGAAATCACCGTCAAGGGGGTCTCGGAGGTCATCAGCTTCGACGAGACCAACGTGCGCCTGGTTACGGTTTGCGGTATTTTGAATCTGGAAGGGGAAGGACTGCGTATCCACGTCCTCAATACCAAGGACGGTACGGTGGCCGTGACAGGGAAACTCAACGGCGTGCTGTACGAGGAGGATCAACCTGCCCCGTCTGACCGAGATACCCGCTCCAAGAGCCGCGCCCGCCGCCTGTTCGGTTGACCCGGGGATATGAGCGGACTTGACCTCTACCAAACCCAACGCGTGCTGGCGCTGTTGTTCGTATACGCCGTTATAGTTGGCTTTTGCCTCGGCGGTGTCTACGATCTTTTGCGTATTTTGCGACTGCTCTGCGGTGTCCCCCGAAAAGGATCGACGGCTACAGGGCAGGGAAGAAGATCCGCGCTCGGCATGATGCTCCTCTTTTTGGAGGACGCATGCTTTATGCTGACCGCCGCGGTAGCGCTGATCCTGCTTTGCTACTTTGCCAACGACGGCCGGATCCGTATGTCGGCCATTCTGGGCATGGCGTGCGGCTTCTTCGTCTATATGCAAACCGTCGGCAGATTGGTGATCCGCATGGCCGAGATTCTGACGGCTTGGATCCGTAAGACTTTGGCGTTTGTATGGCGCGTGGCTTTGTTGCCTTTTCGCCTGCTTTGGTCGTTGCTTTCTTTTTTGTGGCGCCGAAGTGTCGGGAGAGCGATTCTTGCGCATCGACGAAAGGTTGCCGAGTCAGCCGCGCAGGCGTTGGCGCAGACCGAAGAGCAAGGCTCGGAAGCCTTGGACACGCCACATACCCATACACATGAAATGAAACCGTCTGCATAATTGCTTCGCAGGCGGAAAGAATCAGATGTAGAAAGGAGATCACTGACTATGACCGACCGCTTTGATAGCGATCGACAGGACCTGCAGGTAGTAGAGAATGTCGAGCAAACTCCGCCGCCCGCTCCCGATCCCGAAAAGAGCCTGGGCAAATCCATGCTCATGAAGGTCGCAATCGCATCGGTTCTGGTGGCCTCCCTGATCATCAGCATCGCCAACCTGATGGTGACCAACCAGCTCCGCGATCAGTCCGAGGAAATGCAGGCTGAATACGAAAAGCTGAAAGAAGAGAACCGCAAGCTTCAATACTTCCTCAACAAGGAAGTAGACGAGGATTACATCATCGAGTACGCCCGTGACGTGCTGGGTATGTATTTCCCCGATGAGGACGTCTACTATAACGACGTCAACGAGTAAGATACGTTGCCGCAATCCCCAAACCTACGGAAAGGAGGGCTCACCCATGGCCGAAAAGACACCCAAGACCGGCATCAAGATCATCACCCAGAATAAAAAGGCCTGGCACGACTACTTCATCGACGAGAAGTACGAGGCGGGGATCGAGCTCTACGGCACCGAGGTCAAAAGCATCCGCGGCGGCGGTATCAACCTCAAGGATTCCTACTGCCAGGTTACCGGCGGCGAGTTGTACGCCATTGGCATCCACGTCAGCCCCTACGAGCACGGCAATATCTTCAATCGAGAGCCTCTACGCGACCGCCGTCTGCTCATGCACAAAAAGGAGATCATGAAGCTCCAGGGACTGATCACCCAAAAGGGGTATACCCTGGTTCCTCTGCAGGTCTACTTCAAGGGCTCCCGCCTCAAGGTCGAGATCGGCCTGTGCCGCGGTAAAAAGCTCTACGATAAGCGGGATTCCATCGCCAAGGCGGAATCCGATCGCGAGATCGAGCGCCGCCTCAAGGACAGAACCTACCGAAGTTAATCCATTTTTTCAAACTACGATCCATCCCAAGTACTTCACATGTTTCATTTTCACTCTTAATTTTGCATTTTGCATTTCACATTTTGCATTTTATGGGGGTGTACCGGTTTCGACGGGGATCATGAAGTGCGATAAGCGGGTCAGGCCGGGTAATCCTGTTAACTGCCCAACCTTAAAAATTAAACGACAACAATCTTGTTGGTCTGGCTGCCTAATTAGGCAGTGCCGCGGCTCATAATGCCGCCCGTTCCCCCCGGGAGTACCGCGACCCGAGGCTGAACGTCATGTAGCGGTGCCCGTGCATCGGTGGTTCGCCATTGAGCCGATCACGCACAAAATGGCTGCCTGTGTCCGGCTTTGCGTCTGAAACCGTCCACAG
>JAZRFR010000110.1:0-21607 GCA_045643785.1 Eubacteriales bacterium | reverse complement strand
TTATCATCGTTAATTGGGATAAGCTTAACATTCATTTGTGTTTCCTCCATATTTATTATTCTACTGTTCGTCAAATTCAAGTTTATCGATTAGTTAGATTATACCATAAAAACGGCAAAAAGTAAATAGGACGGCTCAATTTTTTACAAATTGAACCGCCCTTTTTGATTAAAGCAAATCGTGCTCGATAGATTCAGCCATCTTGGCTTTGTATTCTTTGAAGATGTGAACGTAGATATTAGAGGTGATTTCAGTATTGCAATGACCGAGGTGCTCGGAAATTGCCTTAACGTCAAATCCGTTGCAAAACAAAAAGCCCTGCCGTAGCAGAGCTTTTTGTATATAGCTCGTAGAAATAAGAACTTATCTCTTGGAGAACTGAGGAGCGCGACGAGCGGCCTTGAGACCGTACTTCTTTCTCTCCTTCATACGAGGGTCGCGGGTCAGGAAGCCGGCGGCCTTCAGAGCGGGACGGTAGTTCGCATCAGCGGTCAGCAGAGCGCGGGCAACACCGTGACGGATAGCGCCGGCCTGGCCGGAGATACCGCCGCCTGCAACGTTGGCGACGATGTCGAACTTACCCTGGGTGCCGGTGACACCGAAGGGCTGGTTGACGATGAGCTTCAGGGTCTCGAGACCGAAGTAATCATCGATGGAACGGCCGTTGATGGTGATCTCGCCGGAGCCGGGATAGATGCGGACGCGAGCGACGGACTTCTTTCTGCGGCCGGTGCCGTAGAAGTAGGGCTTTGCACTGGTATACATATTCATTGACCTTCCTTTCTAATGATTACAGCTCGTAAGCCTCGGGCTTCTGAGCCTCGTGCTTGTGAGCGGCGCCTGCATAGACCTTCAGACGGGTGAAAGCCTTGCGGCCGAGGTGGTTGTGGGGCAGCATGCCCTTGATAGCGAGCTCCATAGCGCGCTCGGGCTTGGTGGCCATCATGGTCTTGGCCTGGACAGCCTTCATACCGCCAACGTAGCCGGAGTGATGGTAGTAGTACTTCTGCTCCATCTTGCGGCCAGTCAGGACAGCCTTCTCGGCGTTGACAACGATAACGAAGTTACCGCAGTCGGCGTGGGGGGTGAAGGTGGGGTCGTTCTTACCGCGCAGCAGGTCTGCAACGGCAACGGCAGTTCTACCGATGGGCTTATCAGCGGCGTCAACGACGTACCACTTGCGCACAACGGTCTCATTCTTCTGCATGAAAGTAGACATTGTTTCTTTTCTCCTTTTAGAATCTTCTATGCTCCATCAACCTTTTTCGGCAAATGGACATAGGTCGTTTTTTACTCACGGCGCATATTATAACATACTTTTTTGTGCTTGTCAAGTACTTTTTAAAACTTTTTTTGATTTTTTTAATTTAGAATATGACAATCTCTCGTTTTCTCGCGTTTTCGCACGTTTTCCTCTTGCGTACTTTCCCGCCGTCACATTTTCGAGAGCGGAAAGAAGTGGGAATTTGTGCAAATGTTACAAAGAGGGCGTCGAGGGGCGAAAGGTTCGAATTTGGGTTTATCGGGGAGTTTTAAAATGATTGTAGGGGCGCCCGCTGCCCATAAAAGTCTTTGTTATCTTTATTTTTTGAGATTCGCGGGAGGCTGATAGCCTCCCCTACGACCAGACGAAACCGTTCGATAAACTCCAATTTACCTTTCTCGGTCTATTCACCGTGCGAGCATCATATACTGAAAGCAGTCAAGGGGAACATCACCCCAAAAGAAAGGACGGATGCAACCATGGAACATACATATCTCCCCGAGGGTCAGCTCCTGACCACTCTGCGGAATCGGGAATACACCGCCTCCCTCGCGGGACTGGAGCGGGCGATGGACACGGGCGCCATCATTGAAGGAACAGCGCTCCTCTGCGACAGCGACTTCAATCTCCACGTCGACTTCCCTGCCCTCCCCGGGGTACAAGGGATCATCCCCCGCGCGGAAGCGGTGTGGAGCCGCGACGGCGAGCCCGCCAAGGACATCGCCATTCTCACGCGGGTGGGCAAGGCGGTAGCTTGCAAGGTCACGGGCATGGAGCAGAAAGGAGACGGCTGTACGACGGTGTTCCTCTCCCGTCGGTTGGCTCAGGCGGAATGCGCCGCCCGCTACCTGGACACCCTCGTGCCGGGGGACGTCATCCGCGCCAAGGTGACCCATCTGGAAAATTTCGGCGCCTTCGTGGACGTAGGCTGCGGGGTTCCTTCCCTGCTCTCGGTGGACACCATCTCGGTTTCCCGCATCTCGCACCCGCGGGATCGCCTGTACAACGGTCAGATGATCTGGGCTGTGGTGCGGAGCATTGACCGCGAAACGGGGCGCATTTTCGTATCTACGCGGGAGCTACTGGGCACCTGGGAACAGAATGCGGCGCGGTTCACCCCGGGGCAGACCGTGGCGGGGATCGTGCGGAGCGTGGGGGACTACGGTGTTTTCGTGGAGCTGGCGCCCAATCTGGCGGGGCTGGCCGAGGTGCGGGACTGCGACCGTGACGCGGTCCATTCCCTCGTGGGGCGTACCGCGGCGGTGTTCATCAAGAGCATCATCCCCGAGCGCATGAAGATCAAGCTGGTGCTGATCGACGCTCACCGCGGCGAGCCCGTTCCCCTCCCTCGTCTACATTATTTTATACGGGGCGACGAGGTGGAGCATATCGACCGCTGGGTCTACTCCCCCGCCGGGGCGAAGAAGCGAGTAGAAACCCTGTTCGGAAATTCGTAAATTGGAGTTTATCGGCAGGGGTTTCACCCCTGCACCCCACCAAATGAACTTCGCTCTGCAAGCAGAGCAGAAAAAAGTTCTTTGGAATCTCAAAAACTTTCAAAAAGCATTCATAAATAATCATTTTTGAAAGTTCTTGAAGGGGGTCTGGGGGAAACTTCTTATAAGAAGTTTCCTCCAGGCGTTCTCCCCGCTTCCCCGCAAATCCAAATTTGAATGTACGGAACGAACAGAAACGGCAGGCCGACGCCTGCCGTTTCTGTTACGCGGATTACAGGCCGCGCTCAGCCTTCCACTCCTCGACCTTAGCGGCAGAGATGCGCTTGATGTCCTCCTTAGCGTGGACGGACTCCTCGCCGCCGTTGACGTAGATGAAATACTTGCCGCCTTCGGTGACGTAGAGAGACTCCTCATAGCCGGTAGGATCGCCGAACTCACCGACGGTGTGCTTGGCAACCAGGGCAGAGGCCTCGGTGTCGTACTCGACCTTGCAGATGATCTTCTTCATGTTTTCGTTTCCTTCTATATATATTTTGATCGAACTATGTTCGCAGTCAAGATTTTGGCGTGGTTCTTGACCGTAATAGTATACCATAAAGTTGACACCATTTCAATGGTTTATTCAATGAATTATTCATGAATTTATGCAAAAGCATTGGCGGTTTTTCATAATCGTTATGAGTGGGAGTTGTGCAGATTGACAGGATTCACCTTTTTATGAGAAAACGGCAGGATGACTCCTGCCGTTTTTGTGATAACTTGGTTATTCCCACTCAATGGTACCCGTAGGCTTGGGCGTGAGATCGAACAGAACTCTGTTGATGCCCTCGACCTCGGCGGTGATGCGAGCGGTGATCTTATGGAGAACGGGATAGGGGATCTCCTCGATGGTGGCGGTCATGGCGTCCTTGGTGTTGACGGCGCGGATGATGGCGGGCCAGCCCTCGTAGCGGCTGTCGTCCTTCACGCCGACGCTCTTGATGTCGGGAATGGCGATGAAGTACTGCCAAACCTTCTCGGCCAGGCCGTTGATGGCAAACTCCTCGCGGAGGATGGCGTCGGCCTCACGCAGAGCGTGGAGACGGTCGCGGGTGATGGCGCCCAGGCAACGGACGCCCAGACCGGGGCCGGGGAACGGCTGACGGTAGACCATGGCGTGGGGCAGACCCAGAGCCTCGCCGACCACGCGCACCTCGTCCTTGAACAGGAGCTTGATGGGCTCAACAAGAGCGAATTTCAGATCCTCAGGCAAACCGCCCACGTTGTGGTGAGACTTGACGGCCTTCTTGCCCTCGGCCTGCTTGACGCTTTCCAGAATGTCGGGGTAGATGGTTCCCTGCGCCAGGAACTCCACGCCCTCCAGCTTGCGGGCCTCGTCGGCAAACACGTTGATGAACTCGGCGCCGATGATCTTGCGCTTACGCTCGGGCTCGCTGACGCCTGCCAGCAGATCCAGGAAGCGATCGGTGGCGTCCACGTAGACCAGGTTGCAGTCCAACTCCTTGCCGAAGATCTCCACCACCTGCTCGGACTCACCCTTACGCATGAGACCGTGGTTGACGTGGACACAGGTGAGCTGACGGCCGATAGCCTTGATGAGCAGAGCGGCCACGACCGAGGAATCCACACCGCCGGACAGAGCCAGCAGCACCTTCTTGTCGCCTACCTGCGCGCGGACGGCGGCAACGGCCTCGTCGATAAAGGCGTTGGCCAGATCAAAATTGGTGATACGCTCCATGGACTCGGGGCGTACGTTCGAGGTAAAGTCGATCATGTGAAAGCCCTCCTTATATAATCAGTTGGTGTAGTTGTCAAAGTAGCCCTGCACCAGCACCACAGGGGTACCCTTGTCGCCCGAGCCCGAGGTCAGGTCGCAGAGGGAGCCGATGAGGTCGGTGAGCTGACGGGGGGTAGTTCCCTGGGCGGCCATGTTGCCCACCAGAGAGCCCTGTGCTTCCTTCTCGCGGATGGACTTGGAAATAGCCTCGCGGAGCTCCTCGCCCGAGAGATCCTTGTAGTCGTTATCGGCCAGATACTTGAGCTTCAGCTCATTGGGGGTACCGATCAGGCCGTCGGTGAAGGCGGGGGAAACCACGGGGTCAGCCAGCTCCCAGATCTTACCCTTGGGATCCTTGAAGGCGCCATCGCCGTAGACCATGACCTCCACGTGCTTGCCGGTAGCGGCCAGAACGCGAGCCTGGATATCCAGCACCAGAGATTTGCACTCGCGGGGGAACAGCTTGACCTTGTCCTCGGTGGACTTGTTGGAGCCCAGAAGACCGTACTTTTCATTGCATCCGCTGCCGTCCACGGGAGCGTTCATGATCTCGTCCAGACCGCAGACTACCTTGGCGCCGTTCGCCAGCAGGATACGCTTGGTGCGGGCGCGGGTGTGGATGTCGCAGTTGAGGACGCAGTCGGTGTAGTTCAGAATGGTCTTGGCCTGGTTGGCGAAGATAATCTCCA
The DNA here is from genome assembly GCA_045643785.1 of Eubacteriales bacterium. Classification (GTDB taxonomy): domain Bacteria; phylum Bacillota; class Clostridia; order Oscillospirales; family CAG-272; genus CAMEON01. Next base: position 16,420 of record JAZRFR010000110.1, on the reverse strand, counting down.
CCTCGGCGCCGCACTCGCGGACCAGGTTGCCGTAGTATTCCACGTAGTCCACGCCGGTGAACTCGTGCTTGTTCTCGCCGAACAGCTCACGGTACTTCTCAAGAGACAGGACGTCGGAGTAGGGGTTGACACCGGCGGCGTCGATCTGATCCAGAGCGACCAGCTCGTTACCCACCTCGTCGGAGGGGTAGGACAGCATCAGCACCACCTTCTTGCAGCCCATGGCGATACCGCGCAGGCAGATGGCGAAGCGGTTACGGGAAAGGATGGGGAAAATCACACCGACGGTCTCGCCGCCCAGCTTGGCGCGGACGTCGTCAGCGATGTTCTGAACCGAGCAGTAGTTGCCCTGGGCGCGGGCCACGATGGACTCGGTCAGGGAGATGACGTCGCGGTCGCGGAGCTCAAAGCCCTCGGACTTGGCGGCATCCAGCACGCTTTCGGTTACGATGGCGGCCAGATCGTCGCCCTCGCGGATGATGGGACAACGGATGCCCCGGGATACGGTACCGACTTTTCTTGTCTGTTCCATAAATTTGTATCTCCTAAAAATTATTTACATAAGGATTCTCTCCCGGATGGGGAAACCGTACCGCACCCTGCCGCAGAGCGGCCAAAAGAACGTTACAGTATATTATATCAATTTTTTCGATTTTTTTCAAGGGGTTTGACGAGAAAACTTAAAAAAAGTATAACAAAATTTTCGATTTTTACACATGGCAATTTCGTGTTATTTTTGCAAAAATAAAATTTGGCAAAACTATTGACAAACGAAACGGGTTGTGGTATAATCTTTGGGTGTCCGACGCACGACCCATTAGCTCAGTCGGTAGAGCACTTGACTTTTAATCAAGGGGTCCGGGGTTCGAGTCTCCGATGGGTCACCAAAAAAGAGGAAGCACTTTCAAGTGCTTCCTCTTTTTTTGCTGATTTATTCACGACTCTGAACCCCGCAAAGTCGCCAGACTTTGCATAGTGAGCGCACGGTTATCTTTGGAATGAGTTTTTCTTTGGCGCGAACAGGGGTTCAGAGTCTCCGATGGGGTTTGGGTTGATGCAAACCATTCCGTCCTCCCGTTCCCCGCCAAGCCCCAAAGGGCTTGGCATAACGTGCACACAATTACTTCGGCTATCCGTTCCTCCAGATCCTAATGCGCGCCATTCCGGTGGGGGAAAGCGGATCATTCTCCCGTGCAGTTTGCTTCCGCTTCGCGCCCCTTGGAACGAAAGCCGCGGCGGCTTTTCGTCTGCTAAAGACAAACAGAAAATAATTTTGTAAAAATTCTTCTATACCTATGGAAATTTTCGCAAAAGTATGCTATAATGAATAGAAAACTATAATCGGGTAGTATTATCTTCCCGTATTCATCATACAGCGCCGCCCGTTTGGGGTCGGCATACGAAAGGATCCCCATATTACCATGTCCAAGTACATCGAAAAAGCCGAAAACCAGACCCTGCCCCTCGTGGTGCTGCGGGGCGTCGTTGCCTTCCCCGGAATGACCGTCAACTGCGACATTCCGAGAGACAGCTTCAAATCCGCCGCCGCCGCCCAGTCGGCCGCATCCGGGGGTGAGCTGGTGCTCCTCGCTTCCCTGCTCGATATCTCCGAGCCCGATACCGGTGAGCCCGATATCACCAAGCTCTGCCCCGTGGGCACCGTCGCCCGCATCAAGCAGCTCATCCGCACCCCCGACGGAGACACCCGTCTCATCGCCGAGGGTCAGTGCCGCGCCCAGCTCTCCTCCATCATTCCTCTGGGCAAGTTCACCGTGGCGAGCGTCATTTCCAAGACCGTCGTCACCGACGACAACGGCGGCATCGAGGGAGAGGCCTACCTCCGCGAGGCCAACAAGGTGCTCCAGAGCGTGGTACGCTACATCCCCGCCGTGGCCGACGACATCATGACCCACGTCTCCACCATCAAGAACCCCGGTTTGTACGCCGATTTCGTGGCCGCCAATATTCTGGTGCGCTACGAGGACAAGCAGGCCATTCTGGAATGCTTTGAGCCCATGGTGCGCATCGACACCCTCATTCTCATCATGAAGCACGAGGGAGATCTGCTGGCCACCGAAAACGAGATCAACCGCCGCGTCCGCGCGCGGATCAACCGCCACCAGCGGGAGTACTACCTCCGCGAGGAAATGAAGGTCATCCAGGACGAGCTGGGTGAGGGCGGCGGTGACCCCGACGAGTTCTACAACCGCATTCTGGAAGCCGAGCTTCCCGCCGAGGTGGAGGAAAAGCTGCTGAAGGAAAACGGCAAGCTGGCTCGCCTGCCCTTCGGCTCTGCCGAGTCCTCGGTCATCTCCAACTATCTGGACGTCTGTCTGGAGCTTCCCTGGAAGAAGTCCACCCGCGACCGCGTGGACGTAGCCGCCGCAAGAAAGGTGCTGGACGCCGATCACGACGGCATGGAGAAGGTCAAGGAGCGCATTCTGGAGTTCATGGCGGTCAAGCAGATCGCGCCCGAGCTGAAAAACCAGATCATCTGTCTCGTAGGCCCTCCCGGTGTGGGTAAGACCTCCATCGCGGCCTCCATCGCCCGCGCCATGAAGCGCAAGTACGTCCGCGTATCTCTGGGCGGCGTGCGGGATGAATCGGATATCCGCGGCCACAGAAAGACCTACATCGGCGCCATGCCCGGCCGTATCGTCACGGCCCTGTCCCAGGTAGGGGTACGCAATCCCCTCATGCTCCTGGACGAGATCGACAAGCTGACAAGAGACGCCCACGGCGATCCCTCCTCGGCTCTTCTGGAGGTACTGGACCCCGAGCAGAACAAGTTCTTCCGCGACCACTTCGTGGAGCTTCCCTTCGATCTGTCCGACACCCTGTTCATCGCCACGGCGAATAGCATGGATACCATTCCGAAGCCCTTGATCGACCGTATGGAGATCATTCAGCTTCCCTCCTATACCAAGAACGAGAAGATCAGCATTGCGCTGAACCATCTCATCCCCAAGCAACTCAAAAAGCACGGGCTGACCAAGCGAACCCTGAAGATCACCGACGCCGCTGTGGCCGAGCTCATCGACTACTACACCCGCGAGGCAGGCGTGCGTAATCTGGAGCGTTCCGTCGCCGCCCTCTGCCGCAAGGCCGCCAAGCGGCTGGTAGAAGAGCCCGACACCAAGCGCGTGACCATCGACGCTACCGACGTAAAGACCTATCTGGGCAGCCGCAAGATGCTCCCCGAGCACATCGCCTCCGAGGACGAGGTGGGCGTGGTGAACGGTCTGGCCTACACCGAAGTAGGCGGCGACATGCTCCGCGTGGAGGTGGCGGTGCTGGACGGTACCGGCAAGCTGGAGCTGACCGGCTCTTTGGGCGACGTCATGAAGGAATCCGCTCACGCGGCTCTGACCTTTGTACGCAGTATCGCCGCGCAGTATGGCATCCCCTCCGACTTCTACCAGAAGAAGGATATCCACATTCACGTCCCCGAGGGCGCCGTGCCCAAGGACGGCCCTTCCGCCGGCGTGACCATGACCACCGCGCTGGTCTCTGCTCTGGCAAACATCCCCGTTCGCCGCGACGTGGCCATGACGGGTGAAGTGACCCTGCGGGGCAACGTGCTGGCCATCGGCGGCTTGAAGGAAAAGACCATGGCCGCTTACGCCGCAGGCATCACCACGGTCTGCATTCCCGCCGACAATCTGGGTGATCTGGACGAGATCGACCCCATCGCTCGCGAGAATCTGACCTTTGTTCCCTGCCGTAAGGCTTCCGAGGTGCTGGCCGCCGCGCTGGTTCTCCCCGAAAAGGCTACGGCACAGGCAGTTTCCGCCCCCGTGCTGACCCCCGAGGTGACAGTCCGTCCCTCCGCTACTCTGTAAGTCTGTAAGTAAAGAAAGGAGACGACCCATGGCCGCTCCCATCAATCTCCAAAACGTCAATCTCCGCATGACCGCGGGAGAGATCCGTCAGTTCCCCTCGGATCCCATTCCCCAGATCGCCCTGTCCGGGCGCTCCAACGTGGGTAAAAGCTCCCTGATCAACTCCATCCTGGGGCGCAAATCCCTGGCTCGCGTCAGCTCTGCCCCCGGTAAGACCATCACCGTCAACTTCTACGAGATCGACAAGAAGCTCTTTCTGGTTGACCTCCCCGGCTACGGCTTTGCCAAGCGCCCCAAGGAGGATCAGATCAAGTGGCAGACCCTGACCGACGGTTTTTTCACCAAGAATCCCAATCTGGACCGTCTGGCCGCCGTGGCCCAGCTGGTGGACAGTCGCATCGGCCTGACCGATGACGACCGCGCCATGGTGTACTACCTCCGCGCCGCGGGGATTCCCTACTTCGTCATCGCCACCAAGATAGACAAGCTGAACGCCACCGAGCGAAAGAACAATTTGGCCGCCATCGCCGCCGATCCCGCTCTGGACGAGGACACCGTCATCATTCCCTTCTCCTCCCTGAAAAACGAGGGGCGGGACGAGGTGCTCCGTCAGATCGGCATCATGACGGGCGTGCGGATGAGTAAGTAAGCGCGTTTTTCGGGGCTCTGCCCCAAGCCCCGCCAAGGGCTCTTCCCTTGGATCCCGCTTAAGGAACTTCTTGGAAGAAGTTTCTTAAGAATCTTCAAGAACTTTAAAAAAGTGTTGTTTGGCAACGCTTTAAGGACATAGTCATGAATCTTCTGTACAATCATTTATCCGTCAATGATGCGGGTCATCTCGCCATCGGCGGGCTGGACACCATTGAGTTAGCCCGTGAATACGGCACCCCCGCCTACATCATGGACGAGGACGCCATCCGCGCTATGATGCGCACCTATCTGGACGCCGCCCACACCTACTTCGGGGCTGACGCCCTGCCGCTGTACGCCTCCAAGGCTTTGTGCTTTACGGGCATCTACCGCATCGCCGCTGAGGAAGGCATGGGCGTGGACTGCGTATCGGGCGGTGAGCTGTATACCGCCAAGAGAGCGGGCTTCCCTGCCGAGCGCATTTACTTCCACGGCAACAACAAGACCGAGCGGGACATTTGCGACGCTATGGACATGGGCGTGGGCACCTTCGTGGTGGACAACGCCGATGAGCTGGATGCTCTGGAAGCCCACGCCGCAGAGCGGGGCATCATCCAGCGCATTCTGCTCCGCACCACCCCCGGTATCGACCCCCATACCCACAAGGCCATCGTGACCGGCTCGGTGGATTCCAAGTTTGGCTCCGCCATTGAGACGGGGCAGGCTATGGCCATCGTCAAGCTGGCTCTCTCCAAGCCCCACCTGCACCTGTCGGGCTTCCATTGCCACATCGGCTCTCAGATCTTTGACACCGATCCCTTCTCTTCCGCCGCCGACATTATGGTGAGATTCATCGCGTCGGTCAAGGAGGAATGCGGCTGTGAGGCCGAGGAGCTGAATCTGGGCGGTGGACTGGGCGTACCCTATACCGAGTACGACCGTCCCGTGGACTACGCCGCCGCCATCAAGGATATGGCCGCCATCGTGCGGGGCTTCTGCGACACCCACGGCGTCCGTATGCCCAAGGTCATTCTGGAGCCCGGTCGCTCTCTGGTAGCCGCCGCCGGCATCACCCTGTACACCGTGGGCTCGATCAAGGAGATTCCCGGCTTCCGCACCTACGTGTCCGTAGACGGCGGTATGCCCGACAATCCCCGCTACGCTCTGTACCAGTCTACCTACACCGCTCTCATCGCCAACCGCCCCGACGCCCCCCGCGACTGTCGGGTGACCATCGCAGGCCGTTGCTGTGAGTCGGGTGACCTCATCGGTGAGGATATGCCCCTGCAAGAGGCACACCGCGGCGATATTCTGGCGGTGCTGACCACGGGCGCTTACAACTTCGCCATGGCCTCCAACTACAACCGCCTGCCCCGCCCTCCCGTGATCCTGGTCAAGGACGGCAAGGCTCGGGTGGCCGTGCGACGCGAGACCTACGAGGATCTCATCCGCAACGATATTCTTTGATTTCCCTCTCCCCGAAAGGAGGCGTTCCTTTTGAATTTTCTCTCGGATATTCTTCTGATGCTGCTCTCCATGCCCGTCATGCTCATGGCGCTCTCGGTACACGAGTCCGCCCACGGCTACGCGGCCTACAAGCTGGGCGATCCCACCGCCCGCAGTCTGGGACGCATCACCCTCAACCCCGTCAAGCACTTTGACCTGTTCGGCTTTCTGTCCATGCTGGTGTTCCACATCGGATGGGCCAAGCCCGTTCCCATCAACGCCCGCTACTTCAAGAACCCCCGCCGCGACATGGCCATCACGGGCGCGGCAGGCCCCCTCTCTAACGTCTGTCTGGCCATCATTCATCTGGCCGTTCTGCGCATCGTCATGATCTTTGCGGTGGAGTACTACGGCAGTGAGGCCATCAGCTACATCATCGCCATGGGTACACAGCAGAAGTTCACGGGTACGCTGGGCTTTACGGTGATGTCCCTCGTTATCTACCTGCTCTACATGGGCGTGGCCATGAATGTCATCCTGGCCATCTTCAATCTCATCCCCATCCCTCCCTTTGACGGCTCCCGTATCTTCTACGCCTTCCTGCCCCCCAAGTGGTATTTCGGCGTGATGCGGTACGAGCGCTACATCATGATCGGCTGTATCATTCTCTTTTTCATGCTCAGCCGATTGGGGCTCAATCCCCTCGCCGCCTTTGAAAATTGGGTCATCAACGGACTCTTTACCATCACGGGTATGGGCGGAGGCACCGCCGAGCTTGGAGTGTTCAACGCCATGCTCAACTACCTGAGCAATCTCATGTACGCGTAAGCGTAAAATCTTAACGAAAGGAGCGCGGAAGTGGAAGCGCTGACTTACCGACTTGAAGCCTTTGAAGGCCCCCTTGATCTTCTGCTCTCCCTGATCCAGAAGAACAAGGTGGAGATCACCGATATCCCCATCGCACTCATCTGCGATCAGTACATGGAATACATCACCGAGGCCGAGCAGCTGGACATGGATCTGGCCGCCGAGTTCATCGTCATGGCCTCCGAGGTGATGCTCATCAAGAGCAAAATGCTCCTGCCCAAGGCCGAGCCCGAGGAGGAGGATCCCCGCGCCGCCCTGGCCGAAGCCCTGATCAAGTACCAGCAGGCCAAGGCCGCCGCCGCCCTCCTCGGCAAGGCGTATACCAAGTACAGCGGCCGTATGGACAAGGACACCGACGAAATATCGGTAGACAAGACCTTCGTGGCGGATCAGACCGTCACCTCCCTGTGCCTGGCCGTACGCCGCATCATCGCCTACCGCGAGGAGCATCCCTCGGCGGACAAGGTGACCTTCACTCCCATGATCGCCAAGCCCATCGTCCCCGTTGAGGCCAAGATCGTGGGCATCCTGCGGCACTTTGAGACCAAAGAAAAGGTGTCGCTCCACACCCTCATTGAGGACTCTGTCTCCCTGCCCGACATGATCGCCATTTTCCTGGGTGTTCTGGAGCTTATGAAAATGCGCCGCATCGTTCTGGTGGAAAACGACGTCGAAAGCTCGGTTTTCGGCGCTGATACCGAATTCCTGATGGGCGAAGAACCCGCCACCGAGGAGATGACCTCGGAATTCAGCTCCGACTTTGATTCTGTAAACAAGGAGGTACCCGACCGTGCCGAATGATAAGAACACGCCCGAGACCGAAGAGATTCTGGGCTCGGTGCAGGACGTGGAACGCGCCATTGAGGCCATCCTCTTCGCGGCGGGCTACCCCGTCAAATATGAAAAGCTCTCCGAGGTCATCGGTCTTTCCCAAAAGGATCTGCGTAACCTCATCTCCCACATGGCCGAGGGCTACAGGGATCGCGGCATTCAGCTACTCATGTACCCCGATACCTGTCAGCTTACCACCAAGGATATTTTCGCCCCCTACATCCGGGAAGCCCTGGGCATCAAGCGGGGCGGTAACCTCTCCAATTCCTCCCTGGAGGTCTTGGCCGTGGTGGCTTACAATCAGCCTGTGACCCGCTCCTACGTGGACGTCGTCCGCGGTGTGGACAGCTCCTACGCCGTCACTTCCCTCTTGGATAAGGGTCTCATTGAGGCTGTCGGACGTCTGGACGCCCCCGGCCGCCCCATGCTCTACGGCACCACGGATAAATTCCTGCGGGTGTTCGGTCTTGAATCCCTGGCGGATCTCCCCGAGACCGAGGCCCTGGGTGTGGCCGCCGCCCAGACCGAGGGCGTTATGGTAGAGGAGGCCGACAAGGATCAGCTCTCCATCGACTCCGCTGAGGAGGTTATCTCCGATGCAGAATCCCCTGCCGCCGACGGTGAGGAGGCTACGCTATGACGGGTTGGATCATCCTCGGCTGTATCGTCCTGTTCTTCGTCTTCCTCTTCTCGATCCGCGCATACGTGATCCTGAAGTTTGAGGATGAACTGCTTGTGACGGTGCGGGTTTTGGGAATCCCCATCGAGATCATCTCAAACAAGCCGAAGAAATACAAAATCAGCCAGTATACCCTGAAAAAGATCCGCAAGCGGGATCAGCTTGCCGCTGAAAAGGAAGCGCTCAAGGAAGAACAAAAGAAGGCAAAGAAGGCAAAAAAAGATGCCGAGGCCACCGAAAAGAAGGCAAAAAAGAAGAAGGCCAAGGAATCAAGACCCTCTCCCCTGCAGTATATTCCTTTGGTGTGCCGTGTCCTCGGTTTGTTCTTCTCCCGCTTTTTCGGGAAAATGCACATCAAGGTCGCCAAGCTTCATATCCGCATCGGCAGCGAGGAGGCCATGCAAACCGCCGTGCTGTACGGTGTGGCCAATCAGTCGGTGCAGTACCTGCTGGCGTTCCTCGGCAAGATCGCCCACGTGGACGGTCTGAAAAAAGCCGATATCCGCATCGAGCCCGACTTTCTGTCGGATAAGATCGAGCTGTCCCTGGATATGACGGTGCGCCTGACCCTGGGTCACGTGCTGGGCGCCGTATGCAAGGCGGGTATCAAATTCCTCATCGGATTTTTCAAGATCAAGCCCGATCCCCTCGGGATCAAGCCTCCCAAGGTGCCCAAGGCACCCAAGCCCCCCCGCATACCCAAGCCTCCCGTACCCGATCAGCGGGCGTAATTCCATTACCGTAAAAATAAAAATTGTTCTTAATAAAGAAAGGAAACCACGACTATGTCCACCAACGAAACCAAGCTGCAAGACGTTATCCAGACCTCCCTGCAGAACATCAAGAATCTGCTTGACACCAACACCATCATCGGCACTCCCTACACCCATCCCTCGGGCACCGTCATCATCCCCGTGTCCAAGGTATCCATGGCCTACGCCACCGGCGGCCTGGATTACGCCGGCAAGACCGACCCCAACGCCAAGCCCCAGAACTTCGGCGCAGGCGGCGGTACCGGTCTGACCATGCAGCCCATCGGCTTCCTCGTCATCGACGCAGCCGGTAACGTAGAGATGCTCAACGTAGGTATGAAGAACCCCTCGGATCCCATCGAGCAGATCGCCGATATGATCGAGCGCTCCCCCGAGATCATCGCCCGCGTGAAGGCCCTTCTCGGTAAGGACAAGAGCGAGGAGTAATTCCCTCCGCCCTGTCCGAGGTTTCTCGGACAAGAGTCATATTATCTCCCGTCCCGCCGTATAGTGAATTATCACTTCACATACATACGGAGGGACGGGAATGTTCGTGCGCAAGGATGATTCGATTTCCACACTCAGGTGGGCAGCGTGTGCCGTACTGGCATCGGTGCTCTTGTTTTTGACGGCGGTGAAATGCTTTCCCGTGGCGGCAGAGGCAGAAGCACCGCGGTGGGTATCCTGCATGAGCGGCGAGGTCTGCCTTCCCGCAGGAGATGCTTCCCTCCCGGTCGCCCTGACGGGGGTATCGGCGCGGGGCGCCGTGCTGATGGAGGCGGAGTCGGGAGACGTGGTCTTCGGGCAAAACGAAAACGCCCGCCTGCCCATGGCCTCCACCACCAAGATCATGACGGCGCTGGTGGCCTTGGAACAGCTCCCCCTCGATACGGTCGTGAAGATCACCGCCGAATCGGTGGGCGTGGAGGGATCGTCCATCTACCTCGTGGAGGGTGAAGCCCTCACTCTGGAGCAGCTTCTCTACGCCCTGCTTCTGGAATCCGCCAACGACGCGGCGGCGGCCATTGCCGTGGCCGTAGCGGGAAGCGTGGAGGATTTTGCCACGCTCATGAACGAGAAGGCAGAGGAACTGGGGCTGACGGATACTCACTTTGTCAATCCCCACGGATTGGATCACGAGGATCACTACACCACCGCCCGCGAGCTGGCGCTCATTGCCCGCGCGGCGCTGGAAAATCCCACGTTCCGCGAGATCTGCTCCGCAACCCGAAAAACCATTCCGTTACACGGAGACGAGGGCGTACGGGTCCTCATCAACCACAACAAGCTTCTTGCCTCTTACGAGGGGTGTATCGGCGTCAAGACGGGCTTCACCAAGAAGACCGGGCGGTGTCTGGTCTCGGCCGCCGAGCGGGAGGGCGTGACCCTCATCGCCGTGACTCTGAACGCCCCCGACGACTGGCGGGATCACACCGCCATGCTGGACTACGGCTTTGGGACGTACGAATCCCTCACCCTCTGCACACCCGCCTTCTTCTCGGCGCCGTTGTGGACAGTCAGCGGGACACAGGACTACGTCATGGCCGAGAACACCGATACCCTAACCGCCGTTTTGCGGCGGGATCACGGCGCCATCCGCTGTGTCGTGGAGCTTCCCCGCTTTGAGTTTGCCCCCGTGAAAAAGGGGGATATCCTCGGACAGCTCCGCTTCTTTGAGGAGACCCGAAACGGCTCCCGACGGGAGCTGGGGAGCGTGCCGTTGGTCGCTGCCTATGGGGTAGACGGTGTGACCTATCCGCAGAACCTTTGGGAATGGATACGCAGATTTTTTGAAAAATAATTTCCGGACATCCATCCCACCTCGATTTTGCATTTTGCATTTTGCATTTTGCATTTCGATCCTACCCAAGCTCCCAAACTGATAAAACATAAAAGGATCGTATATGGAACCCATCAGAATTTCGAAATATTTCACCGATTGCGGGGTTATGTCCCGCCGCGCCGCCGACACCGCCGTGGAAAACGGCGAGGTCAAGGTCAACGGTATCACCGCCGAGCTGGGGCAGAAGATCACCCCCGGCGTGGACGTAGTGACCTGGAAGGGGAAAAAGATCACTCCCCCCTCCACTCCCGCCAAGATGACCATCATGCTCAACAAGCCCCGCGGCTACCTTACCACCCTGTCCGACGACAAGGGACGGCACACCGTGGCCGAGCTGGTGGCCGACGCGGGCGTGCGGCTGTATCCCGTGGGACGGCTGGATATGGACTCGGACGGCCTGCTCCTTCTCACCAACGACGGAGATCTGGCCAACAAGCTGTCCCATCCCTCCCACAACGTGGACAAGGTCTACCTGGCCTACGTGGACGGTCACGTAACGTCCGAGCAAATGAACAACATGACCCGCCCCATCGAGATCGACGGCAAGATGACCTCCCCCGCGCGGGTGCGTAAAGCCGCCTACAATCAAGTGGAGACCGCTCTGGAGGTCACCATCCACGACGGCCGCAACCGCCAGGTACGCCGCCTCTGCGAAAGAGAGGGGCTCCGCGTCCGCAAGCTGACCCGCGTAGCCGAAGGTCCTCTGCTTCTCGGCGAGCTGGAGGAGGGCAAGTGGCGCAAGCTCTCGGACAAGGAAATCCGCAAGCTCAAGGATTGAGCGAAAAGAGAAAGGACATCACAGTATGCTGGAAGTATTACCCATTCAAACCAAGCTGGAGCAGGAGGCCATCTGCGCCCGCTGCGGCATCGAATACAAGGTAGACTGCATGGCCTACCACGCTCTGGTGGACGGCAACCTCACCGCGGTCTGCCAGTTCTCCATGGACACCGAGGGCGGCCACATCCACGATCTGGCCATGATCAAGGACGTGGAGTTCTCCGACCGCGACCGCATTGAATCTCTGTTCGTCATGGGGCGCGCCGCCATGAATTTCATCGATCTCTGCGGTGTCCACAAGGCCTACTTCGAGGATAAAAACTTCGAGGGCGAGGGCATGATCAAGTCCATCGGCTTTACCAAGCTGGAAGACGGCCGCTGGTTCGTGGATCTCACCGACTTCTTCGTAGAGCCCTGCCAGCATGGGCATGGGTTGAAGAACTCGGAATCCGAGCAGGCGTAAGGAGCCGGAGTATGGCACGCAGAATACTGGCCATCGGTGGTCACATCGGTGACGCCGAGCTGACCGCAGGCTCCCTCATGGCCGCCAACGCTATAGACGGCGGAGAAAATTTCACCCTCGCCATGACCGCGGGCGAGCGGGGCAATCCCCCCCATCTGACGGTGGCGCAATATCGCGAGCAGAAGATAGCCGAGGCGCAGGCCTTCGCAAAGCTGGTGAACGGTAAGGCTTTCGTGCTTCCCTACTGCGACGGCGAGCTTCCTAACAATGAGGACGTGCGCTACGAGGTGGCCAACATCATCCGCGAGGTGCGCCCCGATCTCATCGTGACCCATTGGAAGTCGGCTATGCACAAGGATCACAACAATACCCACCTCATCGTCCCCGACGCGCAGTTCCTGGCCTCGGTGGTGGAGTGCGACCGTATTCAGGGAAAGCGCCACTACGCCCCTGTCTACTACGCCGAAAACTGGGAGGATGACAGCGATTTCACCCCCTATATCTACGTAGACGTCACCCGTGGGTTTGACCTGTGGTGCGAGGCGCTCCATACCCAATGGTTCGTCATGAACAGCAAGGATTTCGCCTATTACGACTACTACACCTCCCTCGCCCGTATGCGGGGATGTCTGAACAAGACCCGATACGCCGTCGCCTTCGACGTAGGAGAGCGGCACAAGCGGGTGAAAAAGGATATGCTCTGATACATTCGTGAAAGCACACGGTTTTGGCCGTGTGCTTTTGTTTTGTATCAATTTGTTGGTGAAAAAAATGAAAAACTTTTTTAAAGGTCTTGACATTGCAGTTAACTGTAATGTTATAATGTGGGCAGATACCGAAACACATTTGTGAATGTTCACAAACAACTATTGACAAAAAATGTGGTATAGTATGATCAAGCCGAGCGGTGCAACATACTCAAACCCCTGCTTTTCGATCACAACAAAACATTGGAGGTACGATCAATGGTTATAGAGATTCTGTTTTACATACTGCTCTTTTATGCGTGGGTCATTTTCCTGTACAGCATATACAAGGTCATTTGGTATACCGTAAAAATGCTCGCCTTTGGTGCTATGATGAAGAGTCTTGGTAAGGATCGTGTGCGGGTCGAGCGTCTCCGCAATCTTTTCGATATCGTTTTCGGGAGCAAGGGTGACCCCGATTATTACGTGACCGTCGGCGATAAGCGGTATGAGGTCAGTGTCCTGTCCTTTATTTCGATTCACGGTCGGTGGATCATCGAAAACAGAACCTCCGGTATGCATATCGAAGCACGGCGGGTCAGAGACCTCATCTACTCCGAAAAAAAGCATAGGAGCGTGGCCGGAAGCCCTCACGAGTATAAGCAGGAATTCCGCATCAGCCGTAAAGAACTGTCCCTCACGCCTGTCGAGGAGGAATACGCCATGCAGATCTTATTGGTCTACCCCACACCGAAGCGAATCACCTGTGTAGATCATCAGTACAGAGAGATTCGATCGGGCGATCTGGTCGAGGGGCATACGGTTATGAACGTTCATGACTTTTCGGATCTGGTGCACAAGGAAACATAATATGATTGCGAAAGGCAGATTCGTTCTGCCTTTTGTTTATTCTACCTTGACCCGGCACACAATTTATGGTATAATTAATTCAATTAAACACGCAAAGGAGTGCAACATGGAATTTCAGGATCTGCAACACAAGGAATGGTTGAAAATCTACATCCCCGAGGCGGTCTGTGCCTTTGGCGGAGACTACTGCATCCACGTCAAGAAGGGAGACCCCAAGCGGCTGATCTTCCACCTCTGCGGTGGCGGAGCATCTTGGTGCGAGGACAGCGCCAAGTGGCCGTCGGTACCCGAAACTTCCGAAAAATACGGTCACGTGGGACTCTACACGGTCTGCGGCGATCCCCGGCCCGAGGTATTTTCCATCACGACAGGAGAGCAGAACGGACTCCACTCCACCACGGAGGAGAATCCCTTTGCGGATTGGAGTGAGATCATGGTTTCCTACGTCACGGGAGATTTTCACGCAGGAACGGGAGATTTCACCTTCATCGGCGCTGACGGGCAGGAGCATACCATCCACTATCACGGCTACACCAATCTTCTGGCTATCCTCAAGGTGGCAAAGGATCTGTTCCCTGCCCTTGATCAACTGCTCATTTACGGTGAGAGCGCGGGAGCCTTCGGCGTGGCGGCGGTATCGGGGGATATCATGGATGCATGGCCGGAGTGCGAAGACGTCACCATTCTGTCGGACGGCGCCATGATGCCCTACGATGGCTGGTCAGATACCGCCCGCAGGCTTTGGCAATGTCCCGATCACATCGCTTCAGCTGTCCACACCGACAATATCACGCTGGATTGGTTTAAAGCACTTTACAGCCGCTTCGGTGACCGCCCCCGCTACCTCTTTACCTGCGGCTGCCGCGACCACGTGCTGATGCTGTTCTGGCACTACGCTACGGACGGTCAATTCATCATAGAGGAATCTTTTGGTGAAGCATTTCGTAAAAACCTACAGAACATGTGTAAGGAATTGAAGGAACTGACACCGAAATTCAGCCTCTATATCCACGATTTCATGAAGGAGGAACTGTCTCCCGGTGTGCAACATTGTATTTTTGGAAACGAATCCTACACCCGGAGACATATCGACGGTGTATCACCCGCAGCGTGGCTGGTGGATGCCATGAACGGTAAACAGTATGACGTGGGACTGGAGCTTTTGGAAAGGTAAATTGCAATTTATCGGACGCAATCCGTTAAACTGCAGTTTGAAGATTTACAAAAAATTTTCCTTCTCCCTCTTGTCAGAATCCGAAATATATGGTATACTGTATCAGTTAATGCGAAAAAAGCACCGAATAACGTAGAATTTATATTTGTGAGGTATATACCGTGATCGTACAACTGGAAGAAGCCAAGCATGAGCTGACGGGCTTGCGGCCCGATATCAAGGAACTGGGGCAGGCACTCCGCGTGGAGTTTCTGGCCGCCAAGGCCGAGGAGCTGGAGCAGGAGACCCTGGCTCCCGATTTCTGGAGCAATTCCTCCAATTCCTCCAAGATCCTGCAGACCATCAAGCAGTACAAGGACACCGTAGAGGGCTACAACGATCTGGTCTCCCGTCTGGAGGACGCCATCGCCCTGTGCGAAATGTCCATCGAAGAGAACGACGAAAGCTCCCTGGAGGAGATTCAGTCCGAGCTGGAGGCCATCAAGGCCGAGGCCGAGCATAAGCGCATTGAGGTGCTGATGTGCGGCGAGTACGACAACTCCACCGCCATCGTATCCTTCCACCCCGGCGCGGGCGGTACCGAGGCGCAGGACTGGTGCCAGATGCTCTACCGTATGATCAACCGCTGGGCCGAGGGCAATGGCTTTAAGGTCAAACTCATGGACTGGCAGGACGGCGACGCCGCCGGTCTGAAGTCGGCCACCATCATGGTGGAGGGCCCCCACGCCTACGGTTACCTCAAGAGCGAGCACGGCGTACACCGCCTGGTGCGCGTTTCTCCCTTTGACGCCGCAGGCCGCCGTCAGACCTCCTTTGCCTCCATCGAGGTCATGCCCGAGTTCCCCGACCTGGACGAGGTGGAGCTGCGGGAAGAGGAATACGAGTTCATGGCCTACCACTCCAGCGGCGCGGGCGGTCAGAACGTCAACAAGGTCTCCTCGGCAGTCCGTATCACCCACAAGGCCACGGGTATCGTGGTGGCCTGCCAGACCGAGCGCTCCCAGCTCCAGAACAAGGAGACCGCGCTCCGTATGCTGAAGGCCAAGCTCATGGACATCAAGATCCGCGAGCGTCTGGACACCATCGAGCAGGTACAGGGCAACAAGAACAACATCGAGTGGGGCTCCCAGATCCGCTCCTACGTCTTCATGCCCTACACCCTGGTTAAGGACACCCGTACCGGCTACGAGGACGGTAACGTGGAAGCGGTCATGGATGGGCGTATTGATGGGTTCATCAATGCGTATCTGAAGCATATTACCAAGAACTGATTTAATGACAAGACTCCCGATTTTCGGGGGTCTTGTTTTGCATTGGGTTGTTAAATTGCAGTTTATAGGGGAGTTATGCTTATGTACTTTTCTTTCCGTGGCGAAAGAAAAGTACCAAAAGAACGCCCCTCAAGGGAGTCACCCACGGTGCCTCCCTTAAGAAACCCACCACCTTATCCGCGCGACTCTTTCGCCCTTAATGGGGCGAAAGAGTCTGATTGCGCGAAGGGTCGCCAAGCCCCCGATAACCCGCGCGGACGGCAGAGTGCCGTCCGCGCGGAGCTCGCC
>JAZRFR010000109.1:0-6685 GCA_045643785.1 Eubacteriales bacterium | reverse complement strand
GCCCACCTTGTGGGGCTGACCCATGAGGTTGGCGATGGACAGGGTGGTCTCGGTCTGGCCGAAGCCCTCCTTGATCTGAAGGCCGGTGGCCTTCTCGAACTGGCGGTAGACCTCGCGGTTGAGTGCTTCGCCCGCGGTGGTCATATGGCGTACCGAGGAGAAATCGTACTTGGAGATGTCCTCCTTGATCATCATGCGGAGCATGGTGGGAGGCGCACAGAAGGTGGTGATCTGGTACTTGGCGAACATGGGCAGGATCACAGCCGCATCGAAGCGGTCGAAATCGTAGGTGAAGACCGCGCCCTCGGCCAGCCATTGCCCGTAGAGCTTGCCCCACAGAGCCTTACCCCAGCCGGTATCCGAAATGGTGAAGTGCAGGCCGTCCTCGCTGACACCGTGCCAATACTTGGCAGTGATGTAGTGGCCCAGCGCATACTTGTAGCTATGGCAGGCGATCTTGGGATAACCGGTGGTACCCGAGGTGAAGAACATGATCATGGGATCATCGCCGCAGGGGGTGTCATCGGTGCGGTAGAAGTGAGCCGAGAAGAGGGGGAACTCCTCGTCGAAGTTACGCCAGCCTTCCCGCTCGCCGCCCACCAACACCTTGGTTTTCAGGGAAGGCGCCTCGGCGGCGGCCAGGTCTACCTGACTTGCCACGTCACCGTCGGCGGTGCAAACAATAGCCGAAACGCCTGCGGCGTTGAAGCGGTACTCCAGGTCGTGCTTGACCAGCTGGTTGGTGGCGGGAATGGCCACGGCGCCCAGCTTATGGAGACCCAGGATGGCGAACCAGAACTGGTAATGTCTCTTCAGCACCAGCATGACGCGGTCGCCCTTCTTGATGCCCAGGGACTTGAAGTAGTTGGCGGCCTGGTTGGAGGCGCGCTTCATGTCGTTGAAGGTGAAGCGGCGCTCGGTCATATCCTTGGAAATATGGAGCATGGCCAGCTTATTGGGGTCGCGCTTGGCCAGAGCGTCCACAACGTCGAAGGCGAAATTGAATTGATCCTCGTTCTTGAAGGTGATCTTCTGCAAAGCGCCCTTCTCGTCCACCACGGTGTCAATGAAGGGAGTGGTGACGGTCACGGCGGCACGGGTCTCGCCCTCGGCGTGGATCTGGCGGAGGGATTCCTGCACCAATTCGGGGGACAGAGCGCTCTCGCCGGGCAGGACGACAGCCATAAAGAGGCAGTCCTGACCGTCCACGGCGATCATACCGTGGGGGGTGGAGCTATTGTAGTAGATGCAGTCGCCTGCTTCCAGATACTCGATATTGGAGCCAACCTGCACCTTGAGCTTTCCTTCCAGGACAAAGTCAAACTCCTGGCCGTCGTGCTTGGTGAGGTGGATGGGCTTGTTCTGAAGGGCGGGGTCGTATTCGTAGCGCACGCGGTAGGGCTCGGCGATCTTCTGGCGGAACAGGGGAGCCACCGACATGATGCTGATGCCCGCCTCCTTGGCGGTCTCCTGCCCCTCGCCCTTGCGGGTGACGGTATAGGAGGACAGATGGGCAGAACGACCCTCCAGAAGGTCGGTGATGCCGATGCCAAAGGCCAGAGCGCACTTATGAATGAAGGAGAAGGGGAAATCCAACTCACCCGCCTCGTAGCGGATATAATCGGCGGCGCTGACCTCGGTCTTCTCCGCCATCTCGGCCACGGTAAAGCCGCAAATATCCCGCATTTCGCGGATACGGATGGCGACCTCCTGTAGTTTAACCAGGTCGACAGCGTTGGTTTTCTCGTTTGCCATATGTTTATTCCTCCAACCGGAATTTACGAATAAAAAAACACACCTGTCTCAATCACTTTGAGACGGGTGCATACACATCCGCGGTACCACTCAAATTGCGCCGCACGGGCGCCACTCTTTGGAATCCAACAATTCCTATGCTCTTACGCGGCATACACGGGAGTCTCTAATAGCGCCTTGGCGTGTTCAAGTCCTCCGGCTCGGAAGGGATGGGTCTGTAAGGGGAATACCGTCGGGCTCGCACCAACCGCCGACTCTCTGGGGGCATTCGGCCTTGACCGTCTTCGTCATAGCCTTTGTTTTTCTATTCGATTGGGGGTATTATAGCATAATTCGCGGCGATTGTCAAGGGGTTTTATAAAAAAATTCAGAATGAGGGTTTACAACCGAGAATTTTTGTGCTATAATGAAGAAGCCAAACAAACTCAATATTTTTTGCAAGTATATGTATCCGATAGGATAACTGTACTCTTTTTCGTGCACCCTAATTCCATTGAATTTGGTAAAAACGCAAATTCTATCGGGATTAGGGTCGGGTAGCTATACTTGTCTTTTCTTGAGTTTGTTTGGCGACAATGGGAGTTTGCGTTTTTCGGTGCGCTGACGACCGTTGGCGCACTTTTTATTTTTTATATCAAATTCGAGGAGAAACGAAAATGGACGAAAAAGTTTTAATTAAAAGCGAAATCGATCAACAAGGGAAAATGCGGTTATCCATTCTTCCCATCTGCTTCATTGTGGTTGCCGTGATCATTTTCAT
Organism: Eubacteriales bacterium; assembly: GCA_045643785.1. Taxonomy (GTDB): domain Bacteria; phylum Bacillota; class Clostridia; order Oscillospirales; family CAG-272; genus CAMEON01. The sequence goes on along the minus strand of JAZRFR010000109.1, from coordinate 4,170 downwards.
CGCTCTGCTGTTTCCCGTGAGCGAAAGAAGCATATTCTCTTATTGGGGTGAAGAGTATTTTGGCGGTGGCTATGTAGCAGCATTCAATGAGTGCTCGCTCCTGTTGTACGTATTCATCATCGGCTGCCTGCTTTTGGTAGTCGGAATCATTCTGCTTGTCATATACCGTGCGAACTGCCAGTGCGAGCTGTGTATTACAGAAGATAACGTAAAGGGAAAAACCCTTTTCGGGAAGGAAGTCGTTCTGCCGTTGTCCATGGTTTCCTCCTACGCCACGGAGGAGCATCTGTCCACGATTTCCATAGCCACGTCCTCCGGAATCACGAAATTCGTTCTCATCAAGAACTATAAAGAGATGAGCCAAGTGCTGTCGGAGCTGATCAGCAAAAAGCAAAAGGGCACCGAGAGCGCCGCAACCGCCAATCAGCCGTCCGGTAACTCTTTGGATGATATTGTCAAGCTCAAATCTCTTCTCGACGCCGGCATCATCACCCAAGAGGAATTCGAAGCCAAGAAAAAGCAGCTGCTTGACCTGTAAAAGGCAATCCATCCGGGTTTATATCAGACCGAAATACATATAAACCTCTACGAACCGAAAGAACCGACTCACTTCGAGTCGGTTCTTTTTTTATGCGTGTATGCGATTATTCTTCTTCGCGCTTACGCAGAGCCGGGACGGCCGCCATAGCGCCCAGCAGAGCCACGGCAGAGATACTCACAACCGCGCCGCAACCGCTCTTGGGAGCTTCGGTCTCGGACTCGGAGACGTTCGGTGTCTCGACAGGGGCCTCTGTGATCGCCTCGGTAGGCGCTTCGGTGGGAGCCTCGGTGGGTGCCTCAGTAGGCGCCTCGGTAGGTGCCTCGGTGGGAGCCTCGGTCTCCTCGGCGTAGCGGGTAGCCTTCTCCACGGTCAGGTAGTGGAGAAGCTTCTCACCGTTACCGGCAGAAGCGACGGCGAAGTATACGGTAAAGCTGTCGCCCTCCTGCTCCGACAGATCGGCGGTAAGGCCCACGAACCGACCCTTTTCGCCCGAGGGAGCTTTCATGTTCCCTTCACTGCCTGCGCGATCCAGAAGTGCCTGCTCAGCCTCACTGAATTCACCGCCGACGCACTGATACCAGTGCTCCTTATCCAGAGACCAGTAGTGGGTATTCTGTCCGCCGTTGACCAGTGCCCAACCCGACAGGGTCAGCTTGCCGTCCTCACCCAACATGATCTCGGGCAACACGGCGGGCTGGATGGCGGCGGCCTTCTCCTCGGCCGTCCAGCTCGAGGTGTAGGCAGGATCACGGCGGCCGATCAGGTCGTCGTACTTGGTGCCGTTGACGGTCTCCACCTGCGCCAGATAGCCGTAGGCGTAAGAAGGCTCAACACGCAGATCAGCGCCCTCCAGATCGGGCTCCTCGGGAGCTGCCAGACCCAGACCGGACAGATAAGCGGTGTTCTTGGTCTCAGAATTGGCGTAGTCCTTGTCCACACCCTTGTACACCACGGCGATACCGCTGATGACAGCACGCACGCTGTTGTTGCCGTCTACGGCAGAGGAACGGCGAACGTACTTGTTCCCCGACAGGGCGACCATGGTGGTGGATCCGCCGCCGTCAAAGAGGATGGCGGTCTCCAGGCCCAGCTCCTTGCACAGGGAGGGCAGGTCGGTCATCTGGCAGGCGTTACGGGTACCGTCCACAGTGGCGGTGGTGGAGATCAGAAGGACGGTGCCGTCCTTCTTCATACCGATGATGGAGCAGGGGTAGTTGGTGGTGTTGCCGGGCTGACCCGTCAGCTGACCCTTCTGCATCAGGGTGAAGAAACCGGCGGTGGCGTCCTTGACATTGACCCATTCAGATTTCTGGGCAGAGGTCATGGCGTCACTGCTGACCGAGCAGCTCACGGTAACGGTGTCGCCTACCTTGAATTGATCCTTAACGCGGCTCTGGGAGGAACCTCTGGAGGAGATAACGACGGTCTTCTCAGTAATGGCGGGGCGGGTAGCCTTGTCGCCGCTCTGGAAGACAGCTACCACCTTACCCGTGGTGGTATTGGACAGGCTGAATGCGGAGCTTTCGCACTCCAGGTAGATCTCGTAGGCATCCTCAAAGGCGAAGGACTCGGTGCCGCAACGCTGGTTGTAGAGGATGATGGAGTTGGGAGCGGGGAGACGGTTGATACCGTCGCCGTTCACGGTTTTACTGGAGGTGGTATTTTTGATGGAAACCGCGATGGTGGGTGTGCCGATCATAGCGGTACCGTCGTTCTTGATGGCGAACACAGGTCCACGGGAGGCGGGAGTGCCGCGCTCAGCGTTATCCTCGCGAGCCAGGTTGTTCTCGTCGTTGATCTGGTGGGAGGCCCACAGCTCACCGTCGATGATCATGGTACCGCGGGACACGCTGACGTGCTTGACGGAGGGACCCGTAGGCTTCTTGCCGTCGCCGTCGTAGTCGGTGTGGTAGACGATCCAGGGATCGCCGTTGACGGCGGCCAGGACGGTGCCATCGTCGTGGGTCTGGTTGTACTTCACAACGCTCTCACCCATGGTCGCCTTACTCCAGGTATAGTCACCGCCGTTAAGAACGGCCATGGTGACCTTATCCGAGAGGTTGATCTCAATGACGTTGAGCAGGCCGTCGGCGGACTTGCTGTACTTGGAGCCCTTCTCCAGAAGCATCTGAGTCAGGGTCACACCGGTATCGACGTCACCGATCTTGATGACCGCCGAATCGGTCTTGACAGCCCCCGTCACAGCGGCGGGCGCGGCCATGGTTCCCATCACGCACAGGCTCAGAAGCATGGCGATACACAGAACCAAAGAAAGAATTCGAACCGAAATTTTCATAAGAAAAGTCCTTTCCCGTTTTATTATGTTTCATTGTATTGTAACACGCCCCGCCGCATAAATCAAGCGAAATTTGTAAACATATACGCGGTCGGAGAGAGTACGTGCAGGTCAAGCCCCGCGCCTTCCGTCACAAAGGCAAATTCTGTCACAGAACCTTCTCGTAGGCCACCCGCGGGTCGCCGTTCTGCAAATAGATGGTCCCGCAATGCACAAAGCCGTGCTTCTCCAGCATCCGCCGCATGACCACGTTGCCCTCGTGGGTGTCGATGCGCAGAGAGGATTTTCCCAAAATACGGGCAAATTCCTCGGCGTAACCGATAATTGCGGTAGAAATTCCACTTCCCCGTCGGGCCACCGAAACAGCCACACGGTGGATAGCGATGTAGGCGAAATCCTCAGGGCAGTTGCGGTCGGGGGCCAGCCACTTGCCATCTTCAATGGTATCGTACGTGGACTCGCCGTCGTAAATCAGGGCAAAGGTACCCACAATCTCCCCGTCGTCCGATACCACCACACGCCCCTGACCCCGGGCCATATCCTCGGTGATCATAGCGCGGTTGGGGGTGCCGTTCTGCCACTGGTTGATCCCCAAAGCGGCAATAGTACCGCGGGCTTCCTCGATGATAGCCATCACGGCGTCAATATCTTTTGGTGTAGTTGCGCGAATGTTCATGTTTATGCTTCCTTACTGTTTGATTGCATACTATTATAGCACAAAAGATCTTATATGTCAATGTTTTTATCGCCACAAATGCAAAACCGCCGCGAGTCTTTCCTCGCGGCGGAAGTATCTTTTTATAGGTAGATATACGCCCCAATCGAGCGACTTCTATTCTATATTCACGCTTCTTAAGTAATTGATAGTCCTTGCCAACGGGGATCAAGATCTTAAGAAACACCACGCTACCGCACAAGAAAATTAAAGCTGCGGCCAAAATGATTTTCGGATTATTCTGCTTTTCCGCTTCGGTTGCTTTATCCAAGCCCAAACATACTACGAGAGAAAACATAGCAATAAAGAGAGCAAGTCCCAAAAGGATGACCAATCCAAACAAAATGATACGACTTTCGCTTTTCAGTTTTTTCCTCAGCTTCTCTTCCATTGCCTTTATCACCTTTCCTTGATTTCTCTTCATGATTATATCATAATATCTGAAACTTGTCAGGAAAAGAAAAAAGACCCTTCCGAAGAAGCGTCTTGACTCTTTTTTCTTTGAAACTGAAAGAAGAGAGATCATTTCGTGTAGAAAAGAAACTCAAACATTGTAAATGAACCTAAGAGGTTCAAGCCCTCGGAAATTAGTATCGGTCAGCTGAATGCATTACTGCA
>JAZRFR010000108.1:0-2733 GCA_045643785.1 Eubacteriales bacterium | reverse complement strand
TTCCCCCCTGCGTCCGCCCCGCTCCCCTACAAACCCCAATTTACAGAAAAAGCATGACACGCTTCCCTTCTTCGTGTCATGCTTTTCTATGTTTTACCAATATTTACAGCAGCTCGGTATGCTCGTACGCCGCAGGATTCTGCATAAAGGCGTTGAAGTACTCCCAGACGATGGCTGTCACCTCATCGGGGGTGCGGGTGGAGGAATCCACCACCAGGTCGAAGTTCTTGTAGTCGTAGTAGTCCACGCCGTAGAGGTACTGGAAGCGAGCCTGCTCCACCTTACTGCGCTCCACCAGCTCGGCGCAGAGCTCGTCCACGTCCTCGGCGGGCTCACCGGGACGGGGGTCCTTCATGACACGCTCGGCGGCTACGCGGGGATCCACGGTGACGAAGACCTTGAATGCGCCGGGAACGAAGTGCCACGCCATGCGGGAGTCGAAAATGAGCTTGTCATCCTTACGCTCGGAGGCCACGCGGATGGTGGTGTTGTCGATGAGATCGTCCATACTGCGGTCGGAGTCCAGCTTGGAGTTCAGTTCCTTGTTGAGGTCAAGCAGATCCATGCCCCGCTCGGCGGCGGCGGCGCGGAGGATGGCACCCGTAGAAAAGATCTCGAAGCCGTACAGCTCAACCAGCTTCTTGGCGACGGTGGACTTGCCGCTGCCCAGCTTACCCGTAATGGTGATATGCATAAGGATTCTCCTTTTGTCGGTCAGATATGGAATATTGCATGTAATACGGCTATTATAGCATATTCGGGCGAAAAATGCAAGGGGGTTGGGAGAAATTCGTGGCGGTTTCTTATACAAAGAAGGCGGCTCCATCGGAGCCGCCTTTGAAAAGCCATTAAGGTTTGGTCTCGGACACGTACTTCATGCTGATGTAGGCGTACCCCGCATCGCAATCAAAGGTGATCTTACACCAGTTGCCGTCAGCGCCAAAGCCCGTCTCCAGAACCTCTACCATATCACCGTTGTTGAGAAGACCTACCTTGTTATCCTTGGAGGAATCGGGCTCGGAGCGAACGTTGAGAGAGGAAGCGGTAACGTACATGAGCTTGCCGCCGTTGGGGCCCTTAGCCTCGCCCAGGATCTCGCAGGCGGTGGCCATCATGGTAAAGCAACCGAAATCCACGTACTCTCCGCGGTCAACGGTCTGGGTAAAGACCGCGTCCACCTTAACGTAAGAACCAACCGTGGGCTCACTTACGCCGTCAAAGTAGACCGCGAAGGACATTCCCTCCCCTACGGACAGGGTGATATTCCCACGGTCGTCCTTACCGATATTGCCGTACAGCGTGAAAGTCTTGTCCTCGTAGGCGTGGGCGTAAACCGTCAGGTAGTCGTACTGCGCCTTGGGGTCATTTGCGGGGTTCTCTCCGCCGACGGTATAAGACTGGGCATCCGTAGGCAGACCTGCGGCGGCGGCCTCATCGGGATTGACTACGGGCAGTTCAAAGACGGTGGTCTCCTCGGGAGCGACAGTGGTCTCGGCAGGCTGGGTCTCGGTCTCGTCGGGGACCGTGGCGGCCTCGGTGGCATCTTCACCCGATACGGCGGGCGCCTGGGTATCTGCAGAGGTGACGGGAGACTCGGTGTCGGGGGTCTCGTTCTTGTTGCAGGCAGCCAGCAACAGGGTGGCCATAACGAGCAGGCACACAATGATCCATGCAGTACGTTTCATAAGTATATCCTTTCTCAAGCAGGCGGATCGCGACCGCCTGTTTCATTTCCTATTTCTGTCATTATAGCACAGATACATCCGCTTGTCAAGGCTTCCCGAACAAGAAAAAAGTCCTAAAAGTTCCCTGTTTTTGGGGTGAAATCGTCGGAATCACGATGAAAGTCCGTGATTTTTGTGAAAAACGGCGAAATCTCCCCAAAAAATTGGATTGAATGACGAATTTTCAAAAAAAACGCAGAAAAAGCGGAAAAGATATTGCATTTTTTGCGGTTTTCTGCTACAATAATACTGAATTTGCGGACAGTATGCACGCGAGACAGGATAGGCGCTTACCCACACCCCTTTGGGTGCTTGCAGAAACGCTGAAGAGCCTGCCGCGTGACGGGAAACGCGCAGATACTACGTACCCTCCAAAGGAGATTTTATGCGACATGGAAAAAGAGATACTCATTTCCCTGCGTGGGGTATCCAAGGCCTTTGACGGCGAGACCATTCTCGACAATATCTGCCTGGATATTCATGATAAAGAGTTCGTCACTTTGCTTGGACCGTCCGGGTGTGGCAAAACCACCACCCTCCGTATCATCGGCGGCTTTGAAACGGCCGATAGCGGGGAGGTTTTTTTCGATGGCAAGGAGATCTCACAGGTCCCTCCCTACCGTCGCCTCGTCAACACGGTTTTCCAGAAATACGCGCTGTTTCCCCATTTGAACGTATATGAGAACGTAGCCTTCGGTCTGCGTCTCAAAAAGACCCCCGAGGAAGAGATCCGGACCAAGGTACAGGAAATGCTGGCGCTGGTCAACCTCAAGGGCTTTGAGCGCCGCCGCGTCACCACCCTGTCGGGCGGTCAGCAGCAGCGTGTGGCCATTGCCCGCGCCCTCATCAACCATCCCCGCGTACTGCTTCTGGACGAGCCTCTCGGCGCTCTGGACCTCAAGCTCCGCAAGGACATGCAGACCGAGCTGAAAAAGATCCAGCGGCAGACGGGCATCACCTTCATCTACGTCACCCACGACCAGGAGGAGGCTCTCTCCATGTCCGACGT
>JAZRFR010000107.1:0-36170 GCA_045643785.1 Eubacteriales bacterium | reverse complement strand
CGACCTTAACGTTGGTCTTCATTCTGTAGATGTACAGGGTAACGCCCTCGGCATCCACAATGGTAACGGTGATATTGTTGTACTGCTCGCTCCAGGCGGTGTTGATTTCCTTAACGGTACCGGTAACGATTACCTTGGTGCCGTCAACAGCCTCAAGTGCCTCGGGGATGGTCATTTCGACGGGATCGGTTTCCACAGGGGTATCGTCACCGCTGTCATCGCCGGTGCTCTCAATTACTGCGGTTGCGCCCGCGGCGATCTGTCTGCTTCCATTGTAGGTAGCCATCGTACCGGTTATGGTGATCACATCGCCGACCTTAACGTTGGTCTTCATTCTGAAGATGTACAGGGTATTGCCCTCTGCATCCTGAATGGTAACAGAGATGTTGCCGTACTGCTCGCTCCAAGAAGTATTGATCTCCTTGACAGTACCGCGAACAATCACGTTGACACCATCCTCGGCGGCATTCGCCTCAGGAATGGTCATCTCGACAGGAGCAGCTGCAAGCAGCTCCGCAGTAGAACCTGCAGCGATCTGTCTGCTTTCATTGTAGGTAGCCATTGTACCGGTTACGGCGATCTTGTCGCCGACCTTAACGTTGGTCTTCATTCTGAAGATGTACAGAGTATTGCCCTCTGCATCCTGAATGGTAACGGACATGTTACCGTACTGCTCGCTCCATTCGGTGTTGATCTCCTTGACAGTACCGGTAACAATAACTGCGGTTCCGTCTGCAGCGGCATTGGCCTCGGGAATGGTCATCTCGACGGGACCGGTTTCCTCGGAAGGATCGTCGTTATTGTCGTCGTTATTGTCGTCGTTGTTCTCTGCAGGAGTCAGAGAAACGAGAACAGCATTCTTAAGCTGAACAGTTCCGTTGTACTGGCCGGCCGTACTGAGAAGGACAATGGTATCACCAACAGCAGGTTGAGTAGCCAGTTTATCGAAACGAACGTTTGCCTGATTGTAAAGGCCGTAAACGTAGATGGTATTGCCCTCTGCATCCTGGATATAGAGGTTTCCGTAGGTTGTGTTCTTGATCTCGGTAACCACACCGGTAACAAGATACTTGTTTTCGGTGTAGGTATTGTGCTCCTGCGCAGCGCCTGCATCGATCGCATCCTTCAGAGCAGAAGGCTTAGTAAAGGAGGTGATGTCTGCGTTCTTCATTTGAGCAGTACCATTGTACTGACCAACGATACCGATGACAACCACATAGTCGCCAACAACAGGCTTGTCACCTTCAAAATCGCCGTACTTCTTGCCGTCGATGAAGGTGCCGTATACGAGAATGCTCTCACCGCTCTCGTCCTTGATCACGATGTTACCATAGACATCGTTCTTGATCTCAACGATGATACCGCCTGCGATGTACTTCTCTTCGGTATAAGTGTTGTGATCCTTAGCGGAGCCGATTTCAATAATGTCCTTAACGGAAGTAATGGTCTTGGAAAGCTTGATGGCGAAGGTCTTGGTAGCGGTTGCTTCGCCGCAGGTTGCGGTAACGGTGATGTTTACGGTTACCTGAGCATCGGGAATGACGAGGCTGAGCTTACCACCATCAATGGTAGCAGCACCGGTCGTATCATCGGTAGCCCAAGCGAAAGTAACGTCGTTGTAGTACTTACCAACGGAAAGCAGGTCAATGACTACGTCGGAAGAAGCGGACGCATCCAGCTTGAGGTCGCCAAGCTCAGCTGCAATCTTTTCATCTGCGGTCATTTCAACGAACTCATAGTTGGTGAAGGGGGTCACGGACATGGGAATGAGGTAGGGAGCGCCGCTGTACAGAATGAGAATACCGGTTGCATCTGCGGTGTAACCGAAGTGTGCCGCATGATCTGCATCCATGGCGTCCTTATCGGGGCTGGAGACAGCGCCGTTTTCACCCTTTACGATCTGGAGGGAGGTGGGGAAATCAGTGATGTAGCTTCTGACGTAAGCCTTCTGGCCGTTCAGCTCGAAGTAGAGGTACTGGCTGGTCGCGGTGGCCAGATCCTGGGTACCGATGGTAACACCCTTGATCACAACGGGGTAACCCACGTAGTTCTTCAGGCTCTCGCCTGCTGCGAACTTGTCGGTGATATCCATGGGCTCAACGGTCTTGATGGTCTCGTCCACGATGGTGAAGGTACCGCCCTTGGTCTCCTGCATACCGGAGTAAGGAGCAGTCACGGCGGTAACGGAAACGGTCATACCGACCTTAACGCCTGCCTCAACGGGATCGTTATCGAGCTGGTAGCAGTAGTAACCGCCCTTGCCCTCAACGTCAGCGAGGAAGAGGTGGTTTCTGGTGTTGCCGAGGCTCTTGGAGTTCATAGCAACGACAATACCCTCGATCACAACGGTAGTTCCCTCGGGAGCGTTGATGTACTCCTCAAAGGACCACAGAACGTACTCGGGAACGGTGCGGTCGAAGGAAACGGTGGTAGTCGTACCGTCGCCTGCGGTGATGGTAGCGGTGAGCTTGTAGGAATGCTCCTCCTTAGCCTTCTCATCAACGTCAACGGTCCAGTAGGGGTTACCCTCTACCAGCTTGACCTTGTCGTTGTCAGCGGTCCAGGTGACCATGTACTTGACACCGGCGATCATGACCTGACCGACTACCTGATAGTCAGCTGCGGTGATGGTCTCGCCCTTCTTGTAGAGGGAGTTCACGTACTCGGCAGCGGCCTCCAGATCGTACTCGACGTCAGGAGTAGCGGGAGTGGTCTCGGGCTCGGTCTCGGGAGCCTGGGTGCCGGCAGTCTCGGTCTCGGCGGGAGCCTGGGTCTCGGGAGCATCGGTCTCGGCGGGAGCCTGAGTCTCGGGAGCGTCGGTCTCGGGAGCCGTAGTACCGGTCTCGGGAGCATCGGTGGTAGTCTCTGTGCCGGGGTCAACGACGGCAGTACATGCCGAAAGAACAGCCAGGCACATGAGCATTGCCAAAGTAAATGCAATGAGTTTTTTCATAATGTCTCCTTTATGAATTTTTATATTATTATTACTTGATAATAATATCATTGGGAGTAAAGACCTTGATCTGGTGATCGCCCATGAAGTATTCGATAATTCCCTGTACGTCGATGGTCTTACCTTCATAATAATCGGCGGTGATCAGCTCACCGTTTTCATCGCGGAAGACGGTGGTGCGCACCTTAACGGTCACACCGTTGGCCTCACAGGTAAGGGTCATGGCGCCGTAATTACTGCTATCCTCATTGGTGGTCGTGGACACGTGCTTGACCTTCAGTCCTTCCATCTTGATGGAGGAATAGATGGCAAGCTTTGCGTAATCATAGGTCTGGGTGGTTTCGTTCTCTTCTTCATCAACAAAGCTTACGTCTACCTTGCCGTTCACAAAGCGATCCGGCGTCGTAGGCAGATACACGGGCTTATGTCCGTCGCTGAGCTTCTTGATATTGGAGGGGTCATCGGGCTTCATAACGCGGTAGACCAGGCCCGAAACCTGGTAGGTTCCGCCTGCCTCGTAGTACTGAACCGTACCGACGATTCTGGATTCGTTTCCAACGGCCAGAATCTCAAGGCCTGCTCCGTTCAGTCCGAAACCGTAATACACGTACATTCCGTACCAAACGTCGGTCTCCTCATCGTAGCTTTCCACGTAAACCGCGTTGTCGCAGTTCATGGTGATCACGCCGGTGAAGGCGACCTTAACTCCGTTGTACTTTTCCACGTTGCAACGAAGCTCCTTGAGGGTAATGACCTGGGCTTCGCCGTAGTAGAAATCGGGATCCAGTTTTCCGGAGTGAACGCTGAGCTTCTCTGTCTTTGCCTGGTTGATAGCCGCTACACAGGTGCTGCCGTAGCGATTATTGGCAGAGTTCGAGGCGATTGCCAAGCCGTTCTGCAGGATTTCAATGTTCAGGTTACGGTAATCATCGCTGTCTGCAGTCTTGTACCAGACCCAGAACAGGTATCTGTCTCCGGTGGAGTCTGCATTCAGATTCGCGTCATCCGACTCGATGATAATGGAGGTTGCCTTGGAAAGGGCTTCCTTGGTGAAGTTGGAAGCGGCTTTTCCCCATTCCTCAATCTTACCTGTGGATTCGGGGGTATTGATGGCCAGGTATCTCACCTTGATCACACCGGTATCCATCAGAGAGGAAGGAACGTGGAAATGGGTGGTATCGCCGTCAATGAAGGTTTTGACCGTTACTTCCTGCTTGAGGGTATCGGAGTTCATATCCAGCTTTACCGAAGCGGCATAGTCTACGTGAACATCGGGGGCATCGGTTTCGGTTTCATCATCCGCTCCCGTCGTTTCAGAAGGATCCTCTTCCCCACCGTCGGTATCGGATTCGGTGCCGTCACCCGGCTCTTTCATATCGGGCGTCTCACCCTCCGTGGGCTCGCCGACGGAGGTGGTCACCTGATTTGTAGAGTCATTTTTCTCGCTTGCATCGGTGCAGGCTGACAGGCAACCGAGAACGGTGCCCATCAGCATGAAGGCGATCAGCAAATTGCTAATGATTTTTTTCATCTTGATTGACTATGGGATCAGCCATTAAGAGAGGTACTTACACTTCTCAACGGCCTCGTCGAAGAGCTTCTTGATCATAGCGTCAACGTCGTCGGTCTCGGCTGCGAAGCAGTTCTGAATGAGAAGGCCAACCTCGTCACGGGCAACGGAGGAACCGTTGAATGCGGGAGAGGTGTAGTAAGCGTCTGCCTGCTCCAGACAGATCTTTGCGGAGAGAGCGGAAACGTAATCGCCGCCGTCTGCCTTATCCAGGAACTGGGTCTTGTAGACCTCGTTCTTAGCCACAGACTTCAGAACGGGAACGTAACCCGAAGCCATGGAGAACTCAGCCTGGAACTCAACGTTCGTGGTGAGGAACTTCATGAACAGCCAGGAAGCGTAGACCTCCTGCTTGTTGGCCTTATCAAAGATGCAGAGAGAAGGCCCCTGGGAAATGACCTTGGGCTGCTCGGGATTTGCCTGAGGAATGGTGGCGATGCCCACGGTGAAGGGGTAGTTACCGCTGTTGTCCTTCTTGGGGCGCTGGTGAGTAGCACCTGCGGAGGAACCGATGGACATGTAGCTTCTCTGGCCCTCCTGTGCTACGAACAGACCCGACGTATAGGCGCCGTAGATCTCCTGGGTGGTCACGTAGCCCTTTTCGAACCAGCTTCTGAATTTCTTGACGAATGCTCTGTTCTCCTCGGTGTTGAAGAGGAAGTGCTCGCCGGTAGCGCTGGTGTAGGGAGTGCCGAGCTGCTCACACATGGTGATGAACCAGTTGGACTCGCTGTCGTAGCCGAGGGGGATGCAGAGAGGATCGATCTCCTTGATCTTGGCGCAAAGAGCTTCCATCTCGTCCCAGGTGGTGGGAGGAGTCAGGTTGTGCTCTGCGAAGAAGTCGGCGTTGTAGTACAGAACCTCGGTGGACTTGGAAAGGGGCAGGGTGTACATCTTACCGTCACCGAACTGCTTACCTTCGTTGTAGTAGCCGGGGATGAAGTCGTTGATCTGTCTCTGGCTGAGACCCATGACCTCCTGGGTACCGTCGGCGCGGGTCACGACGGCCAGGCTATCGATCAGGGAATCCAGCGGCACAACGGCCTTGGAGATGTTGTACATAGCCACGTGGTCGGGATAGCAGTACGCGATGTTGGGCTGGTTACCAACGGTGATCTCGGTACTGATCTGCTCACGAACGTCATCGTAGCCACCGACCTGCTGGTGGTTGATGGTGATGTTGGGATAGAGCTTGTTGAACTCCTCAATGTACGCATTGAGAACGTCAGAGAGGTTGCTACCCATGGTGTGGTAGAAGGTGATGGTTACGGCGCTTCCGTCGTAGCCCTCTTCCGTAGGCTCGTCGCCGGTGCCGGGATCCTGGGTGGTCTCGTCCTGAGCGCCCTGGGTGGCTTCAGGATCGTCGTTCCCTGCCTCGGTATCCGCGGGATCCTTGGCAGTCTCGTTCTCGCTGCCGTTGGTGTTCTCGGGAGTGGCATCGGTAGTGCTTTCCTTGGTTCCTTCGCCGTCATCCACCAGAGTGTCGCAAGAAACAAACGCAACAGAGCTGATGCAGAGAATCAACGCCAGAAAGAACGTGAGAAATCTCATCTTCATGTTTTTTCCTCCAAATAAAATTTTTCTTATGTTTGTTAAGCTTTCCCTTTTGATCGAAAAAGCGATTAACCTTTAATTCCGCTTCGGCTGACGCCCTTCATGATATATTTTCTCAAGAAAATGAATACCAGGAACAGGGGGAGCGAAACGAGGGCGACTGCCGCCATCTGGCGGGGATAGTCGGTGTTACCCGAAACGTCGTTGAACGCGTTACGCAGACCGTTGGTGATCAGTCTGTGCGCCTCGTCGTTGGCAACGAGTCTGGGCCACATGTAGGAGTTCCACGCGCCCATCATCTTCAGAATGGTGATGGAGATAATGGTGGGGAGCGCCAGGGGGATCATGACCTTCCACAGATACTTGAGGTCCCCCGTACCGTCGACCTTAGCGGCCAGGTAGAGCTCGTTGGGAATCTGCATGAAGTTCTGTCGCAGGAGGTAAATGTAGAATACGCTTACCAAAAACGGTACGATCAGCGCCGCATAGCTCGAATCCACCATGGGAATCTGGAAATCCTCGCCGAACAGGCCGAACATATTGCCGAGGCCGTTAAAGAAGGTTGGGAACCAACCGTCCTTGACCATGACCGTCGCATAGTTGGTAATGGTGAACAGCTCACCGGGGATCATCATGGTTCCGAGGAGCGCGGCAAAGAGCACGTTCTTACCCTTGAAGTTCAGACGGGCAAATGCAAAGGCGCAAAGAACCGTGATCACCACCGAGAAAATGGTGGACACGATACCCACGAACATGGTGTTTCCGAACAGGGTAAACAGGTCAAAGTTGTTGTTGGCCGCATCTTCGGAGAGCAGATGAGTCAAATTGTTCTCAACAGCCCAATCATAGGGGATCAGGATATCGGTGTAGTTCTCGAATTCCCAAGACTGAGGGATCAGGGTAGGAACCGCCAGACGGTACTCATCCAGAGACTTCAGAGACGAGATGATCATGAAGTAGAAGGGGAACAGCACGATCAGAGCCATGATACCCAGGAAGGTATACACCAGGATCTGTCCGAAGACCTTCGCGACCTTCTGGGAGGAGGCAACCTTCTGAATATCCTTTTCTTCCATGACCTTCATGGTGTCGGATTTCTTTGTGTTTTTCGTTTCCGCAGTTTTCATTCAGCTTGCCTCCTTTCTTAGTAGTGGGTATTCTTCTTGCTGATCCGCAGGTTGATCATGGTAACAACGAAAATGATACCGAAAAGGATCAATGCCGCGGCGCCCGCCAGACCGTAGTCACGGGTCTTGGTCAGGTGGTTCTGAATATGTCCTACGATGGTATTCATATTCGCGCCGCCCGCAACCGCTTTCGCCTCACCGAAGATACCGACGACGCTGGAGTATTCCTTGAATCCGCCGATAAAGCTGGTGATGACGGTGTAGGTCAGCATGGGAGAGAGCAGCGGCACCGTAATTCTCAGGAGAACGCGCCACTTGGGGGTACTGTCGATCTTGGCGGCATCGTAGTACTGCTTGTTGATGCTCTGGAGACCGCCCAGAAGGATCAGGATCTTAAAGGGCAACGCATTCCATACGATGTAGATGATCAGAGCCGTAAAGCTCGCCCAGGATTCAGCGCCGTAGTTGATCCAGTTGATTCTTTCTACGCCGAATATGCTCAATATGTTATTGATGATACCCACCGATTCGCTGGTGGAGTTGATACCGACGATATTGAACATGGCCGCGAACACCATACCGATTGCGATGGAGTTGGTCACGTAGGGCAGGAAGAATATGGTCTGCAGGAGTCTCTGCAGGGGCTTGATGGAGTTCAGCGCAACGGCGATGAGGAGCGCGAGGATGGTGGAGATCGGAACGGTGATGATGGTCAGGATGAAGGTGTTCCGCAAGCACACCATGAAGTCACTTCCCTTGCTCGTCAGCACGTATGTAAAGTTGTTGATACCGAACTTGGAGAAGGACTCACCGTTTACAAAGTCCTCGGTGAGCATCAGACCGGCAGTAGCGGAAGCGCCCGTCGTGATGTAGGTCTGGGTTCCGTTTGCCGTGCGGTGTGCGCCGACGCGGTAAGCATAACCGTCCATCAGGGCCGTTTGTTCCTTAGCCTCGGAGGCAGTACCTCTGTGCAGGTACATAACGACAGGCGAGGGAGCGTTCTCCACCGCGATTTCTGCGATGGGATACACGCCGATACGGTTGACACCGTCAAGACCCAGGTAATACTCGGTCTCGTTTACCTGACATACCCACGCCTTATTCGTCTCGTCGTAATAGAAGCCGCATCCGGCGTCCGCGGAATACTCCATGGAGACCGATCCGTCTTCCTCGACGATGGCGTTCATGTAGAAGATGTTATAATCCTCATCCTCCACAAAGAGCTTGAATCCGTTCTTGTCGCCGACCTTGCAGGACTCGGACCAGAGCATGGCCGAATCGTCCAGCACGTCGGTCGTTGCAAGGTAGCCTTCCTCGACATTAGCCAGCACGTACCGGTAGGCCTCGGATACGCCCTTGAAAACGCCGAAGTTGTAATTGGCGGTCGCGTCCAGCGCGGACGTGATGAGATTGTTGGGGGTATCGGAGAACAGACCTGCGGGATAGATAGAAATACCGAGGTTATCCAGGTTCTCCTCATTCAACTCAATCACATCGGCGTCAGAGTCATCGGTAGCGCCGATCATGTACTGCTTTTCGCCAATCGTCACGGTCCATGCGCTGATATCGGCGTCATACTTGAAGCTGCTGTTCGTGCCGTCGGCAGCCCCGAGGTAGCACAGCTGAATGCTTCCGTCTTCGGCCTGTACGGCGCTTAAGTAGTTCTTGCTTCCCTCTTCATCCACATGGAAGAAGCGGTATTCCTCTTCTCCCACGGCTTCAACCTGGATCTTTGCCGGCTTATATTCTACCTTGTAGACGAAAGCGGTGGTGATCGTGTTGATGATCGGCCACACCGTAAATATCACCAGCAGAACGATAGCGGGCAGCAAGTATAGCCAGGCTTTCCATTGATGCTTACTGTCTACCATTATTTCACCTCAAAATAAATTCTTTCTTCGGTTTCTTTGTTGAAGACGAATACCTTATGAGGCTTTACGGCATACCGAATGGTTTTGGCCGTCGCATCGATGCGGACATCGGAGTTGATGATGGAGCGAACAATGGGGTTGACCGAAGCTTCGTGGGTGGAAACCACACTCACGTCTCTACCCATAACCTCAATGTTATTCAGCTTGCATACAAGCGCTCCGTTTTCAGCAGGCACAAAGCCCTCGGGACGGATACCGATCGTGACTTCCTGATCGGCAACTCCGCCGATCTCGAGAACAGCATCATCGCCAATATACAGCTTTCCGCCCTTGACCTTTCCGTTGAACACGTTGATGGGAGGAGTTCCCAGGAATTTAGCCACGAACAGGTTGGTAGGATTATCATAGATCTCCTGAGGCTTACCGGTCTGCTGAACGACACCCAGCTTCATGACCACGATCAGATCCGAAATCGACATAGCCTCTTCCTGGTCGTGAGTAACGAAGATGGTGGTGATGCCGGTTTCCTTCTGAATGCGGCGGATCTCTTCTCTGGTCTGGAGACGGAGGCGGGCATCCAGGTTGGACAGGGGCTCGTCGAGAAGCAGAACCTTGGGCATCTTCACGAGGGCGCGCGCGATGGCCACTCGCTGCTGCTGACCGCCCGAAAGCTCAGAGGGCTTTCTCTCCATGAGGTTGTCGATCTGAACGAGTCTTGCGGCCTCGTGAGCGCGCTCGATCATCTCGTTCTTCGCCAGCTTGTCCGCGCCCTTGAGGTTCTGCAGAGGGAACATAATGTTCTGCTTGACCGTCATATGGGGATAGAGCGCGTAGTTCTGGAACACCAGACCGACGCCGCGGTTTTCGGGAGAGAGATTGGTCACGTCATCTTCTCCGAAAAAGATCTTACCGTCCGAGGGCTTCTGCAAACCGCTGATCATGTACAGAGTGGTACTCTTACCACAGCCCGAAGGGCCGAGAAGACCAACCAGCTTGCCGTCGGGGATTTCAAAGGTGAAGTCGTTGACTGCCACCACTTCCTCGCCCGACTTTTTGTTTCGCGAGGGGAAGATTTTGGTTAGATTTTCCAACACAACTTTCATTTGCTTGACATCCTTCCTGATTAATTGCTTTTTTATAATATAAAATTGGAAACCTTTTGGGTGCCCGCCTGCTTGGAAGCCGACGTTCAATACTGTGCGTTCTCGGCGTTTTCCTCGGAGATACGCTTTTTATAGGCCAGCAGATCCTCGGGGCTGTCGAAGATGAGCTGGGAAGCCATATCCACGGTTACCGTTTGCGCGAACTTATCGTGAATGGGGGTGTGGTTGGGCGTGCCGAAGAACAGGATTGCCTGAAGAAGCAGTAATCCGCAGAATACCACCACGCCGACAAAACCCATGATACCGAAAATAACCATCATGATCAGGTAGATCGGAACCAACGTACCCACGGTACATTTTCCGAGAATGCCTCGGGCAAACACCATCACGGGGGTAACCTTTACGCCGTCGATGCGCATAACCGCCACACCGAACACTTTCTTTCCGATGGTCTGGCCGTTTTTCAACAGAAGCGGCACGGTGAACTCCAGAATCAAGAACGAAATGAGGATGGAGAGCGTTGCGATCATCACAGCGATACTGAACAGCTTGGCGTAGACCTCGGCAACCTCGGGGTCGTCCTGGTAAGCCTTATTGGCCGCCTCCACTTTCGCCCGGTACGCGGTTTTCTCTTCCTCAGAAAGCGCGTTATACTCTTCCGCGGTCATATCGCGGTCTATACCGTATTCCGCAAAATACGTTTCTTCGAGCGCTTCTTTTTTCTCCATATAATCATCAAAGCCGAATACCGTCATCATGAGGAGCACGAGTCCCTCTATCAGCACAACGAGTATAATGACGTCCAGCAGGGCCGCCGATATTCGCTTCCACATACTTGCTTTCTGCAAATCGTGTATCATGGTTTTCTCCTTTTGCACACAGTTGCCGATTGTATACCCAATTATATATTATATCATAAAACTGTAAAAAAAGATACCTTTTTTTCGATTTTTATCGAAAAATTTCGTTTTTGTCGTTCTGCCCAAATTAAGGTCGATTATTTGCACAGATTTGACACTTATGCGGCAAAATTTCGGGGATAAATGGAAGCAAAAAGACGCACCCCGAAAACGGGATGCGTCTTGATGTTCAAAGGAATTACTCAGCGTCAGTAGCCTCGACCTCAGCGGTCTCCTCGACGGGCATAGCAGCCTCAGCGGCCTTAGCCTCCTCGATGAGGGCGCGGATGGACAGGCTGACCTTCTGGTTCTCGTTGTCGATGTCGATGATCTTAGCATCAACAGTCTGACCAACCTCCAGAACGTCGGCGGGCTTGCCGATCTTGTGATCAGCGATCTGAGAAATGTGGATCAGACCGTCCACACCGTCAACGATCTCAGCGAATGCACCGAAGGGCATCAGGTTGACGATCTTAACAGATGCGGTATCACCCACAGCGTACTGAGAGGTGAAGATGAACCAGGGGTTGGTAGCCTCGGTCTTGTAACCCAGGGAAATGCGCTTCTTCTCTGCGTCGTAGCTCTTGACGAATACGGTGATCTCGTCGCCGATTGCCAGAACCTCTGCGGGAGACTTGATGCGCTTCCAGGACAGCTCGGTGCAGTGAACCATACCGTCCACACCGCCCAGGTCGACGAATGCGCCGTAGCTGGTCATGGACTTAACGGTACCGGTGTAGATCTTACCTTCCTCGATCTCCTCCCAGAAGGACTTCTCCTGAGCGCGCTTCTGATCGCGGAGAACGAGACGGATGGAGCCCTTGGCTCTCTTCTTCTCGCCGATCTCCAGGATGCGGAGAGTCACGGTCTGGCCGACCAGGGTGGACAGATCGCCCTCACGGGGAATACCGGTGTGGGCTGCGGGGATGAATACGCGGTTGTCGAAGCAAACAGCCTCAACGCCGCCCTTGTTAACGGAAATGACCTTACCCTCAATGTTCTCGCCGTTCTCGTAAGCAGCGACAACCTTGAGCCAGTTCTTGTCGGAATCGACACGCTTCTTGGAGAGCTCAGCGAAGCCGTCGCGGTCGCTGACACGGATCACGAATGCCTCCACCTCATCTCCGATTTTGAACATCTCGCTGAGTTTTGCGGAAGGATCATCGGTGATCTGCTCAAGCTTGATCACGCCGGTAACTTTGGCGCCGAGGTCAAGCTGAATCTCGCCTGCGCTAATGCTGGTAATAATACCGGTCACAGTGTCTCCTGTATTTAATGTCTTGAGGGAATCCTCAAGCAGTTCCGCGAAGTTTTCGTTTTGGATCTCGCTCATGTTGTTTGTTACCTCCTCAATAATGTCGTGGGGGGTTGATGCCCCTGCCACGATACCTACCCGCTGGCAGGTTAACGGATTCTCCTTTGGCAATTCGTCGGCTCGCTCGACCCACACGGTGTCAGCACAAATGCTCTTACAGATCGAATAGAGTTTGGCAGAATTGGAACTGTCTCTGCCGCCAATCACAATGATGTGATCGCATTTGCGTGCGAGTTCTGCGGCCTCGGTTTGCCTGGAGTCCGTAATACTGCAAATTGTATCATAAATATATGGACGGGTATAGTTCAAATTGTAAATTTTTTTTGTCTTTTCCCATTCCAGGAGATTTTGCGTGGTCTGCGCCACCAGAATCGGGGTTACGGAGGGATCATTCGGCGCCCTTTGGTTCCGAATCATGTCCTCGGCCTCGGCGGCGTTGCCAAACACCACCTTCACACCGTCAAAGCGGCTCAAAAAGCCCACGACCTCGGGGTGATCGGCAGAACCCAGAACTGCGAGGAAGCGGTCCTGCTTCCCTGTTTCCCGCAGGGCCTTTTGGTTCAGCTCGTTCTGCTCCGCGCAGATCCTGTGGATCTTTTTGACGAAGGAGCAGGTGCAATCCACAAAGGAAAAGTACGGATATGCCTCGGCGCAACGGCGCAACAAATCCTCGGTTTCGGCCGTCATACCGTGGGCGCGGACAAACACCTTGACGGGCGCTTCGGCGGTTGATTCACGCGCCAACCGCTCGACATCATCTGCTGAAATCACGCGTACGCCCCGGGAAGCAAGACGCTGATTATACGTCTCGTTATGGATGAGACGGCCCAAGGTATAGATACGCTCACCTTGCGGGCACGCCGCGATCTCCTGCTCAACGGCTGAGGTCGCGCGGGCAACACCGAAGCAGAAGCCTGCGTTTTTGGCTACGATGATCTCCCGCATATCAGTCACCGAGCTCGCAGACACGCTCGAACAGGAAGTCTGCGATGCGCTGGTACTCACCGGGAGCCTCGGGGTTATAGTTCATTTCCTCAAGGGAGATGGGTTTACCCACGATAACCTCTTTTTTGCAGAGGAAGAAATGCTTGTTGTTCTTGACCTTGACGAACACGGGAAGAACCTGCACGCCTGCCTTCAGGGCGATCATAGCCGCGCCGGTTTTTACGGTTGTAGTGCGGGGATCCACGCCGTTATAGCGGTGACCCTGGGGGAACATACCCACGGCGGCGCCTCCCTTGAGCATTTCAATGGTGTGCCTGATGGCGCCCACGTCCGCACCGCCGCGGTTGACGGGATATGCACCCAGAGCGCGGATGAGCAGATTCAAGAGCGGAACCTTGAAAAGCTCCTTCTTGGCCATGAAGTGGGGCTGCTGATGCTTCAGAGCGCAGCACAGGTAGATGGGATCTGCCCACGTACGGTGGTTGGCGATGACCAGATAGGTACCCTGATCGGGGGTAGGCTCGTTCTCGGCGCCCTTCACCTTCATGTGGCAGAGGAAGCGCACGGGGTAGGTCAGGGTGAATTTCACGACCTTATAGAGGCCGCTGATGGGCTTTACGGGCTTTTTCTGCTTACTCATGGGATCAACTCCTTTATTCCTTCGACTGCAGAGCGTTGCGGATCACGGTCAGCAAGGCCTCACGGGCTTCGTCAAAGCCTTCGTAGGAATTATCGAAATGAATGGCGTCGGGGGCGGCGATGGCGGGAGCGATATCGCGGCTGCGATCCTGCTCGTCACGCTTGTTCATATCCGCCAGAACCTCCTCGTAGGAGGCGGGCATTCCCTTCTCGGCCAGCTCCTTGACGCGGCGGCGGGCGCGGACTTCGTTGGAGGCGGTGAGGAAGATCTTGACGTCGGCGTTGGGCAGAATGACCGTACCGATGTCGCGGCCGTCCATGATGACGGAATTCTTGCGGGCGATGTCCTTCTGGGTTTCCAGCAGGAAGGCACGCACCTCGGGGATGGCGGAAACCTTGGAGGCGTACATGGAGATCTCATTCTCACGGATGCGGTCGCCCAGATTCTCGCCGTTGAGGTAAACGCACTGCACCTCGTTTTCGTAACGGACTTCAATGCAGATCTCCCCCAGGAGAGGGACGAGGGCGGAGATATTGTCCAGGGTGATTCCCTTGGAGCGCGCGAAATAGCCCACGGTGCGGTAGAGGGCGCCCGTATCTACGTAAATGATGCCCATGGCCTTGGCAACGGCCTTGGAAAGAGAGGACTTACCGGCTCCGCTGGGGCCGTCGATGGCGATTTGAATGTGAGACATATCTTTAACTCCTTATCTGTTTCATTATGAGTTCCAGACCGCCGACTGGGCTGCCAGACGCGCGGTGGAGAAAGCAATTTGCAAATTGAAGCCGCCCGTGTAGGCATCCACGTCCAGGACTTCTCCTGCGAAGTACAAACCGTCCACCAGCTTGGACTGCATGGTTTTGGGGTCTACCTCGCTGACTTTAATGCCACCCTTGGTGACGATGGCCTCGGCGATGGGGCGGGGACGGATGGGCTTGACCTTGATGCAATGGAGGACGGCCACCAGCGCCTTACGCTGTTCCTTGGTGATGGCGTTGACCTTCACGCGGGGGTCGATGCCCGACAGCTCCACCACGGGCTCGATGGCCTTGACGGGGAGCAGGTCGGAGAGGGCGTTGATGAAATCCTTATTGGCATACTTCTTGAAATCCGCCAGGATGCGGGCATCCAGCTCGGCATCATCCAGAGCGGGCTTGAGATTGATATGCAACTCGTACTTACCCGATTCCACGTCGGGAATATGGGCGGAAGCACTCAAAATGAGGGGGCCCGTCACACCGTAATGGGTGAAAAGCATTTCACCGAAGTCCTCGTACACGTACTTATTCTTGACGGTATCCAGCACGCGGAGATTCACGTTGCGCAGGGAGAGTCCCATCATGCGGGAACAAAGGTTCCCTTCGCAGACCAGCGGCACGAGGGAGGGGCGGGGAGTCACGACGGTATGCCCCAGGCGCTCGGCCAGCTTATAACCGTTTCCGTCGGAGCCTGTGACGGGATAGGAGCAACCGCCCGTACAGAGGATGGCGGCAGCCACGGGGATATCCTTCCCGCCTACGCGGAGGGAGGTCACGCGGGAGGCGCCGTCTGTCTCGGTATGGATGGCAGACACGCGGCCCTGCAGGGTCTTGACACCCAATTCACGGCAGCGGCGGACAAGGGCTTCCACCACGTCTCCCGCCTTGTCGGAAACGGGGAAAACACGCTTGCCGCGCTCCACCTTGAGGGGAACGCCGAGGGACTCAAAGTAGTCTTGGGTATCCTTGGTATCAAAGCCCGCCAAGGCGGCGTAGAGGAATCGGGGATTGGTGGGGACGTTGGCCAAAAATTCATCCCGCTCACAGTCGTTGGTGAGGTTGCACCGTCCCTTACCCGTGATGCGGAGCTTTTTACCCATGCGGTCGTTCTGCTCGATGAGCAGGATCTCGTCGGTATCGGGATCGCATATTTCGGCGGCGTAGGCGGCGGCCATGAGGCCTGCGGCGCCGCCGCCTATGATGGCTATGGTTCTTTTATCGGACATATGATTTAACCTTGATTCTTATCGTATACGTCGTATTCATCCCAGATATGCTCCAGCTTTTCCAGACGCGCTCTGACCTCGTCTTCACGGGCGCGGGATACGCCCACGATGATGGCGTTAAGCAACGACAGGGGGGCTACCAGGGAATCCACGTAGGAGGCCATATCGCTCTGGGCGATCAGTACCTGCTGAGCGGAGGGGGCGATGGGGGATTCGGGGCTATCCGTCAGGGCGATGACGTCGGCACCTGCGCGGCGGGCGAATTCCACCGCTTTGATGACACGCTTGGAGTAGCGGGGGAAGCTGATGGCCACAATGACGTCGCCCTCACCGATGGACATCATTTGCTGGAAAAGCTCGCTTCCCGCCGTGGTGTCAATCAGTCTGACGTTATCGAAGATCATCTGCAGGCTGTAGCTGAGGAAGTTCGCCAGCATGGCCGAGGAGCGCACGCCAATGATGTAGATATTCTTGGCGTTGACGATGGCGTTTACCGCATCGTGAAAAGCGGAGCGGCTGATGCTATCCAGGGTGTGGCGGATATTCTCTACGTTGGTATTCAGTACCTTTTCCAGCACGTCGCCGTCACCGATGAGGTGATTGGTGACCGCCATACGCTGGAAAGAAGTCAGCTTCGTGCGGATGAGCTCCTGGAGGGCTTTCTGAAACTCGGGGTAGCCTGCGTAGCCCAGCTCCATGACGAATCGCACCACGGTGGACTCGGATACGCTGACCTCGGCGCCCAGCTTGGCGGCGGTCATGTAAGCGGCCTTATCGTAGTGGGCAAGGAGGTAGCGGGCGATCTGGCGCTGACCCTTGGAGAAGCCGTCCATATTCTCTTCAATGATGCGGAGGATGTCACGTTTCATGGATATTTGTCCGTCCTTTGATCTATAATTCCGAAAAGTCGGGAATTCACATACAAAGTTTATTATAGCACAGAAACAAAAAAAAGTCAACGGTTTTTGCAAGATGGAAGGAAATATGTTGCAAAAAGAGAGGGTGCCTCAAATACTTTTCGTATTTGAGGCACCCTCGGTTCGATTATTTCTTCTCGGGTTCACCGCCCGTGGAGGTAAACACGATGCTTCCCTCCAGGTCGGTACGGGAAAGCTTCACGTTCATGGCCTCGTAACGAGCCAGGATCTTGGACACGGGGTGTCCGTAGGTATTGCCCTCGCCCACCGAGATCACACCGTATTCGGGGGTTACGGCGTCCAGGAAGGCCTGGCTCGAGGACGTATCCGAGCCGTGGTGGCCCACCTTGATGAGATCGCAGTCCAGCATACCGCCTGCGGCGTCACCGTAGCGTTCGACCATTTCGGCCTCAGACGTCTTTTCGGCATCGCCCGTAAAGAGTACCGAGGTCTCGCCGTAATCGACGCGAACCACCACGCTGTAATCGTTATGATTATCGTAGCCCGAGCCCACGGGAGCCAGAATGGTGCATTTCAATTCGCCGACCTTAAAGGTCTTATCGGTGGTTGCCATGATGACCTCGCACTTTTCATTTTCGATGGCCGTCATCATTTTCTTATAGGTAGAGGACGTATGCGTATCGTCGGGCAGAACCACACGCTTCACGTTATAATTCTCCAGGATCATATCCGCGCCGCCGATGTGATCCTCGTGAGGGTGGGTGAAGACGGCGTACTCGATATCGGTCACGCCTATGTTATCCAGATAGGCTTTCAGCTCGTCCTCGGCGCTGTTCGTACTGGCGTCGATCAGTATGTCTCCCGCGGCCGTACGGATGAGGGCGGCATCGCCCTGGCCTACGTCAATGAAGTGGAACTGTACTTCGTTTCCGCTGACGGGCTCGATGACGGGCTTCTGCTTTTCCAGCGCGTCCTTGCCGAACAGTAGTCCCAGCACAGCCGCAACGATCACCACGAGGGTCACGATAAACCCTTTGATCTTTCGGTATTTCCGCTTGTACTTTTTAACCTTCTTGCTCATTTTTTCGGTTTTGCCGTTTTGTTCCTTTTTGCTATTGGTAGCCATCTTCTTCTCCTTTCAAGGCTCAACGTGTAATTTCGATATAGGCGGCGCAATTCCCTTCGGGGAATCTGACGGTCAGGTATCCGTCGTTCAGCGAACAGGCATAGCCTGCGAGATCGGGATAGGTGCGGATCACGGTGGCGTCATCCGAAACGTAGGGGGTCAGGTCGATCACGGTTTCTCTCTCCTCCGTGTGGATCTGCCAAACGGCCAGGAGAAGCTTCCCTGCCTCGCGGTTCACAAGACCCAGGGCGGTATGTCCCTCGTGGCTCATGCGGGAGAGTCCCATGGGGTATACGGGAATCGATCGAGCCAGAATATCGCGGTTCTCCTTATAGATGGAAATCGCGTCGGCGATCAGCTTGCGGTTCAGTTCGTCGGCGTAGCAGATACGACCCGACAGGTACATGGCGCCCATCATGCCATTGACCATATTGAAAGCGGTCTGATTCCCGTCAGCACAGCTTTCCACGGTGGCCTTGACGTTGTCTCCCACGACGGGATATACGTCTCCCTGCTCGGGCATTTGGTGGAAGTCCACGGGGTAGGGATACGCCCAGATACCCGCCCGCTCGGGAGGCATGCAAGCCACCATGCCCTGGATGATGGAGGGGTAGCGGTCGTAGTATTCCTGGTCGCTGGTGGATTGGATGTGGAAATGGGACAGGGTGGTGTGGTCGCACCGCATGGCGCCCGAGCCGCAGTTTTCGATCATGAGCCCGGGATGGGTGGAGATCACCTCGTCAATGAACCCATAGAAGGCTTTCGTATGCTCCCGCAGAGCTTCGGCCATGGATTCGTCGGCGCCCTCCAAGGGGTCGATGCCGATGCCCGTGGAGTGATTGTAGTCGTTCTTGATGAAGCGCACGCCCATATCGTACAGGTCGTCGAAGACCTTCATGAGGTGCTTCCGTACGACGGGCTTGCGGAAGTCCACGAAGCATTGACCGCGGCCGATGGGATGACCGTGGCGGGTCAGGAGGGCTTCGGGGTGGGCCTTGGCAAAGTCGGAATTTGCATCGGCGGTCTCGATCTCCAGCCACACGCCGGGGAGCATACCGTGAAGGGCAATGTCGTCCAGAATCCCTTGCAGGCCGCCCTCGCCGAACAGCTCGTCGTAGGGCTGCCAATCGCCGTTGTGCTTATACCACTCGCCCCGCTTACCGAACCAGCCTGCGTCGATGCAGAACACCTCACAACCTGCCTCAGAGGCCGCCTTGATCAGGGGCATGAGACGGTCACGGGAGGGCTGGGCCCACAGGCAGTTCATGTAGTCGTTGAAGCATACGGGGGTGTGTCCCATGGGGAAATCGGTATGATACGTAGCCCGCTTGCAGGCGGTCAGTTCGGCGATCGCTTCCTCAAAGCCACCCTTAACACAGCCGTACAGGGCAGGAGCGGCGGTATAGGTCTCACCTGGGGCCAGGGTCTTATACCAACCTCCGTTCTTCTCGAAAACGGCTGACATCATGACGCAGAGAGCGGAATTTTCCTTGTAGCCCTTGGCGCTGACCTCTATGTACCAGTTAGAGCCCGTAAGAATTTCAAAGTAATGAGTTTCTCCCGTTTCGGTGTCCTCTATGAGGATCAGAGGATAGTGGCGGCTGGTGGTCCAGCTTCCCTGGGAGTAGAGACGGAATGTGGTCTGGTGGCCGTGATTATAGGTGGGATAAAGTCCCAATTCCTCGGCGGTAGCGGAGCGCCATTGGCCCTCGCCCTGCCAGACGGAATGGCAGTAGTGGATGATAAAGCGATCCTCATACCACCGCTTCCCTTCCGCGCCGATGCCCGTGACAAAGGCGGAGGAGAGGCAATCCACCAAGAGGGGGGTGTCTCCGTCATTGCGGAGGGTGGTGGTGAGGTGGGTGGCACCTCCGAAGGACTCGCGGGCTTCGGTGACGGTGGCGTTGTGACCCGCCAGTTTCCAGACCGTGTCGCCCGACTGACCGTCACCCGAGATCAGCTCGGCGCGGTCATTCGCCACGTCGTCGTTGTGGTAGGGGGCACAGCTCTCGGCGTTGAAATTGAGGTAAAATGCAGGGGTAATGGCCATGGTCATTCTCCTTTTTGAATGGCGTTGAGGTAGGAGAGAATACCGCATAGATTGATGGCGCTCTCCCAGGGACGGTAGGGGCAGGAGGCCTCCGAGGGCTTCCCGCTCCGATAGTATTCGGTCCAGACCGCGCCCTTGACGCGGTCAGAGAGGAGCTCATCCAGAAGGTCGCGGTAAGCGGGGAGATCTTCCGACGGAAGGACGTGGGCAAGGGTATACAGAATGACACCGTACTCGTAGCCAACGGTATTTTCGGGATTGGCCGCGCCGAATCCGCTCTTTCGGATGGACTCCACCGAGCGGGTCAGGGCAGCTTGTAAAGTCATTTCGGGCAAGAGCTCACAGCCTGCAAAGACGGCCATCCACAGGGCGCAATCGGTGCTGTACCGCTCCTTTGTCACAGGAGCGGGGGAGAGGCCGTAGCAGGCGGGACAGAGGTAGCCGCCCTCACCGTCGCGGATCAGGTTGGTCATCCACGAACAGCGGTGGCAGACGCCGTGGCGGTATTTGGGAGTTTCTCCCACCTTGGCGCGATTGGGATTATTGATGTAGACGGTATCGCCCACGGTGAAATTCTCGGCAAAGCGTGTACGGGCGGTCTCCGCCGCGACACGATGGGTACCGATCTCGTCGGCATCCATCAAGCCATGCTTTTCGCAGGCATGCAACAGGCGGGTGGCCGAACCAATGTAGAGCGCCGTGGCCTCCATAGAGCCGTGGTCGATGCCGCTTCGGGGGAAAATGCCGCCCGCTATGTAGGTCTCATCCCCGTTGAAGGGGATCATGCCGTTTTTCAGTTGGGCTTCCTGGGCGGTCAGCAAGAAACGGGCATAATCCATGCGGTCACCAAGGAAATCGGTGTCCCCCGTCGTCTCGGCGTAATCCAACAGCTCCAGGAGGTAATACCCCGTTTGCTCTACGTCGTCGTTTTCATGGCGGTGGGAGCAGTTCATGCCCATGCCCGACGCATTGGGCATATAGCCCTTTGCGCGGTATACGTTGCACATATACTCCACCATGCGGCGGGCGTAGTCGTAGAGGCCTAAAGCCATATATCCGCGGAACACGCCGTACATATCCCGCCCGTAGGCCAGATGGTAGAAGGCGCCTGCGATCACGCCGCCCTCGGCAGAGGTCTGGGTGATGAGGGCGGTTGCAACGGCCTCGATGAGCTCGTCGGCATCGGGAACGGAGGCCAGAGCGGCGCGATTTACCTTGATGGAATGAAAAATCTCCTGCCAATGGGCACGGAAGTCGTCATGGATACGGTCAAGATCCGAGGAGAGCAGGGTTTCGGACAGGGTCATGCAATTTGCAAAGCTATCCGCACCGCGCTCACCGTAGTCACCGCCCACGAAGATGAGGTGGGACTGTCCCGCGGGGAAGGTGATGCTTCCCTCCTTTTCCGTACAGTTGGGAGAAAGAAGAAGCTGACAGATGGTCTCCTTATCGGTCTTGGACTTGGAGAAGACCACGGTACCGTCGGGGATCTCAAAGAGACGGGAAAGGGCGCGGCCGCCATACAGGTTATCCGTGTTGACCGCGCGGAAGGGAGATTCCAACGTAAAAGTCACGGGATGGGTAAGGCTCAGGCGGCGGATGAATACGGGAAGGGTGGGGTGGGTATAGTCGGTGATCTCGCCGACGGATACGCCGTCAGCGGTCAGTTTGGTGACGTAGCCCGCCGAGCCTCGGATGCGGTAGCTTTCCGCTTTGATCGAGGCCTCATTCATGCGGAGCGTCATAACGCCCGGCATAGAGTAACAGGGGGCGAACAACTGCGCGATATCGGCGCCCTCGCCACCCATGGCAACACGACCGTTTCCGATGAAGTGGAGGGATTCCACAGGGATAAGCGTTTGCATAGGGCGCTCCTTTCGGTCAGGGCTCAGTAGCCTGTTTCTTTTTGAAATTCAACTGGGACAGGACGATGCCCGCGAAAATGATGAGACAGCCCACGTAGCCGATGGGAAGGATTTCCTGGTCCATGTGAAGATACTCGGGTGTGATCAGATTCCAGAGAAGACCGCCCACGGCGGCAAAGACCGACTCGGTGGAGAAAATAAGGGCGGCGTACGTTGGTTCCATGTGTTTTTGCGCCAGCACCTGCATGGTGTAGGCTACGCCCACGGACAGAATGCCGCAGTAGAGAATCGCCCATTTGGCTTCCCAAACCCCTGCCCAGGTGATGTCCTCAAAGATCACACCCGCCAAAAGGCTCAGCGCACCGCACACAAAGAATTGCCCGGCAGAGAAACGCAAGGGAGATACGTCGGCGATGACGTGATCCACCAAAAGGATGTGCCCCGCCCAAAAGACAGCGCCCAGCAAAAGCACCAGCTCTCCCAGACCAAACATGGTTCCCTCCCCATCGCGCACACAGAGAAGGTAGAGGCCGACGGTGGCGAGGATGCAGCCCAACCAGGTGTTCCATCCCGTTTTCTTGCGAAAAATCAAGAAGTAAAATACGGGAGTCAGTACCGAGTAAAGTCCTGTAATGAAACCACCCTTGCCGGGATCGCGGGTGAGTAATGCACCAAACTGCTGCAAGCCTGCGGCAATGAACAAGAACAGTCCGCCTAATAGGGCACACAAAGCGGTATGCTTATGCCGAGATCGACGCTCCACAGCGGTCAAATCCCGCTCTTTTTCAAAGATCGAGAATACGGGAATGAGGGAGACGGCGCCCAGCATGAAGCGGATGCCGTTGAAGGTAAAGGGCTCTACGTGATCACTCCCCAACACCTGGGCAACGAATGCGAAACCCCAAATCATGGCGGTGAAGAAGAGCATAACGGAAGATGTGAATTTTGATCTCATAGGTTGGGTTTCCTTTGCAATTACGGATGCGCCGCCTGCGGACTTACTCCTTCACCTCAAAATCCGCGATGGCCTTGAAGAAGGCCATATCCTCGGCGTATCTCGCCTCGTTCTTACTGCGACCGCCCAGGGTAGGCAGGTGGAGGCAGATGATGGAGTTCTCGGGAAGCACCTGGGCGGCGGGGTTGTACTTGTAGAAATCGGTATCCTTCAGGGCGATGCCAAAGCCGTCCTCCAGCGCGCCCGCAGGGAGATTTCCATCGGGGTAGATCTCGGATAAGGGCTTCAAGCGGTGGGCGTCCAGCAGGGTAGCGTAGAGGTAGGGGCTGAGGATGTAGACCGAGGTCTCTCCCGTCATGGTGAACTGGGAGAAGTTCTTGTACTCGGTGATGTTGTACTGGCGGTTGATCTGGAAGGAGTCGGTTTCTCCTTCCTCATTTGTCATGGCGGCGTACTCCTCACGGGCGGATTCGTACTCCTCCTCGGAGTAGATCTGGAATTCCGTGATGTTAAGCAGCTTTTCACCGTCGCCGTTGAAGTCCTCGGGGCAGATGCGTGTGATGAGTTTTTCAAATTCGGCACGCTCGTCCTTATTCATGCGGTAGGTTGAGCCAAAGACGATGGATGTGTCGTACTCGGGACGGCCGATGAACTGAATGAGGCAAATGATGGCTACCGACACGAAAAAGGCCACCACGATGACCGTCCATTTATAATGATACCAGAAATTATCCAATCGGCGCAACGCAGGAGAGGCGGCGACGATGTCCCCGGCCTCCAGCTTGTCACCCGCTTCGGAATTGTCGTTCCGATGCTCCGGTTCGGGCGGCTCGATGGGGTTCTGGCGATAGTTGACATGGTAATTGGACATAGGATTTCCTTTCTGAACCAAACGAAGTGTATCGGAGCATTGTTCCGATCACCTACCAAAACTTTTTGAAAAAGTTTTGGATTCTAAAGAAGATATATCTGTTTTAAAAGTTTTAGGAAGTCCAGAAACCCTTTTTTAAAAGGGTTTCCGGTGGGGTGCAGGGGTGAAACCCCTGCTGAAAACACAAAAAGAAGGAACCGGCCGCCGCGGCTCGCGATCTGCAGCCGATTGAGAGACGTCCAGGTTCCTTCCCTTTCATGTAAGATGCTCGATTCTCAATTAGTGACCTGCGCGGGTGACTTCCTTCACCTCGAAGTGAAGCTCGCCTGCGGGCGCGGTAACGGTAACGCGGTCACCGGCCTTCTTACCCATGAGGGCGCGGCCGATGGGAGACTGATCCGAGATCATATGCTCCAGAGGATCGGCCTGGTTAGAGCCGACGATGCTGTAGGTGATCTCCTCGTCGAAGTCCTCGTCGTACAGCTTAACAACCGAGCCAAGGCTGATGGAGCGGGCGTCCATCATGCTCTCGTCGATGATCTCTGCGTTTTCAATGAGGGCTTCCAGCTCCTGGATGCGGGCCTCGACCTTGGCCTGCTCGTTTCTGGCCTCGTCGTACTCGGCGTTCTCGGAAAGGTCACCGAAGCCACGGGCGACGGCGATCTGCTCCTTGATCTCTTCACGGCGGGTCAGTTTCAGGTATTTCAGCTCGTCAACGAGATCCTGATAACCCTGTTTTGTATACTTCTGCTTGATGTTCTCTGCCATTGTTCTGGTCTCCTTATGTGCTTTTATATAGCCACTCGTAAGAGCGGACAACCCGACGGAGCGGGTGTTGCCCGCTCCGAGGGGATTCCCTTTCGGGGTTATTTCATGGTTTTGATGGCTTCCGCGAGCTGATTGTCCAGCTCGTCGGGAAGCAGGTTGATGTTGTACTTGAGGGCTTCCTCGGAAAGCTCCACAACCTTGTGGGGAGTAATACCGATGCCGTCATACCCTTCGCCGCAGGGCGGGAAGTAGTGGGCGGTGGTGAGCTTCAGCGCGCCGTCGTAGCCGTAGCGAGCCAGAGAGTAGGTGGTCTGCATAGAACCCTTTCCGTAGGTCTTGACACCCACGATCTTGGCCAGCTCATAGTCCCGCATGTTGGCGGTGAAAAGCTCGGCGGCGGAAGCGGAATATTCGTTGACGATCAAAGAGAATTTGAGGTCGCGGTACTTGCCGATATCCTCTTTCTTCAAAGCTCCGGATCCGCAGGTGACGACGCCTTCGGCGTTGACGCCGATCTTGGTCACGGCTTCACGGCCCGAGGAATCCTTGGTGGAGATGACGGTATCGCCCTCCTGCAAGAACAGGATCAGCACGTCCTCCACCGAAGTGAGAAGTCCGCCGGGATTATTGCGCAGGTCGAACACGAAATACTGACAGCCTTGGGCTTTCAGGGTTTCAACCGCCTCGGTGAATTGCGCCAAGGTGGTATTGTCAAAGCTCAGCATTTTGATGATACCCACGGTCTTGTCCTCGGCGTGTACACGGCCGATGACCGAGCGGGTGGTGAGCTTTTGACGGATGGCCTTGATCTCGACCTCCTCGTAATCCACACCCTCGGCAGAGCCTGCGGGACGGCGGTAGACCGTAAAGGAGCACTCGCTTCCCTCCTCGCCCTTCATGCGGTTGAGGGCTTCGGTATAGCCGATGTCGTGAACCAGGGTCTTGTCGTCACCGGTTCCGACGAATACGATATGGTCGCCGGGCAATACACCAGCGGCCTCCGCGGGGGAGTCGGGGTAAACGTTGGCGATCGTGATGACCTGATAGGATATGCCGCTGATTTCAATGGTGGCGTTCACCACGCTGACACCGATGCCGCACATCTCACCGTTCTGGCTACTGGTCTGCTCCTTGAACTCCTCTGCCGTAAAGTACTCGGCGTACAGGTCGCCCGTGGCGGCCACATAGCCCTTCAGGACCGATGCGATGATGGCGTCGTCATCCAGTTCCTCCATCATGGTGGCGGAACGGAAGAGACGGTCGATCACGTCAAGCTCGGCGAACAGATCCTCCTCCTCGCTTCCCTGCCCGGGCTGAACGACGTTGGGCACGTCATTCTTCATATAGGCGGTGGTCAGAGAGAAGGTCAACAGCACGGCGAGGATCACCGAGGTAATCACGGTGGAGATCGCGGCGGTCAGGCTGATCTTCTTTCCTTCCTTGGGCGCGGGAGAGGACACGTAATGACCGGAGGTCTTGCTCTCATTGGCGGGAGCTGCAGAAGGCTCGGCGGGGGGAACGGTAAACGTACGGTTCTCGCCGGGCGTATCCATAACCGTAAGAGCCGGCAGGATCAGCTCCAATCCCTTGGCCGTCATAATACGGGCGAGGTCGCGCTCGATACTTACGAGGCGGTCTTCGTCAACGGTCAAAATCAGGCGGGCGGAGTCCTCGTCGATCCCCGTTACGCGAACGCTACGGACACCGTTCAGACTCTCACACGATGCGGTGATGGCGGGGAGCATGGTCTGGGTGACCATGCCTTTGATTTGATAGGTAACTTCTTTCATTCTCGGTTTTCAATCCTTTTGGCGCGATGATCAATACTTGCGGACAGGGCTACTTATATTGTATGTCAAGCTCGCTTGTTTTTATACATGAAGGAGTCCTGCGCGGTCACGGCGCGGTCTCTGATCAGAACTTGCCGGGCTTGGAGCTGAGGTACTTCTTGACCATCAGGGCCACCTTGAAGGTGATGGCGTGCTCGAACTCGCGCAGATCCAGGCCGGTCAGCTTGCGGATCTTCTCCAGACGGTACACCAGGGTGTTACGGTGGACGAAGAGCTTACGGGAGGCCTCGGAGACGTTGAGGTTATTCTCGAAGAAGCACTGAATGGTCATGAGAGTCTCGCGATCCAGGGACTCCAGGCTACCCTTCTTGAAGACCTCCTGCAAAAACATCTCGCAGAGGGTGGTGGGCAGCTGGTAGATCAGACGGCCGATAGCCAGGTTCTCGTAGCTGACGACGCTCTTCTCGGTCTCGAACACCTTGCCGACGTCCAGAGCGATCTGCGCCTCCTTGTAGGCGCGGGCCAGATCCTTGATGTTATCCACGATGGTGGACACACCGACGGACACCTTGGTATAGAACTCGGAGGACATGGTGTCCACGATGTTGGTGGCAACCTTCTCCATCTCGCGGTTCTCGGAGCCGTTCTTCACTTCCTTGACCAGGACGATATCGTGCTCGCCTACGCTGATGACATAGTCGCGGGCCTTATCGGGGAACATATTCTGGAGCATCTCGAAGGGCATCATATCCGTCTTGCCCGAGAACTTGACCAGGAATACCACGCGGGATTCCTCGGCGTTGAAATGCAGCTCCTTGGACTTGATGTAAATATCGGAGGGCAGAATGTTATCCAGAAGGATATTCTTAATGAAAGAACCCTTATCGTACTTTTCATCGTACAGGTTCTTGATGTTGCCCAGGGAAACGCACAGCAGGCGAGCCGTCTTATCTGCCTCGGCATCCTCGCCCTCAACGAAAACGATATACTCACGCTTGGTGCCGCCAGCCAGAGGACGGTAGGTGTAGCCGCCGCTGATCACGAGGTCGGTGGTGTAAGCCAGTTCGTCGCGAACGGCCTGACGGACCTCACCGATCTTGACAAGCTCGGAGCAGGCGATCACAACGCCGGTCTCATCGATCACGCCGATGGTGCGGTCAACCGCTTCCTTCATTTGATGGATCACGCTCTGGAACAGTCTGTTAGACATAGACTTTTACCTCTCTTTAATTATTTATGTTCTTGAAAATATTTTCATCCGCCGCGCGGAATATGGTACAAGGAAAAACGATTGCGGGATCAAAGCTCAAGGGCGTACACGAGACAGCTCAAAACGAATCCCGAAGCCGTTTCGGTACGGAGGATGCGTTTCCCGAGTCCCACCGGGACAGCGCCTTTGGCGGTGGCGGCGGCGACCTCTTCGGGGGAGAAACCTCCCTCACTGCCAATGAAAATGGCAATTTCGGGCTTACGGTCTCCCGTACTGTGGGCATCCGAAAGCAGACCTGCCTGCTCGAGGGCGACGGGTAGGGGGATCACGTTGCTCCCTTCGTAGCAAAACAGGAGCAGATCGGCGCCCTCGGCCATGTTCAATGCCTCGGTGAAAGATACCGTCGGTTTCACGGGAGGAATGATGCCTCGGCCGCATTGCTTGGCGGCTTCCTCGGCGATACGGCACCGACGCTCGGTCTTTCGCGCTTCGGCCTCGGGCTTGGCGCGCACGATGCATCGGCTGCTCTCAAAGGGGATCACCTCGGTGACGCCGCATTCCACGGCCTTCTGGATGATGGTATCCAGTTTGTCTCCTTTGGGAAGCGCTTGATACAGTCGGGCGGAGAAGGGGGGCTCGGTATCCACGGGGTTGGCCGACAGGATGCGCGCCGTGGCGGTTTCGCCGTCAAAGGAGATCATTTCGCACAGGTATGCGGTCTCCTGATCGCACACCTTGATCCTGTCTCCCGGCGCAAGACGCAACGAGTAGGATGCGTGGTGGGCGTTATCGCCCGTCAGAATGACTCTGTCACCCTGTATAGCGGATGGCTCCACGAAAAAGCGCGGCATGCTCCCACTCCTTCCCTTTCTGACCATGACTCATACCGACAGAAAACCCGACTTGACAGGCGAGCGCGTGCAAAATCGGGGGTTTTCAGTCAATTTAACAAGTCCTTTGTGCGTGATTGTAACAATTCACAAAGATTTTGGTCATGTTTCTGAAAATACTATACCACAAAATAACCAATTTGTCAACAGTCTTTTTGTGATTTTGGGCAAGAAAGGTGTCAATATTTACAATTTCTTCTTATTTACCCCGAGAGGCGGGGGCAAAAGTCCCAAAGTTGACGGTTGGTTATTTTGTGGTATAGCTTTGACAGGGTGTGCAAGTTGCCCCAAACCGGGCAAACTCATCAATATTTTTTCTTTGGCGGGTAAGGGCGATCGCTTCGGGGGCCGTAGGACTTGCGATCACCGCCCTTGAAATCGGGGCGTTTATCGGGCTTACGGTCAAAGATCTCTTTGGCGGTACGCCCACCTTCCGTGCGGGCCTCCGCAGGCTTGAAATACTCGTACAGGTAGCAAGGGAGCATACCGTTGTAGAGCTTCTTGACCTTATCGGCGCGCTGGCCGTAGAGGCGGTCGAAACGGTCACAAGAGGTCAGAACGTAGATCTGCCAGGGATACAAAGCCTTGAAGGAGCCGCCGAGCTGTTGGTACAGCCGCTCGATCTCCTCCCGCTCGCCCATGCGCTCGCCGTAGGGGGGATTGCAGACCACGGTTCCCTTTCTGTCTTCCTTTTTGATTTTACGGGCATCGGCTTGAAAAATGTTGAGGTATTCCTCCACGCCGGCTCGCAGAGCGTTTTCATAGGTAATGTCCAGAATGTCCTCGTCGATATCCGAGGCGTAGACCTCGAATTTGCAGTCGGTGCGGATCTTTGCCTGCGCTTCCTCGCGGGCGGTGTCCCACAAAGTCTTCGGGATATTGGCGAAAGCCTCACCCGCAAAGGAGCGTCCGAGCCCCGGTGCGCGCCCGCTGACGATCATGGCGGCCTCGATGGCGATGGTACCCGAGCCGCAGAAGGGATCCCAGAACAGGATATCCTCGCGGGGACGGGCTGTCAGCGCCAGGGCGGCGGCCAGGGTCTCGCGCAAAGGCGCGGCGCCGGCCTCGGGGCGGTAGCCCCGCTTATGGAGTGCTACTCCCGACGTGTCGATCATGAGGTGGGCAACATCCTTAAATATGAAGAATTCAATCTGATACTTGACCCCCGTTTCCTCAAACCAGGAAATGCCGTACGTCTCCCTGAGACGCTCCACCACCGCCTTTTTGACGATGCTCTGGCAATCGGGGAGGGAGGTCAGACCGCTCTTGATGGAATGACCCTTCACGGGGAAAGCATCGGTGCGCCCCACCCAGTCCTCCCAAGGGAGGGCTTTAACGCCGTCGAACAGCTCTGCAAAGCTGTGGGCGGGAAATGCGCCCATATGGATAAAGACCCGCTCGGCGCACCGCAGGGCGATGTTGGCGCGGGGGATATCTGCCTCCTCGCCTTCAAAGGTCACGCGACCGTCTATGGTATCCAGGCGCGTCAGTCCCAGGGCGTCGATCTCCTCGCCGAGGAGTTTTTCCAGGCCGAACATACAGGTGGCAACAAGAGTAAGTTTCATGGGGGTTCCTTTCAAAGCAGGAGCAACATATCCAAACGGATGTATGTGTCTGCTCTTTTCACACAAATTTTATTTTTTAGCAAAAAAACGTTCTTTTTGATAACACAAAAAAGGTATATACTACGGACAGAAACGCAAAAAGGAGTATTCTTATGCATCCTGTAAAACGCATCTCCGTTCTGATAGCACTCCTTCTGACAGCCTCCGTAACTTTGACAGCTTGTCAAAGCAGCACGAAGGATTCACCAAACGCGGACGATATCACGAACGGAACAGTTATAGTCCATGGAACGATCGTAGAACCCACCACGGGTAATGCCGCAATCACCGCCGAACCCGAAACGGCGCCCGAGATTGTCACAGCCGACACCCCCACCTCGGGCAGCTTCACCCCCACAGGTGAGACGGTCATTTCGCTGGGAGAGAAAATATCCGTGGACGGCCATGGCATTGCTGTAAGCGGTTCTACCGCAACCGTTACCAATGCGGGGACATACGTATTCAGCGGCACGCTGAACGGCGGACAGATCGTAGTAGACACGGCTGACGAAAGTGCCGTCACTCTGATTTTCAACGGTGTTTCGGTGGTTTGCGCCACGGGTCCTGCCGTATTGATTAAGTCAGCACCAAAAAAGGTGGTCATTTCTACCGTAGAGGGCTCGGTCAATATCCTGTCAGACGGTAGTGATTACGTAGTTCCCGACGATCAGCAGACCGAGGGTAGAATCTACCCCAACGCCTGCATCTATTCCTGCGAGGATCTGGTATTTGACGGAAACGGAGAATTGCATATCACCGGCAACGCCGACAAGGGCATCAACACCAAGGACGATCTGAAGATCAAGGGCGGTACGCTGGTCATCACGTCGGTCGGCGTGGGTATTCGCGGCAACGATTCCCTCACGGTCAGCGGCGGCACGGTTACCGTCAACGCCGGTGCGGACGGTATCAAGACCGCCAATGTCGAAACCGAGGGGAAGGGATATCTCACCGTTGAGGGTGGTTCCCTGTTCATCACCGCCAAGGGGGACGGCTTATCTGCCGCGACCGATCTGACGGTGGGCGGCGGCAATTTGGTGCTCACCACCACCGATACCGACGGCAAGGTCTTGGAGAAATTTGAAGGCAATCCAACCGGATCAACCGACGGTTTTGGCGGCATGGGCGGCGGCGGACGTCCCGGTGGCCCCGGGGGCCCCGGGGGAATGATGGGCGAAAGCTCGGCTGACAAAGCCGCCATCAGCGCCAAGGGTCTCAAAGCCGTGGGCACTCTGACGGTCAGCGGCGGCAAGATCACCATTGTGTCACAGGATGACGGCGTTCACAGCGACGGCGATGTGCTGATATCGAACGGTTCCCTGCATATCCGTGCGGCGGATGACGGCATTCACGCCGAAAAGGAATTGATCATCAGCGGCGGGGTACTCACCGTTGCCCAAAGCTACGAGGGGCTGGAGGCTCTGCACATCAACGTCCTGGGCGGCACCAACCGCATCACAGCATCCGACGACGGCGCAAACGCTACAAACGGCGAGGGCGGCGGATTCGGAGGAGGCCCCGGTGGCAGACCCGGCGGTGGTCGGGGAAACCAAAGTTCCGAAGGCAGTAATTCCGCCACCTCTGCGGACACCCCCACCCTCACCTTCGCAGGAGGCTACAACGTCTTCGACTCGGCAGGCGACGGCATCGACTCCAACGGCAACATCATCATGACGGGCGGAACCGTCCTGGTCTACGGCCCCACCGATAACGGAAACGGTCCCATCGACTTTGGGGACGGAGACTACGGCATGGCCATCTCGGGCGGCACCTTCCTGGCGGTGGGTAGCAGCGGTATGGCCGAGTCTGCCGAGAACGCAGGGCAAGCGGTACTGGCAGCCTCCTGGCGAGGCGGCGGATTAACCGCAGGGGAAACTGTAGGCATTGTGGGTCGGAACGGAAAGGTTCTGGCGGCATTTGAGTTGCCCAAAGCCATTCAATCCATCGTATTCAGTTCAGCCGATCTCGCCACGGGGGAGACCTACTCCATCGTGGGCGGAGGCTCCACGACCGCCGCCGTTGTGGACGGCGTGATCGACCCGGCAACGTATACAGGATATGAGGCTATGGGTGATCTCGAGGCGTATTGAAAAAGAGTTTTATGTAGGGCGGTTCCCGTGAGGGAATCGCCCTTTGGTATGCAGTTCGATAATTGCGGGCGCTTACGCCTTCTTCCACGCGTTGAGGATGGCCTCGGCGCATTGCTCGGGGGTGTTGATCTCACCGTGGATGGGGAGATCCCGCGTGATGAGATACTGGGACACGGCGGTACACTGGGGGAGGTCAAGGCCTGCCTTGCGGAGGGTATCGCTGTGGGTAAAGACCTCGCCGGGGGTACCGTCCAGCATGAGCTTACCGTCGGACAGGACGATCACGCGGTCGGCGCGGGCGGCCTCGTCCATGTAGTGGGTGATGGAGATGACGGTGATTCCCTGCTCGCGGTTGAGCTTTTCGATGGTCTCGATGACCTCGCGGCGTCCCACGGGATCCAGCATGGCGATGGATTCGTCGAAGATCATACAACGAGGCATCATGGCAATAATACCCGCGATGGCCACTCGCTGCTTCTGACCGCCCGACAGGCGGTGGGGCTCGTGACGGGCGTAGGCAGACATGCCTACGGTGGCCAGGGCGTTATCCACCCGCGCGCGGAGCTCGGGCTGGGGAACGCCCAAATTCTCGGGACCGAAGGCCACATCCTCCTCCACCACGGTGGCAACCAGTTGGTTGTCGGGATTCTGGAAGACCATACCCACGTTCTTACGGAGGGTCAGCACGTCCTCGTCGGTGACGTCGGGGGACATAACGTCCAGACCGTCCACGAGGATCTTGCCCTCGGCGAAGGTATAGTCGTCGATGACCATGTTCAGGAGCTTGGCAAAGGTGGATTTACCCGAGCCGTTGTGGCCGAGGATGACCACGTACTCCCCTTCTCGGATGTCCAGAGAAATGTCCTTCAGGACGGGGATGGGCTTTTCATCCTCGCCTACGTAGGCGTAAGAGAGGTTTTCGATATGGATAAAAGGATTGTTGTCCATGTGATGACTCCTTTCAAGGAGATTGGAGGCAGATCAGTCTCTCTGCCAACGGGCGCTGGCGCCGCAAGGGAGTACCGAGCCCGTTGCGGAAACCCGCAGACCCAACTCGCCTGCCTCGGTACGACCGCCGTGGGGCTTCTTGACCTTGAGATCCAGGAGGTAGGTCATGGTCAGAGGGGAGAGTCCCGTGGTGTAAGAATTGATGAGGAAGAACAGGGCGTCGTCGGCTACCAGCCTCGCGGCCAGCTCCACCAGCTCGCCCACGCAATCCTCCAGCTTCCAGACCTCACCGCCGGGGCCGCGACCGTAGGAGGGAGGATCCATGATGATACCGTCGTACTTGTTGCCGCGGCGGATTTCCCGCTCCACGAACTTCTTGCAGTCATCCACGATGTAGCGGATGGGAGCTTCGGAAAGACCGCACAGCTGGGCATTTTCCTTAGCCTGAGCCACGATGCCCTTGGCGGCGTCCACGTGAACCACGGCGGCACCTGCCTTAGCGGCGGCCATGGTGGCGCCTCCCGTGTAGGCGAAGAGGTTCAGCACCTTGATCTGACGGCCCGGATCCTCTGCCTTAGCCTTACGGATGAGCCCCGAGAACCAGTCCCAGTTGGCGGCCTGCTCGGGGAACAGACCCGTATGCTTGAAGCCCATGGGACGG
This sequence comes from Eubacteriales bacterium, assembly GCA_045643785.1. Lineage (GTDB taxonomy): Bacteria > Bacillota > Clostridia > Oscillospirales > CAG-272 > CAMEON01. Next base: position 2,503 of record JAZRFR010000107.1, on the reverse strand, counting down.
AGGACGAAGCGGAGATCTTCGCCGTAGCCGATCTGCCACTGGGCGGGGAGGTCATTCTTGACCCACGCGCCGCCACCCGTATGAGAACGGCGATAGATGCCGTCCGCCTTCTTCCACAGGGGGGAGGTGGCACAATCCTTCCAGATGATCTGAGGATCGGGACGGATGAGGATATATTTGCCCCACCGCTCCAGTCTCTCGCCGTCGGCGGTGTCAATGAGTTCGTAGTCTTTCCAGTTATCAGCACACCACATTGATGTATTCTCCTTACTTTACTGCATTTTATTGAAATATCCGCCCAACCGCGAGCAGCCGCTGTGGGCGTGGCAGATGGCAATGGCCAGGGCGTCGGCGGTATCGTCGGGCTTCGGGGGCGCTGGAAGATTCAAAATCCGCGTCACCATAGAGATGACCTGCTTCTTATCGGCGGCGCCGTAGCCCACCACCGCCTGCTTGACCTGCATGGGGGTGTATTCCGCCAGTTCAAGCCCCCGCTCCTGTCCCGTCATGAGGATGACGCCGCGAGCCTCGGCCACGCGGATACCCGTGGTGATGTTCTTGGTGAAGAACAGCTCCTCCACGGCCATTTGGGTGGGCTTGAATTTATCAATAATGGCGCAGAGGTCGTGGTGGATGAGGGCCAGTCTTTGCGCCGTTTCCATCCCCGCAGGGGTATTGATGCTCCCGTATGCCAAGGGGCGGAAGCGGGTATTTTGGTATTCCAGAACCCCCCAGCCAACGATGGCCAGACCGGGGTCAATGCCCAGAATGATCATGAATTCCGCTCCTTTCCCTGATGTATCATTTTATTATACCACAAAATGCTCCGCAAGTCAAATGGTTTGGGGCAAAAAAGAGGCTTTTTTGCAAGTTTTTTCATATTTTCTCGGATGATTCCTCTACGTCTTGACAAATCCTCGGTTTTGTGGTATCCTAATACCGATGAATACTTCCCTTTTGAAAGGATAGGATAATATGGAACTTTTACACGGCAATGCTATCGTCGGTCAGTCGGGCGGCCCTACCGCCGCCATCAACGCAACTCTTGCGGGTGTCATCCGCGGCGCGCTGGATGAGATCGCGGGGGGCGGCGCTATCTCCCGCCTGTACGGCATGAGAAACGGCGTGGACGGGCTTCTCCGCGAGGATATCGTGGAGCTGGACAAGCTTTTCGCTCCCGATTCCGAGGGTAACTATACCGCCCTCGACCGCCTGACCCTCACCCCCGCTGCCGCCCTGGGCTCCTGCCGCAGAAAGCTCCCTGCCGCCGGCGCGGACAACGAGGCCGAGGTCATGGACAAGCTCTTCGCCATCTTTGAAAAGTACGACATCCGCTACTTCTTCTACATCGGCGGAAACGATTCCATGGACACGGTTGCCAAGGTTTCGGCTTATGCCGAAAAGAAGAATTACCCCATCCGCGTCATGGGCGTGCCCAAGACCATCGACAACGACCTGGTGGGCACCGATCACACCCCCGGCTTTGGCTCGGCGGCCAAGTACATCGCCGTGACCATGCAGGAGATCCTTCGCGACACCGCCGTGTATACCGTTCCCGCCGTTACCATCGTGGAGATCATGGGCCGTGACGCGGGCTGGCTGACGGCTTCGGCGGCGCTGGGACGGATCGTCAACGGTGTGGAGCCCGATCTGGTGTATCTGCCCGAGGTTCCCTTCTCCTACGAGAATTTCTACGCCGACCTCAAAGAAGCTCTGGCTCGCCATCCCAACGTGGTGGTGGCCGTCTCCGAGGGTCTGGAGTGCGCTGACGGCACCTTGGTGGGCGCAGGCACCCAGAGCGGCGCAGTAGACGCTTTCGGTCACAAGTATCTGGCAGGCACGGCTAAGGCACTGGAGCTGGCGGTCAAGGCCGAGTTTGGATGCAAGGTGCGCTCGGTGGAGCTGAATCTCCCCCAGCGTTGCGCCGCCCATCTGGTATCGGATCAGGATATCACCGAGTCCCTGGAGGTGGGGCGTCACGCTGTGATGACCGCCGTGGAGGGGGTCAGCCGCCAGATGATGACCATTAACCGCGTATCGAGCGAGCCCTACGCCTTTGAGATCGGCCACGAAGACATTTTCAAGATCGCCAATCAGACGAAGTGCGTGCCTGCGGAATTTATCAACGAGCGGGGGAATCACGTGACGGATGCGTGCTTGAAGTATCTGTTGCCTTTGATCAAGGGCGAGCGTTATCCCGAGTACGTGGATGGGCTTCCCTGTCATTGGATCTTGAAATAAATGAATGAATGAAACAACACGGCGTACCCATTTTGCGGGTACGCCGTGTTTGTTTTGTGCTTGAAGGGGTTCAAATTTGGGTTTGTCGGTGGGTTCGTCCCCCCGTTCCCCGACCTTCCCCTTTGGGGAAGGGGGACCATCCTCAGGATGTTCCACCATCCTGAGGATGGTGGATGAGGTAAAAACCATTGGCAAATAACATGTTTTCGGACAAACCTCACCCACCGCTCCGCGGTCCCCCCTCCCCAAAGGGGAGGGTCTT